>CAZXVW010000056.1:0-21597 GCA_964644025.1 uncultured Solibacteraceae bacterium | reverse complement strand
GCAATTTCGAACAGCTCCAGGTAGGACTTCCGCAAGTTTTCCTGGAAAGCCTTGAGAACCGCTGGATGCAGCTCAGACTGGGCCGCCGCCGGTGCCGGCAACAGCAAGCCTACAAGGAGCTCGCACATTAACAGGGCCAGGAAGGTCCGCAGTTCTTTTTTCATCGGCATTACCTTGGCGTTATGGCGGATTAAGGCACAGCGTGTAAAAGCACCGTATCGTGACGACAGAGAGCTCTGCTTCCACCTTTATCACGAATTGTGTCTGGCAATCAATAGCCACGGCCCACGAGTCCTTGCACCAGCCAGGCAAAGCTGGTATGAAAGAAGATCACGACGGAGCCGCGGCGGAGGCTCGCCCGGAACGGCCCGGCCGCGGCGAAGCCGGCAGCCGCGGCTGTCAGCACCGTCCGGAAACGGTCACCCCCAGGGCTGACCGGCGGGAATTTCGAACCCGCGGCCCGGGGGAAATCAAATGGAGGTGGCGAGAAAACGATGCAGCAAGTAGGCGTGGGAATCGGCGACCTGTTCTGGTTGTTTTTCATCGTGACCGCCTTGCAGCCGGTGATCAAGCAGCGCCTTCTGGAAGCCTCCCGGCAACGGCTGATCGCCAGGCTCGAGAAACAAAGAGGGTCGCGGGTGATCTTGCTGGTTCACCGCCAGGAGACGATGAGCCTGCTCGGATTTCCGTTCTTTCGCTACATCGACGTGAACGACTCCGAGGAGGTAATCCGCGCTATCCAGCTTACCGACCCGGATGTTCCTCTGGACCTGGTGCTGCACACGCCGGGCGGACTGGTGCTGGCCTCGGTACAAATCGCGCGGGCCATCCAGCGGCACCCGGCGAAAGTCACCGTCTTCGTGCCCCACTACGCCATGTCGGGGGGCACCCTGATCGCGCTGGCGGCTGACGAGATTGTGATGAGCCCCTCGGCCGTTCTCGGCCCGGTGGATCCGCAGCTTGGCCAACACCCGGCGGCATCGGTACTGCACGTGCTGCGCACCAAGCCGCTTCATCAGATTGACGACGAAACCCTGATGCTGGCCGACCAGGCCGAAAAAGCGATCGCGCAGGTGCGCCAGACCGTGGCCGGCCTGTTGAAAGGTAAATGCACGGAGGCAAAGGCCGAAGAAATTGCCACGCTGCTGGCCACGGGCACCTGGACGCATGACTTCCCGATCACGTTCGAAATCGCCAAGGAGTTCGGCCTGTGTGTCAGCGCCGAGATGCCCCCGGAAATCTCCCAGCTCATGAACCTCTACCCGCAGCCGGTCCGCCGGCACCCGAGCGTGGAATACCTGCCCGTGCCGCGCCGTCATGAGCAACCGCCAACGTGAGGAGGGTTCCAGTCAGCCAGATCAGCCGCCGGAGCCGGCGGCGGCCCGGCGCGCCGGGAGAGTCTCCCGTTCCAGCCAGTCCGTGCTCTTTCCCAAATAGTGAAGCGAAAGCTTGCTCGCGGTGAGCAGGGTCTCGGCCAGCGCCGGGTCAATGCCGCGCAGCGCCTCGAGTTGCATCCGGAACGCTCTCCTGGCTTCCGGCGTCGCTGGTCCCCTCCAGGACCGCCGGCCTCCCTTCAAGTAAGAGCGCAAGGACCGCTCGACCAGCCGTTCCACGACCAGCCGGCCACGGCGGGGAGTCAGACCAGCGTGACGGAAGCAGGACAGGGAAGCGTCCACCAGCGGCAGCAGAATCCAGGAGGCCAGCGACGTGCCGGCTGCGCAAATCCCGCGTGCCGAGCGGCGGACCTCCACCGCCCGCCCTCCACCTTCCTCGAACAGCCGTCTCGCCGCCCGCACCGCGGTCCGGTCGCCCTCAATGAAGCAGTCCGGAACCGGATATGCCTCGATCCAGGCGAACGAAGCGGTGCCCGCACCGCGAGCCGCCAGCTCCCGCAATGCGCCACTGTCAAGTGTCCCGCCGCTCAACAGCACGGCTTTGCCGTTCCAGTCAAGACCCGCCTCAAGCAATCCCGCGACAATGCCGGCCACCATCTCATCGGGCGCGCAGATCAGGATCAGGCGGGCCGGCTCCAGATCCTCGTAGCGATGGACGGGCTGTCCGCAACGCAACGTGTTGGAGATCCGGCTCGCCTGCCGGAAACTGGAGGCTTTGACAAGCCCCAGGTGCTCGGCCAGGTTTGACAGCCGGCCGAGCCCGTACATTCTAAGCGGTCCGCTGATCACTAATGCGAGCGGACGTACTCTCCTCATAGAGTTCTTTCTCCCGGAGCGCCTTAATGCGATCGCGGAACTCCGCTGCTTTCTCGAATTCAAACTTACGGGCCGCCTCTCTCATGCGCTCCTCGAGTTCAGCGATCCGGGCACGGCGTTGCTCCGGCGGCAACGACTCAGCCTCCCGGTCCTCCTCGACCGGCACGGTCACGTAGTCGGCCTCGGCGACCGCCACCAGGCTCATATCGATGGGCTTGATGATGCTCTGAGGAGTAATACCGTGCTCTTCGTTATAGGCGATCTGGAGACGGCGCCGGCGGTTGGTCTCCTCCAGGGCGCGTTTCATGCTCTCGGTGACCACGTCGGCGTAAAGAATCGCCATCCCGTGCACGTTGCGGGCAGCGCGGCCGATGGTCTGGATCAACGCGCCGGACGAGCGCAGGAAACCTTCCTTGTCCGCATCCAGGATGGCCACCAGGGACACCTCCGGCAAATCGAGTCCCTCCCGGAGCAGGTTCACGCCGATCAGCGCGTCGAACTCCCCCCGGCGCAGATCGCGGAGGATCTTAATCCGGTCCAGCGTGCTTACTTCCGAGTGAAGGTAGCGGCAGCGCACGCCGGCTTCGGCGTAGTACTCGGTGAGGTCCTCGGCCATGCGCTTGGTAAGAGTCGTCACCAACACCCGCTCATTTCGCTCCGCCCGGAGACGGATCTCATTGAGCAGGTCGTCCACCTGGCCCCTGACCGGACGCACGTCCACCTGGGGATCGACCAGCCCGGTGGGCCGGATGATTTGCTCGACCACGATGCCGCCGCTCTTGGTCAACTCGTAAGGGCCCGGAGTGGCCGAGACGTAGATAACCTGGTGGACGCGGTTCTCGAACTCCTCGAAGGTGAGCGGGCGGTTGTCCAGGGCGCTGGGCAGGCGGAACCCGTAGGCGACCAGCGTCTCCTTGCGGGACCGGTCGCCATGGTACATGCCGTTCAATTGGGGCACCGTCTGGTGGCTTTCGTCGATGAAAAGCAAAGCGTCGCGCGGCAGGTAGTCAAGCAGCGTGGGGGGGGCCTCGCCGGGCAGGCGGCCGGAGAAGTGGCGCGAGTAGTTCTCAATGCCGTGGCAGTAACCGATCTGGCGGATCATCTCCAAGTCGAACATCGTCCGCTGATAGATGCGCTGGGCCTCGATGGTCTTCCCCTGTTTTTCCAGCTCCTTCCGCCACCAGGCCAGTTCCTCCTCGATGCTCGCCAGCGCCTGCTCGCGGGTGGTCTCGCTCATGACGTAGTGGCTCTTGGGATAGATGGGCAGGCGCAGGTAGGTCTGCCGGATGCGCCCGGTGAGCGGCTCAATCTGGCTGAGGGTTTCGATCTCGTCGCCCCAAAGCTCGACGCGGTAGGCGTGGTCGTCATAAGTCGGGAAGATCTCGATGACGTCGCCGCGGACCCGGAAGGTCCCGCGGCGGAAGTCGCCGTCGCCGCGCTCGTACAGAATCTCGACCAGGCGCCGGAGGATTTCCTCGCGGGAGATTCGCTGGCCCTTTTCCAGCATGAGCAGCATCCCATAATAGGCTTCCGGAGAGCCGAGCCCGTAAATGCAGCTCACGCTGGCGACGATAATACAATCGCGCCGCTCGAACAGGCTGCGGGTGGCCGAAAGGCGCAGCTTGTCGAGCTCTTCATTGATGGTGGCTTCCTTCTCGATGTAAACGTCGCCGGCAGGCAGGTAGGCTTCCGGCTGATAATAGTCGTAGTAGCTGACGAAGTACTCCACCGCGTTGTCAGGGAAAAAAGAGCGAAACTCGTGGAAGAGCTGGGCGGCAAGCGTCTTGTTGTGAGCCAGAACCAGCGCCGGGCGGCCGATTTTTTCGATGACTTTGGCCATCGTGAAGGTTTTGCCGGAGCCGGTGACCCCCAGCAGGACCTGGTGCGGCTCGCCGTCCAGGACCCCGCGGACAAGCTGGTCGATGGCTTGTTGCTGATCCCCCCGCGGCGTGTAGTCGACTGCCAGACGGAAGCCCACGATTCCAGTATAGGCACCGGCCGCTCGGCCGGGATGGGTGGCGCCGGGGCCTTGGGAAGGCCGCCCGGGCCCCGGCAGCTCGCCGCGCCGAGTTTCTCTGCTATCTTGAAGAGAAGTTGACAGGTCAACTGGGCGTCAAGGTATGGCCTTTGAAATTCGACCATTGAAAGAGTTCCTGGTGCGTCCCGCGCTTCCTCCGGAACTGGTCCGGCTGTCGGAGCTGGCGCACAACGTGCTCTGGAGCTGGGACGCCGCCATCCGTAGCGTGTTCCGCCGTCTCGATCCCAAGCTCTGGACGGCTTCCGGGCATAACCCGGTCTTGATGCTGGGCGAGGTAGCCCAGGAAACGCTCCGGAAAGCCGCCGCCGACCCCCGCTACATCGCCCTGTATCGCCGCGCCTGCGAGCGCTACGACGATTACATGCGCCGTGAGAATATTTCGGAGAAGATGCAGGTGGCTTACTTCTCAATGGAATACGGGCTGGTGAGCTGCATGCCGATCTATTCCGGCGGCCTGGGTCTGCTCTCCGGAGACCACCTGAAAGCGGCGAGCGATGCCGGTATACCGCTGGTCGGAGTGGGGATTCTCTACCAGAAGGGATACCTGAAACAGTCACTCAACCCTGACGGCTGGCAAACCGAGCGCTACCCGGACAACGATTTCTACACGCTGCCGGTCTCCCCCGTGCGGGACGCGGAAGGGAAGGAGCTGCGTGTCACCATCAAGCTGCCCGGCGGCCGCGTCTTCATCAAGGTTTGGCAGAAGAACGTGGGCAAGGTTAAGCTGTACCTGCTGGATACCAATGTCGCCGAGAACGCCCTCCCGGAGCACCGGAACATCACCGATCAGCTCTACGGCGGCGACATCCACAAGCGGATCCAGCAAGAGATCGTCCTCGGTATCGGCGGCCTGCGGGCCCTGCGGGCCCTGGGAATTCGCCCCAGCGTTTACCACATGAACGACGGCCACTCGGCATTCCTCGCCGTCGAACGCATCCGCCTGCTGATGAAAGAATACGGGCTGAGCTTTGATGAGGCCCTGGCCGCCAGCCGCGCCAACAACGTGTTTACGACCCACACGTTGGTGCCGGCCGGCATCGACCTGTTCGATCCCAACCTGATGTACGAGTATTTTCATGATTACTGCCGCGAGGCGGGGATTCCGTTCGACCAGTTGCTGGCGCTGGGCCGCGGCGGGACCACCGATCCGCACCGGCAGTTCTCGATGGCGATCGCCGCCATCAACACCTCCTCGTACCGCAACGCGGTGAGCCGCCTGCACCGCCGTGTTTCGCAAGAGATGTGGCAGGAGCTGTGGCCGCAGCTTCCCATCTGGGAAGTCCCCATCGCCTCGGTGACCAACGGCGTTCACCTGCAGACCTGGCTCAACTCCGACCTGGCCGCGCTCTACGACCAGTACCTGCAACCGGACTGGCGGGAACGGCCCCTGGATCCGAAGACCTGGGAACTGATCGACGACATCCCGAGCTCGGAACTGTGGGAGGTTCACCGCCGCCGCAAGCGGCGCCTGGTCAGCTTTGTCCGCGCCCGGGTGCGCGCCGCCGCGCTGGAGCGGCGCGCCTCGGCCACCGAAATCCGCCGGCTATCGGAGGTGCTTGATCCGGATGCCCTCACCATCGGGTTCGCCCGCCGTTTCGCCACCTACAAACGCGCCACGCTGTTCAAGCGCGACATCGAACGGCTCACCAAGATCCTCACCCACCCGACGATGCCGGTCCAGATTGTCATCGCCGGCAAGGCACACCCGGATGATCACCCCGGAAAGACGCTGATCCGGGAGATCGTCCAGCTCTCCCGCGACCCGGAAGTTTCCAAGCGGCTGGTGTTTGTCGAGGACTATAGCATCGAGGTGGGCCGGCAACTGGTCCAGGGAGTCGACCTGTGGCTGAACAATCCCCGCCGCGGTGAGGAAGCTTGCGGGACCAGCGGAATGAAAGCCGGCATCAACGGCAACCTCAACCTGAGCATCCTGGACGGGTGGTTTGACGAGGCCTACGAGGTCTCCGGCGGCTGGGCGATCGGTCACCGGGAACCGTATAGCAAGGATCAGGATGACGATCACGCCAGCGCCATCTACTCGCTGCTCGAAAACGAAATCGTACCCCTGTATTACCAGGACCGGGACGAAGGGGTGCCGGAGGGATGGATGCGGCGCGTGAAAACTTCGCTGAAGAATCTCACCCCGGTCTACAACGCGTGGCGGATGATCGGCGAGTATTACAGCCAGTTCTACGAACCCGCCCACCGCTCCTACACCGAGATGCGCCAGCGGAAGTTCGAAAACGTCCGCGAGCGCGCCCGCTGGACCGCCAGGGTTTCGCAGGCATGGGACCAGGTGCGGTTCGTGGAAATCGGCCCGCCGCTGGAAGATCCGGTATTAAGCGGGCAACCGATCCCGCTGCGGGCTGTCGTCGAGCTGGGTGGGCTCAACTCGCGGGATGTCCGCGTGGAGGCGGTCATCGGCCGTATTAACGCCGACGGCTGCCTGGTGGATACGGAGGTGTTGACCCTGCCGGCGCGGGAGCAGAACGGGTCACGGGCGGTCTTCAGCAGGGAATTCCTGCCGCAGCAGACCGGGCGTTTGGGCTACAGCATTCGCGTCAGCCCGAACCATTACGACGATCCCCTTACGCGACCGTGCAATTCTTTACTAAAATGGGGGGTGGGTGGATCCGGGTGAAAATTTTTCTGGCATCCTGGTTCAATCCGTGATAGATAATTAATTTAAGGCATCAGCGGGGGTTCCGGCCCGTCAGACTCCGGCGCCGCGGCAAACCCGCAGCATCCCTCTCAACCGCCAGTCGTGGCCGAGGGGCCGTCGGCGGCTGCCGGTGAGCGAAGCTCCAGGTTGACATGTGATATGCCGCGGGAATGCTCCCCGCCCGGTGATTCGGCTCCCCCCTGGGAGCTGACATCCGGAACCAACAGGCACAGATGCCGTCTCGCAACCCAGGGACCATGACCGGAGAGGATCATTGGAGCTTCAGGCCCCGGGGCGATTTCTCAGGAGTAGTGACCAGCCATGGAAGGTGATCGCAAGTACCGACAGCGCGGCTATATGGAATCGGAAAGCAACCACGGCGAAGGCCGCGACCGCCAGGAGCGAAGGCCGCGCGGGCCCCGGCAGCCGATTGACATCACCGGACCCCGCCTGCCCCGGATGGTGCAGGCCGTCGTCGCCACCCGATGCTATAGCTGCGCGACAACGCTTCCCTCGGGCGTGGATTTCAACGGGAACTGTCCCAAGTGCGGCGTGCCGCTGCACTGCTGCAAGCAGTGCGCCCACTTCGAGCCTTCCCTCCGGCTGCAATGCGCCAAGCCGATTCGGGTTCGCGTCTCGCCGAAGGACAAGGCGAACGATTGCGAATACTTCGAATCGCGGGTGACGGTAGCGCGCGACGCGACCAGCCCCGGTTCATCTCCCGTCGTCCCGGGTCCCGCCCCCACCAACCCGAAGGACGCTCGCGCTGCTTTTGACAACCTGTTCAAGAAATAGCGGCAGGAAAGGCCCTCCAGCGCCAGATGCGGGTTGCCCAGCTAGTGGAACGCCGCCGGTTCCGGCTCAGCAAACAAGAGGTCCCGGACCCGGCCCCCGGAGAAGTCCAGGTGAAGGTCCGCTCGGTCGGCATCTGCGGTTCGGACCTCCACAGCTTCTCCCAAGCTTCGGTGGGGAATGTGCCGAACGTCTATCCCATGGTGCTCGGCCATGAGCCAACCGGCACGGTGGTCAAAACCGGCGATGGAGTCACCGGCTGGTCTCCGGGGGACCGGGCCTTCCTGGAACCCGCTATTTACTGCTACCACTGCGAATTCTGCCTGTCCGGCCACCACAACGTTTGCGCCCGTCTTCGTTTCCTGAGCCAGCCGCCCGATCCCGGTTATTTCCGCGACTACGTCAACCTGCCCCCCGAGAACCTGGCGCCGATGCCGCCGGGAATGGGTTTTGCTGAGGGTACCCTGTTCGAGCCGCTCGCCGTGGTGGTCCACTCCATGAAATTTGCCGCCGTGGACCTCGGCGATACGGCGGCGGTGTTCGGCGCCGGCCCGATCGGGTTGATGACCGTCATCTGCCTGAAGCTGTCCGGCGCCGCCCGGGTTTTCGCCGTCGAGCCGGTGGCCGAGCGGCGCGAGATGGCCCTGCGGGCGGGCGCGGACGCCGCCATTGATCCCGTACACGAGGACCCCGGGGCCACGATCCTCGCCGAGACGCATGGCCGCGGGGTGGACGTATCCATGGACTGCGCCATGCACGGCGGCACGCTCGAGCATTCGATTCACGTCACCCGCAACGCCGGCCGCGTGGTCATCACGGGCATCCCGACCGAGCCGGAAGTAACGGCCGACTGGCACCGGATGCGGCGGAAGGAGATCCGGTTGTACAACGTCCGGCGATCGAACCGGGATACGGGCACCGCTATCGAGCTGCTGAAGGCTCATCCGGAGCGCTTTTACCCGATCATCACCCACCACCGCCCTATCGAGGAAATCCAGGCCGCCTTCGAGCAGGTGGAAGCATATGCCGACGGCGTCGGAAAGCTGGTCATCCGCCTGGATTGACCCGTGACCGGGATCTCAGGCCCCCGTGTCCATGAAGTAATAGCAGATCATGTGACAGATGATCAGGTGCGCGTCTTCAATCCGGCCCATGTGCGGAACCGGGACCCGGAGGTTGAGCTGAGCCATCGCTCCGAGCCGGCCGCCATCCCGGCCGGTCAGCGCCAGCGTCTTGCACCCGATGGAATTGGCGTATTCGACGGCACGGAGCACGTTCGGCGAATTGCCCGAGCCGCTGATGGCCATCACCACGTCGCCCGGTTGGGCGAAATTCTTGAGCTGTTCAACGAACACCGCCTCGTAGTTCACGTCGTTGGAGTAGGCGGTGAGGGTAGGCAGGGAATCCGTCAGCGCCTGGATGCGGAATCGCCGGGGCCGCTCGTAGCTGGCGCCTTTGACCATGTCGCAGGCGAAGTGGGACGCGGTGGAAGCGCTGCCCCCGTTGCCACAGACGAAGATCGTCCGCCCGGCGTCACGGGCTTCCCGCATCCACTCGATGGCGCGGCCCACGGCTTCCAGGTCGATCCTCTCGATTGCCTCCAGCAGGTCGCGTTTGTACGATTCGGCAAAGTTCATGGTTTCCGCCCTTGCATCTGATTCGCCAGCGCCAGCGCGCCGTAGAGCACGCTTTCGTCTCCCAGTTTCGCCGGGACCACATCCACCCGCGCCCGGGACCACGAGGTGATTTGCCGGCCCAATTCTTCCCGGAGCGGCCCGAAAAGACGGTCGCCCGCTTTGCTGATGCCTCCGCCGATAACGATCCGCTCCGGGTTCAACAGCATGATGCAGTTCTTCAACCCGAGGGCCAGATCCACCACGTACCGACGGACGAAGGCCTCGTCTTTCAGCAGCTCCTTCGCCGGGCGGCCGTAATCCCGTTCAAGCCACAGCCCGGAGCAGATGCGCTCGAGGCAGCCGCGCGCCCCACACAGGCATTCCGGCCCGCCGGGACGAACGGTGGTATGGCCGATCTCGCCGGCATAGGAATCGGCGCCCCGGTAAATTTCCCCATTGATGATGATGCCCCCGCCGATGCCGGTCGATAGCGTCATGTAGAACATCGGGTCGCAGCCCGTCCCGGCGCCATAAACAGCTTCCCCGAGCGCGCCCACGTTGGCATCATTGTCCATGATGCACGGGACGCCCAGCTCCCGCTCCAGCTCGGCGGGAAGCTCGCAATTGCTCCAGCCGCCGACGTGCGTGGAAAGCGCCACCCGCTGCTCGTTGAACAGCACCGGCCCCCCAAACCCGACCCCGCAGCGGTCATAGCCCGGCTCCCGCCGCCAGGCCCCGGCGATCTCCAGGATCTGCTGCATCATCCAGTCGCGCCCGCCCTCGCGGTTGGTGGCGCGCGACTCACGGACGGCGATCCGGTCGCCCGCGAAAACGGCCATCCGGAACTTTGTTCCGCCAATGTCGATGGCCAGCGTCTTCATTCCGTCAGCCGCCCTTCCGCCTCCAGAACTTCTTCCGGGGACGCGGTGCCGGTTCCTTTTTTCATAATGGTGACCGAGGCGACCAGGTTCCCCAGCCGCGCCGCCTCGCTGGGGGAACCGGTGACCGCCAGCGCCATCGCCGCACCGGCCGAAAAGCTGTCCCCGGCGCCGCAAATGTCCACCGGGTTGTCCACCGGGCGCGTGCGGACCCGGGTTTCCTTGCCCTCCTCCACCACCAGTACGCCTTCGGGACCGTGGGTCACCAGCAGGAATCTCCCGCCCACCAGCCGGCGCAATTCCTGGTAGTCGATCCTGCCGAAGGCGCGCTGGCAGGCGCCGGCGGCTTCCTGCTGGTTCGGCTTGATGATCACGCCGCGGAACAGCTCCGGGCGCAACCGGGAATCGGCCCAAAAGATTTTCGCCGGATGACGGGCGGCCAGAGTGGCCACCAGCTCGCGCATCGCGGCCGTGACAACTCCCCCCTGCACGGTTTCCGCCTGGTCGGCCACCAGGATGACGTCGAATTCCGCCACCCGGGCTTCCAGGGTTTCCAGAAGCCGCGCCTCGGTCGCGGACGGCAGCGGCCGGGTGTTGATGAAGTCGACCCGCGGCTGATCCTCGACCCCGGTGTCAGCATTCAGAAGTTTCGTATAGGTGAACGTCTGGATGGAAGCGGATTCCACCAGCAGAGCCGGCTCGATGCCGCGATTGGCGAGCGCCTGTTTCAGCTCGTAGCCGAATCCATCCTCCCCGATGGCGCCCAGTACGGCCACCCGCCCGGCGCCCAGCGCCGCCAGGTTGTTGGCCACCGTTCCCCCTGCCCCCGGGGTCACCTCGGTTCTCACCACGCCGAGGCGCGGGATGCCCGTCTCCCGGGAGGGCTCGGTCACCGCGGGATCGTAACTACACCAGCGGTCCAGACAGATGTCGCCGACAACCAGCGCTGACAGCTTTTCAAATTTCGACAAGATCTGGCCAGTGGTCATTCCTGTTCGAGCAGCGCCCGCCGCAGGGCGGGCAACGTAGCGCGATGATCGCCCTGGAAGTAAAAGCTCTGGCCCCCGCCGGCCACCGTGCGCACGAGGATCGTCTTGCGGGGACGAAAATAGTAGGCGGCCTCGGTTTTCGGAGGCTCGGCGTGAATCTCGCCCCGGATGGGAACCAGGTCAAAAACCGCGGTGGTGAAGTTCCGGATAGCGCGCCCGTGCTGGCGGGCCACGTTCCGCGCCATCGCCAGCGCCTTCAGATAGACCTCCGGAGCCATCACGGCGGAGCCGAAGCTCAGCAGAACCCCGCCCTCCAGGCCTTCCACGGACCGCGCGAAAATCAGAAAGTCCCGGTAACTGGCTTCCCCCAGTGCCGCGCCGTCGCAATTGGGATGTTCGTGAATGATATCGTAGCCGACACCGGCGTGGACGGTGGCCGGGATCGAGAACCGGTAGGCCGCGGCCAGAATGCTTAGCTCGCGGTAAGGAAATTCCTCCTCTTCCTGGTCGATGCGCCGGCCGAGGTTTTCCCCGAGTCCAAGCCGCAGCTCATAGGCCTCGCGAATCAGGTCATTCAGCTCCCCCGTTTCCTCCCACAGGCCGAATTCACCAGTCTGGATATAACGCGCCACGCTCTCGGTCGTAGCCCCGATGCGCGCAAGCTCGTAGTCATGGATCGCCACGGCGCCGTTCATCGCAAGGTGGCTGATGAAACCGCGCTCCATCAGGTCGATGAGATGGCGGTTTACGCCGGCGCGCAGCAAGTGCCCGCCCATCATCAGGATCCGCGCGGCCCCGGACTGGCGTGCCGCCGCGAGGCGGGCGGCCACCGTGGCCAGATCCGGGTGCGCGAAGGCCGGCGCCTCCTCCTCGAGCGCCATCCAGTGCGACAGGTGCAAATCGTGAGTCCGTTCGCCCAAGGGCTTGATCAGCAGGCGGGAACGGTCAAACGTCTCATATTTTGACTTCATCCGGGGAACAGGCTCCTCATAATCTCGTCGTGGTCCAGGTAATTCGGGATGATGAAATCGGCTCCGACGTTGGCCAGGCGCCTCCGCTTCCACTCATCCACCGCGCGGCAGTCGGGTTCGTCAGTGGCCACGCCGACCGCCACGCCGCCCACCTGTTTCACGTTTTCGATCTCCACGTAGCCGTCGCCGAAGCCGAGGAATTCCTCCCCGCGGCATTCAGTCGAACAGATGATCTTGCGGATCAGGATTGCCTTCGAAAAGCTCTTGTAATCATCAAGCGCGCCATAGACCCGGCCGTCAAAGTACCTCGATACGCCCAGCAGGTCGGCCTCCCGCCGCATGTACTCCTGGTCCGTGCCACTGGCCAGATACATTTCGAGTCCCCGCTCCTTCAATGTTTCCAGCAGCCTCACCGCCCCGGGCACCAGGTACTTCTCCGGCGGCGCCTCGCCGCGCTCCAGCTCCCGTACCCGGTGCTTGATCTTTTCCCAAAGCAAATCCAGGTACTGCTTCTTGTAAGCAAGCGGCTCGCGGGGACGCCCCCCGCGCTTTCTCACCTCCTCGGCCAGCGCCATCATCTGGTAGATGGTCTGCTTGCCGGTAAGGCGCCCGACGAACTCCTCGACCACGGCAGTCAACTGCTGTTCGGTCTCCCCCGTGTTAAGCTGCAACAGGATTTCGACCATCATCGGCACCATGACGTTGACCCAACCGGAGCGGATGAGCGAGATCGTACCGTCGAAATCGAAAAGAACAACCCGCGCGCGTGCGGCCGAAACGCCCGGGCGAAGCCGTTCCACCATCTTCCTTATTGTCTCCAGAAAAGACGCGGCGGGCCACCCTGGCAGACCGGGCGGCCAGCAGCGTTTACATCCAGTACTCCCATTTGCCGCCGAGGATCACGTAAGCCGACAAGACGCCGTTGGTGACGGCATGGGCCAGGATGCAGTCGCCCAGCTTCCCGGTGCGCAGGATCCACCAGTTATAGGCAATCCCGGCTGCGAGGCCGACCTCCCAGTAGGGGCCGTGCTCGGAAGCGAATAACAGAGCAGTAATCCAAAATGACCGCGGCGTGTAGGCGCCCAAGGGGACTTTCCGAAAATCCGCGTTCACAAGCCACCGCATCAGCCACCCGCGCCAGAAGAGTTCCTCGATGATGGGAACCAGAATTACGGATCGAACGCTTCGCGACGCCAGGACCATCCAACTATTGCGCCAGGCCGGCGCGAGGGAACTGGAGACGGCTCCGGTAAGTGCGTTCTGAAACAGCCAGTGCTGGCGGTATTCCGGCCAGAGCAGGTCCGGCGCCACCCACACCAGGAACACCACCCCCCCGATCAGCACGCTGCCTAGCGGGCTCCGAAGGCGCAGGTCAATCACTTTTCGCGAGCAAACCAGCAACACCGCCGCCAGGACAACAGCTCGAAGCGGTAGCTCCCAAGGACCCAACGCCAGGTGGTGGCGCACAACAAGCAGCAGTATCAAGACAGCGAACGGCGCGACGAAGGGAACCCCGGGGTGCCGGACGGCGCTGAGTTTGCTGCTCATCTCGATCGAGCTATCCGGCGCTCAGGAACCCACCTTGGCCAGCAGTTCGTTAATCTTCGCCTTTTCTTCCTCGGTCGGCTGATGCTGGAGCGCGATCTCCAGCTCCCGCTTGGCCTTCCCGGTTTCCCCTTGTTGGAATAGGGCCATTGCCAGATGATAGCGCCAGGTCACCATGGAGGGATTCTTGGCCACCACGTCATTGAGAATCAGCACGGCGCTATCAGCCAGATTCTTCTTGATGTAGATCCAAGCCAGGGTGTCGGCGACATTTGGATCCTGTGGCGCCCGGCTGCGCGCGCGTTGGGCCAGGGTGAGCGCCCGGTCCAGCTCTGCGGTCGTCTCGGCGAGTATGTAAGCCAGGTTGTTCAGCGCAATCGGGCTGTCCGGCGACCTCTTCAGCACTTCCTCGTAGTAAGCGGCTGCCTGTGACATCGCACCCTGCCGCTCGGAGGTCATTCCCAGGTAGAGCACCGGCAACGGATCCATCGGCCGCAGTTCGGCGGCCTTCTTCAAGTACTCCTCGGCCTTGGCGAACTCCCCCCGCTGGTAGTAAGCGAATCCAACGAACCGGTTAGCCATTCCGTCGTCCGGCCGCTTGTCCAGCACGAAGCGAAACTCCTTAACCGCCTCCTCCACGCGCCCACTGGTAAGCAGTACGCTGCCCATGGCCAGGTGCAGCGCCGGGCGGTCCGGCTCCCGTTCAAGGCTTGTCCGGAGCAGCGCGATCGCCTCCTGGGTGCGCCCTTTGGCCATGTAGACGTCCACCAATCCGAACAACCCCCTCCGGTCCGGCGGGCTCCCCGTGTAAAGCCGGCGGAAGAGCTTTTCGGCTTCGTCGTATCGATGCTCCCGCAGCTCCAGTCTCGCCAACTGATAAAGCGCCTCGCTGGCCCGCGGAGACTGCTCCAAGATCTCCCTCAGCGAGGCGCGGGCCTGCCCCGATTGTCCCAGTCCGATCCAGGCGTTGCAGCGGATCAGCCGGGCACGCAGGTCATTCGGCCGCAGTTTCAAGATCTCCTCGCCGGCGGCCAGCGCCTTGGCATATTCTTTCTGTTGCAAGTAGACTCCCGCACGTCCATACCGCGGCGGCAGGTAGTCGGCTCTCTTCTGGATGGCCTCGTTGTATTCAACAAGGGCGCGGCCGAGGTTCCCCTGCATTCGGTACGTCTCCGCCAGGTTGTACCGCAAAACCACGTTCTCTGGCATCCGGGACAGGGCGGCTTCAAAGTCCGCGATTGCGGCGTCCAATTCCCGCCGGTCCCCGCTGCGCAAACGCAGGGCTCCCCGCAATGCCAGGGCGGTGGTATTGTTCTCATCTTCCTTCAGAATGGTCTCCACCAGCCGGAACGCCTCCTGGGGTTTTCCCTCCAGCGCGAGCACTTCCACCATCCGGTTCTTCAGATCGGAGGCTTGTTGGGGAACAACCTCGGTTCCACGCCGGTAGGTTTCCAGCGCCTGGTCATAGTCGCGGATGCGCACGTAAAAATTGCCCACGTCCCGGAAGGCGGTCGGGAACTCCTCCGGGTGGCTGGTCAGGTAATCAAGTGCCGCCCGCATCTCTTCGCTGTGCCGCGTTACGTAATAGTGCCGGGCCAACTGCAACCGGTAAGCAATATTGTCAGGGTTAGCCTCACACTTGGATTCCAGAATGGCGCGGGCGTCCTCCGCCCTGTTCTGCCTGGCGTACAGCGCGTATAAGGAGTCATACATCGCGCCGAAATTCTTATCCTGGGCGAGGTAACTTTTTGCCAGTTGTTCGGCTTGCTTCGTATCACCGGCGGCAGCCAGGCTCTGGACCAGTCCCAGATTCACGCGGCGATCGTCGGGCTTTTGTTTCCGTGCGGCGCGAAACAGCTCGATCGCAGTCTGATAATCCTTCTGCGTAAACGCGACATGCGCCTTGATGCGATTGATGTCGAACGAACCCGGGAAATACTGCTCCGCCCGCTCGGTCGACCTCTGAAGCTCGCCAAGCCACGTCTCATTCTGGGCCGGGTTGGCCAGGTAGGCGGCCAGGTAAAGGTCTGCGAGATGGGCGTAGGCGTCCTGGTTTTCCGGTTTGAGCTCAGTGGCCCGGGTAAAGGCGGCGATGGCCTGCCGGACGCGGCCGAGCTTCAGGTCAGTGAGCCCGAGCCGGTAGTAGGCGTCGGCAAAGAGCCGGTTCTTCTGGATCACCCGGCGGTAAATGATGGAGGCTTCCCTGTACTTGCCGTTGTCAAAGTACTTGTTTCCGGTCTCCAGCAGCCTCTTTGCCGCTGCCGCGGGATCCCGGCTGCACCCGGCCAGTGCGCTCAGGACCAGAAAGATGAGAAACGTTGTGCGTACCATCAGCACATCCCTCCTTCGGAGGTGTTTTTAACTCACTTCACCATATTCGCGGCGGTGACGCAATGAACGGCTCCCGGGCACCGGACCGCCGCCGCGACCGCGTCAGCGCGATTCTACCTTGTGAGCCGTATTGCGCATCTGCAGACCGTGGATCAGGCTTGCCCCGCCCCGGATGGCGGCCGCCACGTGGACGGCCTCGGTCATCTGCGCCATGTTGAACCCCGTCTCGAGGCAGTCCTCGGTGTAGGCGTCGATTGAGTAAGGGCATTGCAGCGCGTGCGCCACCGCCAGCCCGATAAGGGCCTTTTGGCGGCGGGACAGCGCACCGTCGGCGAAGACATGAGCGTACCAGGTTCGGAACTTCTGCCACAGCAAGGGCGCGTCATCGCCGATTTCGTTGATTCGATTCAGGTCTTCATCAGAGTAATATGCGGGCATGGCCTCACCTCGAAGTTCAATTCTGTCCCTATTGTTCCACCCCGGTCCCGCCGGCCGCGGCTACCGGGGTAGCTGGCTGTAGCGGATTGCGGGTTGGTTGACCGGTCCCCGGGAGTCAATATACCAGGGCAGCTTGAACCGGAACAGGTTCGTGAAGGAATGGTGCATGTAAATGAAGGACCGCAGCAGGCGCTTGGCCATCGTGTTGTTGGTTCGCCTCTCGATGGGCCAGACCACGTAACGGTCCAGCACGTCTTCGAGCACCAACAGCGACAGACCCAACGTGGGAGTGATCACCAGGTCCACGGCCCCTTTCGTGCCCGGGTTGCGTTCAATGTGCCCCACGTTGCCGATGCCGGCGTCTCCCACCGGGCTCAGTTCGTAAAAAGTGCTGTACAGGGTGGCCCAGCCGGCCGCTTTCATGCGGCTCTTCCAGTATTCCTTGCTCTTGCCGAACTCCTGCAGCCGCCCCTTCGGGTCGTTCTGAATCTGGATGTAGCCGGCCACGGCGCCCTCCATGGGATGAGCCACGTAATTCGCTAGCCAGCCATCGGTATCGCCCCACCCATGCAGGCCCCGCACCGAATTGAGCCAATCCTTGAAAAAAGGACCCTTGAGTTCGGCGCGGGTCTCCGGCTGGTCGGCGATGCGGTAGGCCTGCGACATGGCCAGCAACATCCCGGACTGCTCGATGGCGCGCCGCCAGTCAAAGCCCTCCTGCCGTGCCTCCTGCTGCTTCTGCGCCCAGATTCGCCGGGCCGAATAGACAGCGCCCTCGCGGGGCATCAGGTAAGGCTTCGGCTTCACCGTCAGGCCGGCCTTGGGGACTATATAGGCATCCGCGGCCGTGATGGCACGAGCGGCCGTGTCAGCCGTTCCGAGGTCAACCCGGGCCAGTTCTCCCGGTCGTGGACGCAGCGTCTCCGCGTTCCCGGCTACTGGAGCGGCTACCAGACGGGGATGCGCTTGTCCCGGCACACTGGGGGTGATTTCCGCTGGAGAGGGTGGAGCACCATCGCCTTGTGCCCCGGAAACAGTCGAAGTGAGTAACAACAGGAGCGCCAGCAACATGAACCGCCTCGCGAAAACTCACATCTGTAAAGGCACCCTACCTTTTTATGATACGACATCTCCGCAGCCCCGAAAAACAGCGGTCGCGGGCACGTCTACCCGGCCGTGCTCCATTCCCCGGCGTCGTGCCGGAGCTTCGTTCAGCAAGGGTCCTCTTCCCGGCCAAACAAGATGCCAGTCGCCGCGACCACTACCTCCGTGGCTGTGGCTCGAGATGGAAGGGGCCCGCGGGCCGCCCCGCGGGCCGGTGGGCGGTTCAAACCCTCAGACGACCTTCAGGAAGACAATCACCAGCGTGTACAGGGCCAGCGACTCGATGAATGCCAACCCGAGGATCAAAGCGAAGCGGATGGCGGCCGCGGCGGCGGGATTCCGCGCCATGCCCTCGGCGCAGGCGGCCACGGCCTTCGCCTGGCCCAAACCGCACAGGCCGGAGGCAAAGGCCATCGAAAATCCGGAAGCAATGGCGACCCAGTTGGTTTCCGAACCTCCCTGGGCCATCATGGGGCTGGCAAAGACGAACAAGGCCAGCAACACCAAAAACAGTTTCGTGTTCATCGTGCTGAGCTTCTCCTTTTTTATAAATTGCTTCCAGGAGGTGGTTCCCGTCATCCTCCAGCAGCCGGGCTCACACTGGAAGCCGCATTAGACCGGTATGAAAACGTCAGTGTTCGTGGGCCACCGCCTCCCCCACGTACACCATCGTGAGTAGCACGAAGATATAAGCCTGAATCAGCGCCTCGAACATGTGAAAGCCGGCAAAAATCACCGGCACCCCAACATAGGTCAGCCCCAGAAAGACGAGGAACACGTTTTCACCGGCGAACATGTTCGCGAATAGTCGAACGGTGAGCGAGAGCATCCGGGCCAGGTGGCTGATGATCTCAATCGGCAGCATGAGCGGCGCCATCCACAGCGACGGACCCGCCAGGCTGAGCGGATACTTCACCGGCCCGAGCGCCCGCAGCCCCATCAGATGGTAGTAAAGGAAGACGGCCACCGCGCAGCCCAGCGGAACTTCCGGATGCAACGTCGGCGTTTCCAGCGTGGGAATCGTCCCCAACAGGTTCGCCGCCAGGATGAAAATGAACACGCTGGCGAACATGTGCAGGTACTTCCGCCCCTGATCTCCGATGATCTCGTCACTCTGCCCCCGCAAGAACCCGTAAACCAGCTCGGCGGTATGCTGCAGTTTACCGGGTCTGTCCATCGACAGGCGCGGCCTCAGCAGCAAGGCGAGTACCATGAGGATCAGCGCCACCACAATCTGCATCGTCATGGAATTGACCCACGGTTTGGCCGGGTCCTGCGCCTGCGTGCCCACCAGCGCCAGGGCGGCGTTGCCGGCTCCCGCCAGATACTTGTTGAACAGCGCGGTGATCCAGAGTTCATGCTCGGGCATAGATCAACTCGTAAAGGACTTCGGCCAAAACGGCGGCTACGGCGACGAACAGGCCGACCAGCGCGGCCATGATATCGACTTCAAAGTATCTCACTATAACATAGCCGGCGCCCCCCAAAAGCAGGTACCGGAACGAAAGAAACAAGCCCAGCTTCTTGCCCGGCTTCCGGCTGTCCGGACCCACCGAGTCCACCATGTTGTGCAGCCAGCGGAAGTTGATGGCCGAGGCCGAGGCCCCGATGAGGAACCCCAGCGCCCAGGCAAGCCCCAGGCGCCACGCAGCCACCATCACCCCGGCCACTGACAGCCACAAGATATTGAGGTAAATCCGGCGCATGGCCCGCCGGTAGAACAGTTCGTCCTGGCTGGGAACCTCAGTCACGATTGTTCTTCTGGATCTCCCGGATCATCTCGATGAAGCCGGAAACCATTCCCACCAGCAACCCGATCACGCGGAGGAACGTGGTGCCGAAAGCCTTGTCCAGGTAGTAGCCGATCGCGTAGCCCACCAGGAGGCTGCACGGGATGAGGAAAGCGATCTGGGAATACCGGGCTACCTGGACCCACCCGCTGCGGCGCTTGGTTTGCTTCATCGGCTCGGCCTGCCGGGGACACAATCCGCCGGCTCACGGCCGGCTACCCGGCGCCTCGTATTGCTCCAATTATAGAGTGAGTGGAAATCGTGCTGCCAGCCGGCCGCGGCCGGTTCACGCCAAGAGGCAGATGCGCACCGGATTCCCGCGGATCTTCTCCCGGGATTGCGCTCAACCGGCGCCCCGATCGCTGCCGGCAGTCAGCGGCAGGACCTCTGTCGCAAACCGTAGCTCAGGACAGCATCCGGAAGTGGGCGGATTGGTTCCGTCATCGCCGGCCCCCGGAACCGTTGGGCCGCGCGCCGCAGGCCGAGTTCGAGGCGATATACAACGGAGGTCACAGGAACTCGGCGATCGAGGTCTGTGTGGCGAAATGCGCTATCGCGGGAAGCTGGGACAGCTCACGACGCTGGGGGTGAGGACCATTTGGGGCATGCGATTCAGATAGTAGATTAACCGCCTGAGCGGCGGCCCGTTGCTCAGGGAGTGTCAGGGATTTTGTGTCTTCGCCCCTGGTTCTGTTGAGGCGCTCGGCCGAGCGCCGGACCCTTGGTTATACGCTTCGCCTGGTTCATGGAGTCCCACGGAGCGGCCAGGCCGCAATCAAGGCCGCGCCTCGGCGCCAACGCGCTGGTCAAGCTCTCCTACCACGAATCGCGCCTGGACCCGAAACTCTCCCGCGCCCTGCGCGAGCTCCGCACCCTCCAGCGCGAGCGCCGCGACGCCTCCCCGGCCGAGGATTTCCGCCGTCCGCCCGCCCCCACGCCCATCGCCGCCCCCCGCATCCCGCCTGCGAAGGCGAAAAACCGGCGATTCGAGCCCAATTTCCACCCGCCTCCCCCGTCGCGACTTCCGCCTCCGCCAGCTTCGGCGCACGGGATTCGTCTCGCACAATCAATCACTGGGCGACGCCACAATCGGCGAGTCGTCTCGCGACACGGCAGCCGAGAGCGCCCGTAGCGCCGGTCACCGCAATTCTGGAACTCACGACCCTACCTCGAGAGCGGTACGACATCGGAGAGTTGCATCATCCGGCGCCGGTATTCCGGATCCTTCCTCTGCTCCGGCGTCGTTTCAATGCGGCGGCGGAGGCCGTACTCGTATCCCCCGGGCTCGTAGATCATGATAGCGTGGACATCCTTGTCGCCGACAACCTCGGCAAAGTGTGGCGTATCCGGAGGGATGTAGACCAGGTCGCCAGCTCCCAGCACTTGCGTTTCGCCGCCGACCGTCCACTTCATCTGGCCGTCGAGGACGAGGAACGTCTCGGCGTGATAGGCGTGCATGTGGCCAAAGCTCTTCATACCCGGCTTGAAGATCTCGTCAATGATCGAGTAGCGGCCGTCGGTCTGATCCGCGCTGAGCATGACCCGGCTGATCGAAGTCGCCGAGGGCTTGAGTGCCTCGACCGCAGCGCGTTTGACGAACACGTGGCCCGCCTTGCCCGGCGCTTCCGCAGCCACCACAACGTCCCGCAGATACGTGCTCCCGGCCAAGAGCAACAGCGCAGGAGCAAAACCTCCGAGAAAGGACTTGTTCAGCAGCATGAGTCGATTGTCGGATGAAAGTGGCCCATCGTCAAGACCATTTCTTGCCTACTAAGTTATGGGTCGGCAAGTCTGATTGTCTGTGGGGCGGTCGGAGTCACCCCCGCCATTCCGGCGCTTCAGTCGGCGCTCCCCTCTGTGCCAACATGAGTGAGACACCTTCCCCAGCCTAAGTTACTGTCGAGGACGGAGAAGGAATGATAGTCAATGAATAAGTTGAACTTGAAAAGCATGGAACCGAGACCGGCGCCGGGAGGGCCTCTATTCCTCCGACGTGAGCACTTGGCCGCATCAGCGCCAACAGGGCGAACTGGCGGGTTTGACCCCCAAAACCCCGGCCAAGCCCTCACTTTCCCGCCATCTTTTCCGCCTTTGCCCCCGCTTCACCCGATTTAACCAATACATACCGCCAGCACTCCCCACGCTCCCCACCGCCCGACCAGCGACTAGCGACCAGCCACGTCTGGGACTGTCCCCTGTGTCCCGGAGCGCAGCGGAGTGGACACTGGCGGAC
>CAZXVW010000055.1:5933-21639 GCA_964644025.1 uncultured Solibacteraceae bacterium | reverse complement strand
GGTTCAGCGGCTCCCATCAGCCAGGACGGGATCTGGCCGCGACGTCATCGTGGGCGAAGCGGCCGGCCCGCCCACCTGGTACGCTCTGCTGGCGCAAAGTCGCTGGTTTACAGCAAACGGCCAGGTTGCGGGCCGCGATTCAGTTGTCCGGCGCCGCGCTCCTGCGCGGCCGCAGCATCACCAGGAAAGCCACCAGCACCAGCTCGCCGAGGGCGAAAATCGTATCCCCCGGGGCTCGCAGCCACCGCAGCGTCTGCATCAGCGGCGAGCCCAGGAACTCCGTGCTGCGCGCGTACCAGTAACCGTCGGTTACCGAGGCCCAGGTTTGCAGCAAACCCACCGGCAACAGGCTGATGACGCACATCGCCAGCAGCCCGATGTTCATCGCCCAGAAGCTGAATTTGAGCCATTTCTCCCGCCACGCCAGCTCCGGAGCCAGCGCCCGCAGGCAGAACAGCATCAAGCCGATGCCCAGCATGCCGTAGACGCCGAACAGCGCTGCGTGGCTGTGGACCGGCGTGGTGTTCAGCCCCTGCATGTAGTAGAGGGCGATCGGCGGGTTGATCATGAATCCGAACAATCCGGCGCCAACCATGTTCCAGAACGCCACGGCGACGAAGAAGTAGATCGGCCACTTGTACCGCCGCGCCCACGGGGTGAGTCTGCCGCGGCGCAAGTCCCCCAGCGCCGAGTAAGCCACCATCGTCAGCGGGACTACTTCCAGGGCGCTGAAGGTAGCGCCCCAGGCCATCGCCACGGTGGGGGTACCGGCGAAGTAGAGATGATGGCAGGTGCCGATGATGCCGCCGGCCAGGTAGATCATCGCCGACAGCAGCGCGGCCTTGGCGGCCAGCGAGGCGTGGATGAGTTTCAGGCGGGCGAAGAAGAAGGCGATCACGACGGTTGCGAAGACCTCGAAGAAGCCTTCCACCCAGAGGTGCACCACCCACCAGCGCCAGTACTCAACAATGGACAGGTGCGTGTGCTGGCCCCAGGCCAGGCCGGCGCCGTAGAGCAGGGCGATAGCGCCGCCGGAGAGCAGAAACAACCACAGCAGTTGTCGTTCCTTGCCTGGTTTTTTCAGCGCCGGGCCGACGGCCCGGATGACCAGCCCGAACCAGATGAGCAAACCAATGAACAGCAACAACTGCCACGCGCGGCCCAGGTCCAGGTATTCGTAGCCCTGGTGTCCCCAGCGGAACGAAACGGCGTCGGAAAGCTTGTGCTGGACGCTCAGCCACTCGCCGGTAAGCGACCCGGCGACGATCACCAGCAACGCCAGGAAAAGGACGTTGACCCCCGCCCGCTGCCATTTCGGCTCGATGCCGCTGACCAGGGGGCCGATAAACAGGCCGGCCGCGAGCCACGAGGTGGCGATCCAGAAGATGCCGAGCTGAATATGCCAAGTCCGCGTCACCGAATACGGAAGCCATTTCGCCAGTGGAATTCCGTAGAAGCCGCCGCCTTCGACTCCGTAATGTGCGGTGACAACGCCCATCCCCATCTGGACGAGGATCATCGCCCCCACCACCCAGAAGTATTTGAGCGTGGCGCGCTGCGAAGCAGTGGGCCGCCACTGACCCAGCGGATCCTCGGCTGGCAGCGCGGTTGGGTCCGCTTCCGCTTTCTGCGCCGCGTACCACCAGACCAGCGCGCAGATGCCCGCCAGCAACATGAGGATGCTCACCCCGGTCCAGATCACGCTCTCGCCGGTGGGCCGGTTTCCGATCAGCGGCTCGTGCGGCCAGTTCTGGGTATAGGTGACATTGCCGCCGGGCCGGTTCGCCGCCGCCGCCCACGCGGTCCAGAAGATAAAGGCGGCGAAGTCCCTCATCCGCCCGGCGTCCCTAATCGTGCCGGCGGGAATCGCGTAGGCTTCGTCCCCTTTCATAAACACGCCGGAGTAATGCTCCAGGCATTTCTGGAAGGCCTCGGCGCGCACCGGGTCCACGCGCAGCACCCCCGCAGCCGGGTCGTAGTTGTTCCGGCGATACATTTCCTGGAGCCGTCCGCGCAGCATTGCCCGGTTCTCGGCGGACAACTGCTGGTACGGCCGGCCAAACTCCCTGCCGGCCCAGTTGTCCAGCACGAACATCGCCTCCCGGTGCAGCCAGTCCGCCGTCCAGTCCGGAGCGACGTAGCTGCCGTGCCCCCAAATGGAACCCACTTCCATGCCGCCCAGCGACTGCCAGACATTCTGGCCGCGGCCGATAGCGCCGCTGCTGATCAACTCCTCCCCGTTGGTGGTGAGAACCCGGTCCGGAATCGGAGGTTTCTCCTGGTAGATGCGAGTGCCGATCCATCCGAGAACAGCGAATTCGACCACCACTACTGACGCAAACACCACCCAAAGTTTTTTCATTGTCCGTTCCTGCGAGTCAGAAACCCTGGCTCAAATTATAGTCAGATTGCCGGGTCGCCGGCGCTGTCTCCATGACTTTGGTCACATCCCTGGTTTTCCCGTTCATTTCCGTCGCTCGGCTTTCTGGAAGCGGCGGGAGCGTGAAAGCAGAGCCAGCGCCCCGATGCCGAGGCGGGCCGGGGCGGCCGCGCCGTGAGGGACGCTGACTCTGCGGAGCCAACTGGCGGTCAGCAACTGCGCGCCGTGACGAGTACGTTGGTCCTAGTACTTGGGCACGGGGTAGTTCCATGGGTGGGCTATTTACTAGGAGGTTTGCCCTGCGGTAGATTAAGGTGAACGGTGGAGACGCCTGCGCCGCCGCCTGTGTGCTAAGGAGCCGGATTGTGACGCAATTGCTGGTTCAGTACTCTTATCTTCAAGTTCTTGACTTGCTCTCGACCGTGGCCTTCCTCTTGTATGGGGTTCGGGAGGCCAATCCTCTGGTACGCTTCTTTTTAGAAAGCTTCTCGTCTCCGCTCGTCGGGTTGTTGCTGGTCAAGCTCGCCGCGGTGGTGCTGGGTGTGGTGGTATGGCGGATGGGCCGGAAGCGGCTGCTGGCGCGCATCAACTTCTTATTTGCACTGGTGGTCACCTGGAACCTGGTGGCGCTGATCATGGGCGCGATCGAGGCCGCCTGAGCGTAGGGCCGCCGCTGTGGCTGCCGGGGCGCCGTGGCGGGGTCGCGGAAATCCACGAAAACGGCTGCGGGTCGGCGAGTGGGAGCTCTGCGCGTCCGGGCCCGCCGGCCGCATCATGCTAGTCTCGTTGTTATGAGCTTTTCCGAGTCCTTCTTTGCGCGGAGGTTCGGCATCACCGAGCGCGACCTGGAGGGTTATCTGGGCGAGGCGCTTTCCGCCGGGGGGGACTACGCGGACCTGTATTTCGAACACGTCCTCACCAGTTCAATCAGCATTGATGAGTCGATCATCAAAAGCGGCACGCAGGGCGTCACGCTGGGAGTGGGCGTCCGGGTCATTCACGGCGAGCGGACCGGCTACGCTTACAGCGACGACCTCTCGCCGGAGAGAATCCGCAAGGCGGCGTGCACGGCAGCCCACATTGCCAGCGGCCCGGCGCGCATCCGCGCCACGGGTTTTCACGAGCCGGAGGCGCACAACCTTTACCCGGTGGCGCCGGCTCCGGTCGAGACCGGCCTGGCCGGGCGCGCCAGGCTGGTACGGCAGGCCGATGAGGCAGCCCGCGCCTATGACTCGCGGGTTTTCCTCGTTCAGGCCAGCTACGCCGACAGCTTGCGGCATATCCTGATTGCCACCAGCGACGGCGTGCTCGCTTTCGACCGGCAGCCCATGGCGCGGCTGAATGTCCTGGCGTTGGCCCGCGAGGACGGTGGCGAGCCGCAGCGGGGCTTCGCCGGCGGCGGGGGACGCATAAGCCTGGATTTCTTTCTCAGGGACAAAACGCCGGAGCATTTCGCCCGCGAGGCAGCGCGGCAGGCGGTGATGCAATTGGGCGCGGCGCGGGCCCCGGCCGGGGAAATGACGGTGGTCCTCGGCCCGGGCTGGCCTGGGATCCTGCTGCACGAAGCCGTCGGGCACGGGCTGGAAGCCGATTTCAACCGTAAGAAGGTGTCGGCGTTCAGTGACCGGATCGGCGAACAGGTGGCCAGCCCGCTGGTGACCGTGGTCGATGATGGAACCATCCCGGGCCGCCGCGGTTCCATCAACGTGGACGACGAGGGTGAGCCGACCCGGCGCAATGTTCTGATCGAGAACGGCGTGCTGCGCGGCTATTTGCAGGACCGGCTTTCCAGCCGCCTGATGAAGACCGCTCCGACCGGCAACGGCCGCCGGGAAAACTACCAGTACATTCCGATCCCGCGGATGACAAACACTTTCATGCTCGCCGGCGCCAGCGACCCGGAAGAGATCATCCGCTCGGTGCCGAAAGGGCTTTATTGCGCCACCTTCGGCGGAGGGCAGGTGGATATCACCAGCGGCAATTTCGTTTTCTCGGCCACCGAGAGCTACCTGATCGAGGACGGCAAGCTCGGCCGGCCGGTTCGCGGGGCCACGCTGATCGGCAACGGGCCTGAGGCGCTGAAGCAGGTAAGCATGGTCGGCACAGACCTCCAGCTCGATGACGGCATCGGCACCTGTGGCAAGGACGGGCAGAGCGTGCCGGTCGGCGTCGGGATTCCGACCGTCAAGCTGGACCGGGTGACCGTGGGAGGAACCGAATGAGCGGAAACCGGATGGAAGAGCTGGCGGCGCAGGTTGTCGAGCGGGCGCTGGGGCGGGGGGCCGACGAGGCCGAGTGCACCATCGGCGAAGGGGACGAGTTCTCGGTGAACGTGCGCCTGCGGGAGGTGGAGAGCCTGAAGGAAGCCGGTTACCGCGGGGCGGGGGTGCGCGTCCTGGTGGGACGGCGGAGCGGCTCGGCCTATACTTCAGAGCTGAGCGACGCCGGTCTGGAACGCATGGTGGACGCCGCCCTGGAACTGGCCGCGATCACGTCGGAGGACCCGCATGCCGGCCTGCCAGAGCCGGACGAACTCGGCCGGGTCGACGCGGACCTGCGGCTTTACTCGGACGATGTTGCCGCGCTGGAGACCGAGTTCAAGATCGCCCAGGCCCGGCAAGCCGAGCAAGCCGCGCTCGGCTTTGATCCGCGAATCCGCAATTCCGAGGGGGCGTCATTTGAGTCCCGCGTGGGTCTCCAGGCCTTTGCCAACTCGCGGGGGTTTCGGGGCTCCTACCGAGCCAGCCGCTGCTCGATGAGCGTGGTGCCGGTGGCGGTGGACGGCGACGCGATGGAGCGCGATTACTGGTTCACGCAGGCGCGGAGCTTCCGGGGCCTGGAGAAGCCCTCCGAGGTGGGGCGGATCGCCGCCGAGCGGGCTTTGCGGCGCCTGGGCGCCCGGAAGGTAAGCACGCAGAAGGTCCCGGTGGTGTTCGAGCCCCGGGTGGCGCGCACCCTGGTGAGCCACATTTTCGAGGCGGTCAACGGCGACGCCGTCTATCGCCAGGCCTCCTTCCTGGCGGGCAAACTCGGCCAGCGCATCGCCGCCGATACGGTGACGGTAGTGGACGATGGCACGCTGCCGGGCTTGTTCGGCAGCGCCCCGTTCGACGACGAGGGTGTCCCCACCCGCCGCACGGTGGTCATTGACCACGGGGTTCTGAGCAGCTACCTTCTCAATACTTACACCGCGCGGAAGCTGGGCCTGAAAACCACCGGGAACGCCAGCCGCGGCATCACCGGCAACGCGGGCGTCGGGTACAACAACCTGTACCTGGACAAAGGCGCCGTCTCTGCGGAGGCGATCATCCGGGAAGTGCGCCGGGGTCTGTATGTGACCGAGTTGCTCGGTTTCGGGGTCAACATCGTCACCGGGGATTATTCGCGGGGTGCCGTCGGGTTGTGGATCGAGAACGGCGAGTTCGCCTACCCGGTCTCGGAAGTCACCATCGCCGGCAACCTGGGGCGGATGCTCGAGGAGATGGAGGCGGTGGGCGAGGACCTGGAGTTCCGGGGCGCGGTGGCGGCGCCCACGATAATGATCCACGAAATGACGGTGAGCGGCCGGTAAAGGGCTTTCCTGGACGGCCGAAGGGTTGTAAAGTGATGTACAGTACATGATGCCAGCCAGCCAAAAACCGCGATCCTCCCGCCCGCTGGCCCCGGTGCTGGTCCTGCTCATCGCCGCCGCCGCCGGCGGCGGGCTGGTCTGGTACCTGGCCCGCTCGCCGGGACCGGCCCCTCGGGTCCCGGTGCTTACCCAGGAAGCCAAGGTCTACACCAAGCATCTCAAGCTCAGCGATGTCCAGATGAAGGCCACCGAGAACGCGCTGGGCCAGACGCTGGTGGAAATCACCGGCAAGATTACCAACGCCGGGGACCGTCCTCTCCGGCACGTGGTGCTGCAGTGCATCTTTTACGATCCTTACGGGCAGGTGCTGGCGCGCGAGCTGGTGCCCATCGTCCGGAGCAAGGACGGCGTCTTGAAGCCCGGACAAACCAGGAAATTCCGGCTGCCGTTCGATTCGCTGCCGAAAGCCTGGAACCAGACCATGCCGCAACTGGTGATCGCGGAGATCGTTTTCGGGTAAGATACCGTGGCGCGCCTCCTGATAGTGGATGACGACCCCGACCAGCTCGACATCCGGCAACTGGTGATGGAAGAGGCCGGCCACCAGGTGGCGACCGCCGCCGATACCCAGAGCGCTCTGGCCGAATACGACCGCCACGCCCCGGAGATCGTGCTGATGGATTTGCGCCTGCCGCGCACCGAGGATGGCCTGGAACTCATCCGCGGTCTCCGCCAGCGTTCGCCGACGGTGCCCATTCTGGTTCTGACCGGGTGGCCGGAGAACGTCTCCACCTGGCCGGAAGGCGCGATGGTGAACCACTTCTTGCGAAAGCCCGTCCGGTCACAGGAACTGCTCAGCCTGATCGACGAGATTGCTTGACCGATGAAGGAACTCAAGGCTCTGGCAGCCGAACTCGCCGTTGCCGGGCGGCTCCGGATCGCGGTGAAGGTGGTCCCGAAGAGCGCCCGCAACCAGGTGGTAGGCTGGATGGCGGACGGGACGCTGAAGGTGAAAGTGGCCGCGCCGCGCGAAAAAGGGAAGGCGAACGCCGAGCTGTGCGCCTTTCTGGCCCGTGAACTCGGCGTGCCGAAGTCCAAGGTGGTGGTGGAGAGTGGACACACGGCCCCGCTTAAGCGCCTCAGCATCGTCTGCTGAGGCGCCAGCCTCCTTTGCAACCGAGATGCAAACTGAAATATAATGAATCCTGTAATTCAGCCGCCGGGCGCGGAACGCATTCGCGGACGGTGGGGCCGGCGATTCGCCGGAGCGGCGGTCCGGGCGCCGGGTCGCTGAGAGCCTTCCAACGACAGAGGTCGCAGCGGGCTTAGCAGCGCATCAGAGTGCGTCCTCGGGGGGCAGGCCGTAAAGCGGACGACAACGCAGCGCCGGGAAAGCCTTGGGCAGACTCAGCGCCAAAGCGACATGCCGCCCGCGATTCTGTGGAGGTAGCGAGTGTTAACATTTGGTGAGGCGATCAGCGAGATGCGGGGTGCCAGCGTGAGCAAGAAGGCCATCAAGGCCCCGGACGTTCTGAATGAGGCGCCGGAATACGGCAGTGCCTTTTCCCGCGGGCTGCGGGTTGATCTCAACGGGCTGGTGATCCTGTTCATCTCCGGCACGGCGAGCGTCAACGAGAAGGGCGAGACGGTCCATGTGGGCGACGTTCGCGCTCAATGCCGGCGTACGTTCCATAACATCAGCCGGTTGCTGGAATCGGAAGGTGCCACCTGGAAGGATGTGGTCCGCACCACCTGTTATCTCCGGGACATCGACCGCGACTACAAGGAATTCAACGAAGAGCGGACCCGCTTTTACAAGGAGCAGGGACTGGATCCGCTGCCCGCTTCCACCGGCGTCCAGGCCAAGCTTTGCCGCCCGGACCTGTTGGTGGAGATCGAAGCCATCGCGATGTTCAAGAAGCCGGCCGAGGAGAAGAAGTAGGCCGGCATCTTACCGCGAGCCCCCGGCGAGTCCGGCGGGGCCTTTCATCCCAGCCGAAAGGCACCGGTGGCTTTTTGTCTGTTGAACCCTAAAGTTGTCCGGGCAATCAACCGAACATGGCGGAGAAGGGGACGGTGTGCCCATAACCCTTTACATCCTGTTCCTGGCTGGCGCCGCGTTGGGCACGTTAGCTCTGGCTGCCGGGGCCATCCTGGCCGGATACAAGTGGGGATGCTTTGCCGCCTTCAAAGCCCTGGCGGAGAACTCGCCGAAGTGGCAGGCATATTTGCTGGCGACGCTGCCGCCGGCCGGCTTCGCGGCCGCTTTTGGTTGCGGCGGGGACATGGCTGGATTGGCCTGGCGAGCTTTTTGCGCTCTGGCGGCTCCAGCGTTGATCGGTGCCTGTCTCAGCTACAACCGCAGCAGTTATTCGGCGTTTTAGCTGAGCGTTTCACTCCGGCAGGGCGAATCCCGGGGGCCGCGAGGACCGGGCCGGGCGTGGAGCGGGTTTCAGCTCGGGCTGACAATGCTTGCTCCGCAGCACTTGGGCCGTGTGTACTTCGCTGCCAGGTGCTGGTCGCTGAAGCGCCGCCACTCCGGCGGAGAATGCGGCCGTCGATGGGCGGCCAGGTGCCGCTGGTAGGCGTTCTCATCGGACAGTTCTTTCAGAAGGCCCAGCAGGATCCGGCCGGCGGTTCGCAGCCATCTCATATCTTATCCGCCTCCAGTCTGGATTGGACGAACGGAGCCTCGGTGAGCCTGGCGTCGCGGGTGCCCCGGAGAATCCCGGTCCAAGCCCGGATCGAGTCCACCAGGATGACGGCCACCAGTACCAGGAACAGACCGCAGACGACCGCGTCCAGGCGGTTGTTGAAGATCAGCGCCTGGAGTTCGGCCACTCTAGCGGCCGGCAGCCCGCCAGCGGCCAATTCGCTCTGGAGCTTGGCGGCCTGCGCCAGGAAGCCGAGCCGCGGTATCGACGAGAAGATCTTCTCCAGACCAGCCGTGAAGGTCACCACGACGAGCCAGGCGAGCGGCAGGCAGGTGATCCACATGTATTTGGCCCGGTGCATTTTCACGAGCACGGTGGTGGCCACGCACAGTGCCACGGCCGCCAGGAGCTGGTTGGCGATGCCGAACAGCGGCCATAGTGAGTTGATGCCGCCAAGAGGGTCGCGTACTCCCTGGATGAGAAAATAGCCCCACGCTAGTACGATGGCCGCGCTGGTGAGAATCACGCCCGGCATCCAGCTTGTGCGCCCCAGGGGCCGGTAGACGTGGCCCAGCAGGTCCTGCAGCATGAAGCGCCCGACGCGCGTGCCGGCGTCGATGAGGGTGAGGATGAACAGGGCCTCGAACATGATGGCGAAGTGATACCAGAAGCCGAGGAAGGCGCGGCCGGCGCCGCCGTGAACAAAAATGTGCGCCATGCCCAGGGCCAGAGAGGGCGCTCCGCCCGTGCGATGGAACAGGGTCGCCTCCCCCACCTCCCGCGCCAGCTCCTGCATCTGGGCGACGGTGACCGGGAAGCCCCAGCTACTAATAGTGGCCACCGCCGATTCCACCGTGCCCCCGACGACGCCGGAAGGCGCGTTGACAGCGAAGTACACGCCGGGTTGCAGCACGCAGGCGGCGATCATAGCCATGATGGCGACGAACCCTTCGGCCAGCATCGCGCCGTAGCCGATGTAGAAAGAGTGCCATTCCCGGGAGAGCATTTTCGGCGTCGTGCCGGAGGAAATCAGCGCATGGAATCCCGAGATAGCGCCGCAAGCGATGGTGATGAAACAGAAGGGGAAGATTTTGCCGGCAAAGATCGGCCCGGTCCCGTCCACGAAGCGGGTGAGGGCGGGCAGCTCGAGATCCGGCCGGGCTATGACGATCCCGGCGCCGAGCATCAGCACCACGCCCAGCTTGATGAAGGTGCTCAGGTAGTCCCGCGGCGCCAGCAGCAGCCATACCGGAAGCGCGCTGGCGAAGAACCCGTAAATGATAATCGCCACGGCCAGGGCGATGCCGCCCAGGGTGAACAGCGGGCCGAGCGTCGGGTGTTCGGCCACCCACTGGCCGCCGAAAACCCCCAGCAAGACCAGACTCACGCCGATTACCGAGCATTCGAGGACCTTTCCTGGCCGCCAATAGCGAAGGTACAGACCCATGAAAATGGCGATGGGGATGGTGGCCGCGATCGTAAACGTGCCCCAAGGACTGCCCTTGAGGGCGTTCACCACCACCAGGGCGATCACCGCCAACAGGATGATCATGATGAACAGCACGGTGAGCATGGCGGTAATGCCGCCCACCTTGCCGATTTCATCCCGGGCCATTTCGCCGAGCGACTTGCCGTTGCGGCGCATCGAGGCGAACAGGATCATGAAGTCCTGCACCGCTCCGCCCAGCACACAACCGATCACAATCCAGAGTGTGCCGGGCAGGTAGCCGAATTGGGCCGCCAGGGTAGGGCCGACCAGGGGTCCCGGTCCGGCGATGGCGGCGAAGTGATGACCGAATAGAATCCACTTGTTTGTGGGTTCGAAGTCGTGACCATTGCGAAGCCGTTCGGCCGGGGTGGCGCGGTTGTTGTCCAGTGCCATGACCCTGGCGGCAATAAACTTCCCATAAAAACGGAAGCCCACCAGGTAAATGCAAACCGCCGCCACCAGCAGCCAGGCGCTGTTGATGGGCTCGCCGCGTTCGAGCGCCACCGTGCCCAACGCGTAGGCGCCGATGACGGCGACCGCGGCCCAAGCCAGGTGTCCCACGGTTTTTTTCATAGCGTTCGATTGTATCGCGGCGGGAAGGCCGTCATGGCAACCCGGGGCTTGTTCAGAAGCGTTTCAGGCTGCGGAGAATGGAATCGGTGCTGCCGCCGCCGGGCAAGGTGACCGAGTGGACGGTTTTCCAGTCCTTGTCCTTGGCCCCGATGTAGAACACGTGGTCGCGGTCCGGACCCATTAGAATGACCGTCAAACCGAGTTTCGGATACTCGAGTGCGCGGTACTGCCGCTCGCCGGTGTCCGCGCGCCAGCGATCCGCGGCCGGGGAGCCGAGTTTGCGGAGGACGGCGTAATAATCATCCTCGGCGGTAAGCCCAAGCTCAGCCTGCAGGATCGCCTTGTAGTTGATGCGTCCGCCGGACTCTCGTCCCCGGAACAGGAACACCACCAGGAAAGTGCCGACGATCGCCACCACCAGGGAGGAGAGGATCAGCCGCCAGATTTTCCTTTCCGTCGCGGTTCCCCGGCGCTTTGGGGGAGGCGGTTCGGGGCGTTCCGTTTCGGCGGCTGGCTCCGCCTTGGCGCCCAGGGGCATCGTCACCACCCGCCGCTGGTAGGGCCGGACCGCGCCCGCTTTGTATTCCAGTTCCTGGTTCAATCCGACGATCATGACCGGCTCGTCGATGCGGGAAATCTCGCCCAGATGACGCCGCGGCACCCAAAGCTCCAGCCCGGTCTTGGTGTTGTGAACCAGCACCTCGGACCAGGTGCTCTTCCGGTAGGTCCACTCGTTATGCTCGATTCCGAGGATTGGCGGGTAGAAGGAAAAGGGACGGCCAGCGAATTTTTCGAGCTCCGGAGCCGACATATCTGGCTATCATCTTAACGTAGGGGCAATGGTTTCGTCCCCATCAAATGAGGGGGTGCATGATGTTTTGGCTCTTGGGACGACGGCGGGCCCTTTCCCGCGAGGAACGTAAAGCGGCCATGGATCACGGGTGGAACCTGTGCCTGGATGCGGTGCGAGCGTTTCTCAGTGAGCATGGCTGGGTGGTCGAGGATGGCGAGATATTCTGTGATGGCTGCGGCGTAATGCTCCGGGACCGGCTCGCGAAGATGAAGCGGCCAGGCGGGGAGATTACCTAGCGTCTGTTTGAGCACGACACTTTGCAACCGCCCGGGCCGGCTCTGGATTGCGGAGGAAGCCGGAGTGCCAGTCTCCCGCACACCGCCGGTGGTAGCAGTACCGCGCCGGGGAAAGGTGGCCTTTTGCCGCCGGTTCTGTAAACTGGTGGGGTATGAGAACCTGGCGAAGAACTCCGGTGCGATTGCTGGCGGCGGCCGCGGTGTTGGCGCTGGCGGCGTGCGGTGGGCCGGCCGAGGTCGAAGACAGCCGGCCGAACATCGTCATGATCATGGCCGACGACATGGGCTACTCCGATATCGGCGTTTACGGCGGCGAGATCAACACGCCGGCGCTCGACCGGCTGGCGATGAACGGGCTGCGGTTCACCCAATATCACACCAACAATATGTGCGTGCCGACGCGGGCGTCGCTGATGACGGGCATCTACCCGGCGCTGGCGCTCCAGAAGGGAAATACGTTGAGCCGCCAGGCGGTGACGGTGGCCGAAGTGCTCCGCGACCACGGCTATTCCACCTACATGAGCGGCAAGTGGCACCTGTGCCAGGCGGACGATTTCGACGGGCTGCCGTGCCAGCGCGGTTTCGATCAGTTCTTCGGAACGATCTACGGCGCCTCCAGCTATTACGCGCCGGCCTCGCTGATGCGCAACAACGAGAGCGCCGAGCAGGAATATCGGCGCCAGGATTTCTATTACACCGACGCCATCACCGACCACGCGGTGGAATTCATCCAGGACGGGGCAGGGAAGAGAAAGCCCTTCTTTCTCTACGTCGCCTACACGGCGGCCCACTGGCCGCTGCACGCCTTCCAGGAGGACATCGCCCGGTACGAAGGGATCTACGCCAAGGGCTGGGACGAGTTGCGGCGGGACCGCTACGCCAGGATGAAACAGTTGGGCGTCATTAACCCGGCCTGGGAACTATCGCCGCGAAATCCGAACGTTCCGCCGTGGGAGAAGGAGCCGCACAAGGAATGGCAACAGCGCCGGATGGAGGTCTACGCTGCGCAAGTGGACCGGATGGACCGCGGCATCGCACGGATCGTCCGGGCGCTGGAGGGCACCGGAAAATTCGACAACACGCTGATCGTTTTCCAGGTGGACAACGGCGCCTGCCACGTCGAATACGCGCCGGACCGGAAGGGGCCTTACCTGCCCGAGACCACGCGGGACGGCCGGCCGGTGCGGCCCGGGAACCTGCCCGACATCATGCCGGGCCCCGAGGACACTTACCAGAGTTACGGCTACGGCTGGGCGAACGCCAGCAACACGCCGTTCCGGTGGTACAAGCAGTATGATCACGAAGGCGGCACGATGACGCCGCTCATTGTTCACTGGCCGGCGGTGATCAAGGAGGGTGGAAAGATAACCAGCCAGGTGGCGCACGTCATCGACTTGGCGCCGACCTTCCTCGACGCGGCCGGCATCATTGCCCGGAGCACCTTTCACGGCCGGCGCGTTCTGCCCATGGACGGAACCACGCTGATGCCTGTGCTCCGGGGCGAGCAGCGCCGCCCGCATGACGCCCTGTTCTGGAAATGGGCGAAAGGGCAAGCCGTACGGCGCGGCCGCTGGAAGCTGGTGCGCGTCAAGGGCCAGCCGTGGGAGTTGTACGATATCGTCGCCGACGGCACCGAGTTGCACGATCTGGCCAAAGAGAAGCCGCTTCTGGTCAAACAACTGGCGGCGTTGTGGGAGGCCTGGAACCAGCGCACGCCGGAACAGCTTCTGCGCTAAGATCGAGGGAGTAGCCGATTTGTATAAATTATAAGTTCGGCTTGTGATGCTGTGATCGAACCAGAGCCAGGGAGGGTATGAAATCTTAAATTGCCATGACCGGGACGGAACTTGCCGAGCTGATGCAACTACCCGTGGAAGAGTTACGGCGCCGGGCGCGGACTCGGTTCCGGCTGCTGGCTGACCGGGCTGCCTTGCTGGAGGACTTCGCCCGGTCGATCGCCAATATCATCCAGAGCCGCAACCGGCGCGGGGAGCCGACACGACTGATTCTGCCGGTCGGGCCGGTAGCGCAATACGGGACGCTGGTCGAGATCTCGAACCGGGAGCGGATCAGTTGGGCCAACGTTTACACGTTCAACATGGATGAGTTCCTGGACTGGCAGGGGCGTCCTCTCCCGCTTTCTCACCCGCTCAGCTTCGAGGGCTTCATGCGCCGGGAAGTCTTTGCAAAGCTCGACGCGGAGCTTCGGATTCCCGAAGACCATTGCTTTTTCCCGGACCCATTCCGGATTGACGAGATCAGCGAGCGAATCGCGGCCGTGGGCGGCATTGACTGCTGCTACGGCGGCATCGGCTACCACGGGCACGTTGCCTTCAACGAGCCGCCGATCTCGCGGTGGTACCGGATCTCGGTGGAGGAGTTGCGAAACTCGAGGACGCGGGTAGTGGTTCTCGGGGATGATTCGATCGTGGTGCAAAGCATCCACTGCTCGGGCGGAAATCCGGCGGCCATCCCGCCGATGGCAGTTACGCTGGGTATGAAAGACATCCTGGCATCGCGGCAGATCCGGCTTTATTGCGCCGCCGGCGAACGGCATCGAGCCGTGTTTCGCATCGCCGTGGCCGGCGAGGTGACGACGGACTACCCGTGCACGCTGGTGCAAGGGCACCCGGATGCCGAAGTCGTCACCGATGAGGCGACGGCTCGCCCCATCGAGGTGCGGCTTCGGTAACAGGAAACCGGCAGACGTTCCCAGGCGATAGGCCTAGGGCTGGACCAGCGCGCCCCACTCACATCATTGCCGAAAAGTTCCCTCCAACTATAACGCGAGTGAGCGTTTCTGTCGATATACCGATAGGATTCTGTGTTTCTATTGTTGTGGCAAGGCGCGGTTGAGGCCGTGTCCACTGCGAGTTGGGAGAAATCAGCATGAATCTGATTGTGTCCCTCACCATCTGCTTCGTGCTCGTCACCGTGGGCTGGATCCTCGCTCTGTTGCCCACCGTCAGTGAACACCGCGCCCGGTTTCTGTTTGGCATAATCGGATTCGCTTCGGTGTTCTTGGGCCTGCGGGTGCTCGGAGAAACGGGGATGCTCACGCTGCCCGTGAGCGACGTCAACGTCGCTCTGGCGGACCTGGTGGTTGCGGCTCTGTACTTAGCGTCGCTGCTGTTCCTGCGCTCGGAAACCACCAGCCACCAGATTGCCCGGGTGCAACTGCGGCTCTCGCAGGCGGCCGAACCGCCGGTGGCCCAGCTTGATAAGGGCGCCGTGTCGCGGATTCTCGCCGGAATGCAGGAAGGGGAAGCGGACCAGTCCGGGAGCACCTCCCCCGGCGCGGTGGAGGAGAGGATGCTCGGCCGGCTGATTCAGGCGAGCCCGGTGGCCATCATCGGGCTAGACGAGACCGGCAAGGTCTGCATCTCCAATCGCGCGGCCCAGGACCTTTTCCGGCGCAGCGCCGCCCAACTGCATGGCAAGCCCCTGCCAGCGTTGAAGGTTCCCGGAAAGGGACGCGGCAAACCGAGCGAGCCGAACAAGAACAAGAAGAAGACCTCCCGGCCACCAGCCGGCGCCGACGCGACACAACCCGAGGCGGTGTGAGGCCCGGTGGCGCGGAAGCCGCCGTCCGGCAGCGCACGATGATGGGCGGGCACCGCTTACGGTTCTGGATCCAGCAAGAACACCCAGGCGCGGAAATTAGCGTTCTCCCGGTTTGCGGCCTTCACCAGGACCCGGTTCTCGCCGGCTTCGAGCGGCGCTTCGACTTCGCGCGTCTGAAATCCATTCAGCTCGGGACCCTCGTAGACGAGCTTGCCGTTCACCCAAAGCTTGAACCAGTCATCATGCCCGACACGGATGCGCGCCGTGCGCGCGCGGGCGGACTTAAGCACCGTGGTTGCGTATGCGCTCGTGTTGACCGGGAAGCCGCCGTTGGTCGGCATGCGCGGGCGGAAATGCGGCGTCAGGTCCACGAACTGGAAGACCGA
>CAZXVW010000055.1:0-5833 GCA_964644025.1 uncultured Solibacteraceae bacterium | reverse complement strand
TTCGCCACCGGCAGCGCGGCGCCCTCCTGGTACCAGTACAGGACGCTCGACATGTCGTTGGCCAGCGAACCGAAGTTGTAGCTGAACGAGTCAGTGAAAGCTATCGGGTCGCGGTCGAAGAACCGGTAGGCGGCAAAGACCACGCGGGGAGCATCCGGCGGGGCCTTGGGATCTTCGTCGTAGTACGGCGTGCCGACGGAACGGTTCGAGTAGACTTCCTGCCCCCATGCCGTGCCGAAGAAATCCTCGCCGCCGATGCCGCTGAGCAGGTGGGCATGAGCGGTGTTTCCGTCGATCAGCACCAGGTCGCCGCCGCAGTGAAACCAGTGATCGCGGCGGTCGAAGGCCCGGACGCCCAGCGTCATGCCGGCGATGAGGCCGCGGCCGCGTCCGTGCGCCAGATGATACGGGGGCCCGTAGGCGGCCGCGCGGTTCACACGCCGGTACGCGGCGTGAAAACGGAGCGGTTCGGTTAGCGACCCGGCAGCGTAGCGGTGGTAGTCGGCCTGGAACCAGACCATAATTTCCGATTCCCCTTCGTTGCTCAGCGTGATCTTCATTCCCTTGCTGTAAGGCATCGGGAAATAGCTGTTGAAGCCGCTGCGGTTGGTCACCTGGAGAAATGGGGAGTTGATGTAATGGGCAGCATGCCCGTGGTGGATTCCGAAGAACGGGGCCACGGGCATCTCAACGTTCGGAACGGGGTTGCCATCGAAGTAAATCCGCAGGGTGAGGCGCAGACCGTTGAGCGGGTCGTTCCGGATGCCCCCGATGGTGAGCCAGAAGTGCCGCAGGCAGCCCTCGCCCTCCATTTTTGCGACAACGGTTTCTTGCGTGCGGCTGATATTCTGCCGGAACGCGATCCGGTGGCTTTCATATTGGGCCGGCAGCCGGAGCAGGCCAAACGGCCCGGGAACGGTTGCAGGCTGGCCCACCGCACCGGCGGGAACCAGCAAAGCCGCCGCCAGCCAGGCGGCCGGGTTGAGTTTACCAAGACGAGGATTCACGGGCGGTATCATACATCACCACGATGTTCTCCGGCGGAACGTCCGCCTGAATGTTGTGGGCCGCGGCGAGGATGTAGCCGCCGGGGGCAAGATCGCGGATACGGCGCCGGACCTCGGCCCGGACGTCATCCGGGGTGCCATGCGGCAGCACGCTCTGGTTGTCCACCGCGCCCCAAAAGGCGATGTGGCGGCCGTAGTCACGTTTCAGCGCGGCGGTATCCATGTGGGCCGCGGAAACCTGGATCGGGTTGAGGATATCGACGCCGATGTCGATGAAATCGGGGATCAGGGCGGCTACGGATCCGCAGGTGTGATAGAGGACCGGCTTGCCGAACCGGTGGATTGCTTCGACGATCCGCCGGTGGGCCGGTTTGATGAACCGGCGATAGTGGCCGGGACTCACCAGGGGACCGCGTTGCGTGCCGACGTCATCGCCGAACATGACGATATCGATGTACTGGCCGGCCTCGGTCAGCGCGCGGCGCGCGACCTCGACGAGGAAGCTGGCGCAATAATCCAGCAAGCCGCCCGCGAAGGCGGGGCGGAGAATCAGGTCTTCCAGCCACTCACCATAACCGCGCAGAAACTGGGCCTGGTGCACCGGGCCCACGCCGAGGGTCAAGACGACGGCGCAGTCGGTGCCTTCGTGCAGTTCGCGAGCGCGCTCCCGGAGGCCCCGGTAGCGCCCGGGATCCGCTGCCTCGGGCCAGTCGAAATTCTCCAGGTCGCGCACGCTGGGCTCGGCCAGGTGATAAAACGGGCCGTCGGTGCTGAGGTAGTGGCCGCCGGCGGGCCGGGTCCAGGTGACCTGCCACTCGTCAATAAAGCCGTCACCGTTCAGGGGCCGGTCCGGGCGGCGTTCGGCGGCGCCCAGCAGCACGGCCCGCGTGTCGATGTCGAAGCGCTCGAGAATGGCCTGGTCGGGAACAACCGTCTGGGAGCGCTTCAGCAGCACTGCAGCCGGCGCCGCGGCGGGCAGACCCAGGTGAGCGCGGAGGCGCTGCTGGGCGCCCGCGGTGAGCGTGGTGGCCAGCGTCGAGCCCAGGTCGACTGGCTGGTGGTCCGGCGGCTGGCGCCGGACCGCGGCAAGAACGCGTTCGCGGTGCGTCATATCCTCAGTCAGCGGCGCCTGTCGCCGCTCAGCATCAGGAGGGCAACCGGCGGGTACAATGCTTTCCGCCTCAGGTCTCGATCTCCTTGTTCATTGTACCCGGTCCCCCGGCCCGTCTTCGGTGTGCAGGACGGCCGCCGAAGACGCTCACGGGAAGCGGAGATGGAATTCCCCGGCCAGTTCCTCCAGGCGGCGCCAGGTGGCCTCATCGACGGGAATGCCGTTCCGCCGGCGCTCGGCCTCGATGCGTCGCTCCGGTTCACCGGCGACCAGCACTTCACTGTAGCCCTTGGCCGGGCGCGAGGACTTGATCAACGGAATCAGATACTCCATTCTCTGCTGAAACTGCTCCGGGGGCAGGAAGCGTGCCACGTCGATAGCCAGGAACATCTGGCTGGTGTTCATCTTCCGGTCGAGAATATGGACGCCCCCGACCGCGGTGCTCATCACGCCGCCGCTGAGTACTGCACAAAGGATCTCGGCCATCAGGCCGAGGCCGCTGCCCTTGTAGCCGCCCAGCGGCATCAACAGGCCCTGGCGGGCCTTCTCCGTATCCGTGGTCGGCACGCCCTCGGCGTCCATGGCCCATCCGTACGGAATCTCTGGTTGCCGGTTGGCGGCGGCCCGGACGATCTTGTTCATGGCAACGGTAGTGGTCGCCATATCGAGCAGCCATTCTCCGGCGCCGGTGCTGGGCACCGAGACACAGACCGGGTTTGTTCCCACGCGCCCGTCCCGGCCCTGCCAGGGAGCCACCGAGGGTGAGGCGTTCGACATCACCACGCCGATCATCCCAGCCCCGGAGATTCGCTGGCCCCATGTGGCGGCAATACCGAAGTGGTTCGAGTTCCGGGCGACAACCATGCCAAGGCCGTGCTGTTGGGCCAGCCGCACTGCGTGGTTGCAGCAGGTGTGGGCTACGTGCTGGCCGAGGCCATGCTCACCGTCGAAAACAAGGCAGGCGCCGTTTTCAGAGACCACGTGGCCATCGGCCTGTGGGTCGATGTTGCCGGCGCGGATCTGCTCGACGTAATACGGCAACAGGTGTACACCGTGCGAATCGATCCCCCGCAGGTTCGCGCTCACCAGCGACTCGGCCACCACCCGGGCCTTCTCTCCCGACACTTGCACGGCGGCCAGCAGGCGGCCGACGAACCGCCCGAGCTCTTCGTGCGACACCCAGTGAGACTTCACTGGGCGGTCCAGCCCCCGTCAATGACAATGTCGGTGCCGGTGATGAAGCCCGCCTCCTCCGTGCAGAGATAGACAGCCAGCTTGCCGATCTCCTCAACCCGCCCCCAGCGCTTCACCGGGATGCGGGCCATGAACTGCGCGTTGATCTCCGGGTCCCGGATCAGCGGCGCGTTCATCTCCGTGGCGAAGGGGCCCGGGCTGATGCCGACCACCGTGATGCCCTCTTCGGCCAACTCCAGCGCCAGACAGCGCGTCAGGCCCAGTAGACCCGTCTTGCTGGCCGAGTACGCCACGCGCCCGGGCAGCCCGACCCAGCTCATGATCGAAGTGAGATTGATGATCCGCCCGTAGCCGCGGCCTTTCATGTGTGGCACGAAAGCCCGGCATAGCAAGAACACACTCGTGAGGTTGGTGTCCATTACCAGACGCCAGTCTTCCAGCGTCAGTTCGGCGAGTGACTTGCGGATGTTGATGCCCGCGTTGTTGATGAGAATATCCACCCGGCCGAAGCGCCCAATTACCGCCTTCTCCAGCGCCAGCACCTGTTCCTCGCCGGTGACGTCGGTCTGGTAGACTTCCGCCTCGGCGCCGGTCGCGCGCACGGCTTCGGCGGTTTCGTTGAGCCGGTTCAGGTCCCGGGCGACTAGCGCCAGGCGCGCGCCGGCCTCGCCAAGGGCGAGCGCCATGGCCTTGCCCAAGCCTTTACTGGCGCCGGTGATCAGGGCGATTTTTCCGCTGGGTGCTTTGTCCGGCATGATTCCTCCTGGCCGCGGGCCGGCCTGCCGGCGCCTCCGCGGCCGCCGGCCTAAGACGCCATTGTACAGCAGCCGGCCACGTCTGCCGTTGTTGCGATAAGCTGAGGGGGAAAGGACAACCGAGACCGGGAGAAGGATGATGAGAAGGACGACGATACCTGTTTTGCTGATTCTGTGTGCTGGAGCGGCCGGTCTGCGGGCTGACTTCCGCTACGAGCAGACAACGGAGATTACCGGCGGCACGATGCAGAGGGCGATGAGGATGGCCGGCGTTTTCTCGAAAAAGGCGCGCCAGCCGATCCGCAGCCGGGTAGTGGTCAAAGGCGACCGCATGGCCCAGATTCAGGATGATGTAATCTCGATCACGGACCTGAAGGCGCAAACAATCACCACGGTTTATCCGAAGAAGAAACAATACAGCGTGGTCACCTTCGACGAGATGCGCCAATTCCTGGACCAGATGAGCGCCAAGGCCGCCGCGGACAAGCCAGCCGCAGAACGACCCCAGGTCAAGGTGTCGGTTCACGACACCGGCAACACCCGGAACATCAACGGGCGCCAGGCGCGGGAGATCGATTTCAACATGCAGATCCAGGGCCGGAATCCTCAAACCGGTCAGACGGGCGTGATGAACATGCTGGTCAAGTCCTGGATTGCTCCCGTCGAACCGGGCTACCAGGAGGTGCGCGACTTCTACCAGCGCCTGGCCCAGAAGCTCCACTGGGCGCCGAGCGCGGGCCTGGGTCCGCTGCTGGGAGGCCAGGGTCCCGTTGAGGGCCTGAGCCGGGTCTGGGAAGAAGCCGCCAAGCTGGACGGTATGCCGGTGCTCCAGGTGATCCGGACCGGTTACGGGGACCTGTCGGCGGAACCGGCCGCCGGCCAGCAGCAGAAACCCAAGTCGGTGACTGGCTCCATCGCCAAGGGGCTTGGCGGCCTGGGCGGTTTCGGAGGCTTTGGCCGCCGGAAAAAGAAGAAGGAGCCGGAGCCGGAACCGGCGGCCGGGCCGGGTGGCGGCGGCCCGCTCATGGAGATGACGATCACCTTCAGCGGATTCTCCAGCGCGCCGGTGGACCCCTCCCTGGTGGATACGCAGCCGGCCGGGTTCAAACAAGTGAGAAGCGAGATGGAAAAGGCGCTCCAGTAAAGGAGCGCCAGGCGCCCGGTTTCTGATCCGTGGCGAGGTTCAGTCCATCTCCCGGGAGCGCTTCTTCCGGTTGCGCTTCCGGGCGAGGGCCTGTTTTACACGCTTTTTCTCGCCGGGTTTCAGGTAGTAAGAGTGACGTTTGATCTCCTTGATGATATCTTCCTGCTGCACCTTTCGCTTGAAGCGGCGCAGGGCGCTTTCCAACGTCTCTCCGTCCTGAATGGTTACTTCTGCCAAATGCTAACTCACCCCCTCTCGGCGGACAACAATTACCGGTGTCCTTTCTCTTGTTCTCGAACGTGAACCGGATCGTTTCAGGTGCGAGAAGGCTCTTCACTATGATAGAGGTTTCCGCCCATCAAACTCAAGGCGGCCAAAAGCCGCCGGTCGGGAGGCTTCACCATGGATCTTTATCTGAGCTTCGGCGGCATCGTCGGCGCCGCGGTGTTCCTGCTGCTCGGGCTGGTGGTTTTCAGCCTGGTGTTCCGCTACTTCGCCAGGGTCGCCGTCGACAGCTTCCGCGAGGAAATCATTGAGAAACAGAACGTGGCGCTGGCACTGCTGGTGGGCCTGGTTTCGCTGGCCGCCGGTATCATTATCGCGGCGGCGGTACATTAGGGCT
>CAZXVW010000054.1:0-21875 GCA_964644025.1 uncultured Solibacteraceae bacterium | reverse complement strand
GCCAGCTCCGCTCCCAGGGCCGGCACGTGGCCATGGCCGGCGACGGCGTCAATGACGCACCCGCGCTGGCCACCGCCGAGGTGGGCATCGCCGTGGCCGGAGCGAGCGACATTACCGCCGAGGCCGCCGACGTCGTCTACATGGGCCATTCGCTGGAGAAGTTTCCCAAGCTGTTCGAGGTCAGCCGGCGGGCGGTGGCTACGGCGTGGCAGAACATCATCGTCTTCGCCGGCGTCGTGAACGCGGCCGCCGTGACTCTGGCCTCGTCCGGAATGATTGGTCCGTTGGGGGCGGCGTTTTTCCACCAGATCTCTTCGTTCCTGGTGATGCTGAACTCGCTGCGGTTGCTCAAGGTGGAGCGCCGCGGTCATGGCCGCCTGCGCCACTGGCTGGAACACCGGGTGGAACACACCGCACTCCCTGCCCTCTGGCAAGAAGCCAAGGCGCTGGCGGCGCGGATCGACCCGAAAGAAGGCTTCAACTACCTGGTCGAGCACCGGCGGCGGCTCGCCAAGCCGGTGCTCATCGGGGCTTCGGGGTTGTACCTGCTCAGCGGTTTCTACGTGCTTGGTCCGGACGAGGTAGGCGTGGTGGAACGCTTCGGCAAGAAGATCCTGCCTTACAAGGAGCCGGGCCTGCATTACAAGCTTTCCTGGCCGATGGAACGGCTGACCCGCATCCAGGCCAGGAAGGTTCGCGTGATCGAGTTCGGGTTCCGGTCCGGAACACCCCTGCCGGAAACTGAACCGGCCGCCTACGAGTGGAACGCTCAGCACCGCTCGGGACGTTTCCAGCGCCGGCCCGAGGAGTCCCTGATGCTGAGCGGCGACCAGAACATGCTCGAGGTCACCGCCACCGTGCATTACCGCCTGAAACGGCCCGACGATTACCTGTTCAACCTGATGAACGGGGAAGAGACAGTGCGGGCGGCGGTGGACTGGGTGATGCAGGAGGTGGTCACCACCACCCCGCTGGATGACATTTTCACAACAGGAAGAAAAGCCCTGGAGAAACGCGCACTCGAAGCTTTGCAGCGCCGACTGGACAGATACCAGGCCGGCGTCGAAGTGCTCCAGGTCCGGCTGCTGGATGTACACCCCTCACTGGAGGTCGTGGATGCGTTCCGGGATGTCTCGGGGGCTTACGAAGAGAAGAACCGGATGATCAACGAGGCCGAGGGGTACCGTTACGAACAGGTCGCCTTGGCACGCGGCAACGCCGAAGCGAGTATCGAGAACGCCAAGGGCTATACGGCCGGAAAGAAAAACCGGGCCGCGGGAGACGCCAGCCGGTTCACCCAGGAGGAGTCTGCCTACCGGACCGGCCCCGCGGTGACCCGGACCCGGCTGTACCTGGAAACCATGGAGCAGGTGCTGGCCAACCAGCGCAAGATGATTGTCGATTCCACCCGCGGGCGCCGGCACCTGACGCTGCTGGACGACGGCATCGGATTCATTCCTGCCGTGACGCAGCCCGCGCCTGCTTACCAGGCCGAGTTTCCCCTAGAAGAAGAGGCGCCTCCGCCAGTTCCGCCATCGCCGCCGGAGGCGACAGCGAACCAGACCGGCCAGGGGGCGCAGCGATGAACGGCGGCGGGAAAGCCGGCGGGGTGAACGCCAGATTTCTGAACGCGGAGTAAATTATGGAACTGGGCAAATACAGGAAATACTTCCCGGCCGCGGGAGCGGTGGCGCTGCTGGTGTTTCTGTGGCTGACTTTTTTCTCAGTTCGGGAGACCGAGTTTGTGCTGGTGACGCAGTTCGGCAGGCCGGTCTACACTGTCACCGAGGCCGGCCTGCACGCCAAGTGGTTCTTCCGGAGGGCAAATTATTTCGACCGGCGGCTCCGCATCTACAACCCGCGTCCCAGCGAGTTCCTCACGCGCGACAAGAAGAACCTCCTGGTCGAGTGTTATGTCGCCTGGAGAATATCCGATCCTGAAAAATTCGTCCAGACGGTAGGCGACGCGGTGGCCGCGGAAATGAGGCTGCATGACATCATCTGGTCGTCGCTGGCGGCTTCGCTGGGCAACCACGATTTGGAGTCCCTGGTGGCGACGACCCCCGCTGCGGTCAACGGAGAGGACATGCTGGACAATATTACGTCCCTGACCGACAGCGTGGCGCTGGAGCAGTACGGCATTCACGTGGCCGATGTCCGGATCAAACGGCTGAACCTGCCCGAGCAGAACAAGCAGAGCGTCTATGCCCGCATGCGCGCCGAACGGGAACGCATCGCCAAACAGTACCGCGCCGAAGGCGAGGAACAGGCGCTGCGCATCCGGGCCGCCGCCGACCGGCAGAAGGAGGAAATCCTCTCGGCGGCATACCGGCAAGCCGAGGAGATCAAGGGGCAGGGGGACGCCGAATCCACCCGGATATACAGCCGCGCCTATTCCCGCAACCCGAGCTTCTATAAGCTGTTGCGGACACTGGAATCCTATAAGAAGATTTTCAACAAGGACACCACCGCGATCCTCAGCTCGGATTCCGAGCTGTTGAAGATCATGATGCAAGGGGAGCGAGCTGCCCGATGAGTCTGGTCGAGGTCGAACAGCAACGGAAAGCCGAGGCGCCGGGGCTTCACAAGCCGGCGCCCCGGGCATCCCGCCGCGGTCGCGTCCTGGCGGTGGTGGTGGGCGTGTGGCTCCTAAGCAGCATCTACGTCGTTCCGGCGGATCAACAGGCGGTGGTCACGCGCTTCGGCAAGGTGGTCGAACCGCGCGTGATGCCCGGCATCCATCTCTCGCTGCCCTGGCCCATCGACCGGGTCAGCAAGCTGAAGGTCCGGCAACTGCAGCGTCTGGTGATTGGAGGTGACATCTCCGATGGCGTCATCGGCCGCACCAATCCCTTGCTGTCACAGTTTCTTACCGGGGATCAGAACATCATCAACATGCGCGTGGTGGTGCAATACTCGGTCGGCGTGCCGGCTGATTACTTGTTCCGGGCGTTGGACGTCGCCAAGACCGTGGGCGCCGCCGTGGAAGCCGAACTGGCCCACCGGGTGGCGAACCGCCACGTCGACGAAGTGTTGACCACTGAGAAAGTCGCCATCCAGGACCAGGTGCGGGCGGCGGCCCAGAAGCTGATCAATGATTACGGAATCGGCGTCCGGCTGGCCAGCGTCAACATTGAGAACGTGAGCCCGCCGCCAGAAACCGCCGACGCGTTCCGGGAAGTCGCCGGCGCCAGAGCCGATGCCGCCCGCATCGTCAATGAGGCGCACGGCTATGCCAACTCCCTGATCCCCAAGGCCCGGGGCCAGGCTCAACAGATGCTGGATGTCGCCCGGGCTTACCGGCAACGCAAGATCGACGAGGCCCATGGCGACGCATCCCGCTTCACTCAGGTCGCTGCCGAGTACGAGAAGGCAATTGACGTCAACGGCCGCCGTCTCTACGTGGAAACCATGGAGGAGATTCTGCCGAAGATCCGGAAGCTCCTCGTGGACCGGAGCGGGAACCTCGACCTCACCATCATCCGCAAAGGAAACGCACCGGCCGCCGCCACGCCCCAGCCATGACGCAGCAACGCACCGCGCAAGTGGTTACGTTTGCCATTCTAGCCCTGGTGATTGCCGTCCTCGTCATCCGCCAGTCGGGATGGAGCCCCCGCCTACCCGGCTCCGGATCAAAACGGGAACCGACCCCCCAGGACGCCATTTACGCCATGCTGGATGCTGCCCGGAAAGGCGATGTTAGCCGGTACGTCTCGGCCTATACCGGGCAAATGCGGGCGGCGATCGAGCAGGCCATTGTCGAGAAAACCCGGGACGGCTTCGCCGACTACCTCCGCCAAAGCAACGCCCCCATCAAAGGCATCGCGATCACCGAACCGGAGAAGCTCTCGCCCACCGCGGTGAAAGCCCGGGTCGAATACGTCTTCCAGGACCGCAACGAGGTCCAGTATATGTACCTCGAGAAAATCCAGGGGCGCTGGCTCATCACCCGCGTGGACACCGCGCAGCGAATCAAGACGCTGATTCCTTACGGCACCCCCGTGGAGTAAGCCACACCCGTCGGCCTCCGCCGGCCGGCAACCACGGAAACGGAAGACGAGGCGGTCCGCCGCAGCAGCCGCCTCGTTCCGCCGTCAGGATCTCACCTCTACCAGGCCGGACTGCCGTCCTCGTTCCGAAGCGTGATCGTCACATCCCCATTGGTAAGTTGGAGAGCGACTTTTTCGTCCGTGCAGGTGCTGACGCCGTAAACAACAGTCAAGGTATCCCCCACCGCGATCTGGAACTCATTCTCCAGTAGCACGCGGGAAGGTCCCACCTTGACGCTGACCGGACCGGCGAGTGTTTGAAGAATTACGTTGGGCTGGCGGATACCGGCTCCCACGCTTACTTCTAACACTGCGCCGCTCACCGTCTCAATGGCGCTAAATCCACAGCCGCCCCTCACGAGGCGGTTGCCCTGCGGCTCCTGGATAGCGAAACCGCCCCGCCGCCGGGCCCAACCCGCTGAACCGGCCTCGCCGCGCAATTGGATCTGCTTCTCCGTGGTTTCGTTGCGAATCCAGACGGCGTGAAGATACGGGTCGGTCATCGAGGTGGATAGGACTGCGCCCACCACCACCTGGTCACCCTGGCTGATCTCGAAATCGTTCTCGAGCAGGAACCAGATCGGCGCCACCCGGATCAGCTTCCCGCCGACCTCAATCGACGGGTACTGGGTTCCGGCGCCTAGGTTGACTGCGGTGACGGCGCCGGAAATCTCTTGCAGGGTGGCCATCTCCAGTTGGGGCTGGCCGGCGCCGTGGCCGCGGCCGTGACCGCCAAACTGGCCCTGCCCGCCGCCGTTTGCCTGCGGGCCCTGGCCGAGGGTTACGGCGACAGCCGCCGCAAAAAACATGGTGAGGAATCTGGATGTGATTCTCATTGTTAAAGTCTCCTTGTTGGGAATTTTCTTGCTTGTCTCGGCTATGTCTGCCGCACTCAGCAAACCAATTGGCCCATTCCACCTATGTCCTTCATAGTTCGTGGGATACAAGCAAGCGTCGCTCGCCGTCCCGGCGCACACATTGCGCCGCCCCCCAGAGGGTCACGCAACCGTTGCACAGCCGGACCACCACACACTTGCCTGAAAGCGGCCGCTGCGGGAAACTGAACGTGTGCCGGATTATTGCACCTGCGGCGCCGAGTTGCCGCCCGACGCCCGCTTCTGCCACAAGTGCGGGAAACCGCAGTTCGAGACGCCCCCATCGGAGGAGGAAGAAGAGGGCCCACCCGCGCCCATCGCCACCCCGGCGGGCGCGCCGCCTGCGGTTCCCGGTCCCGGAGAGATTAATTTCCGGAACCGCACTGCGGTCAAGGTGGGGCTGCTGGCGGCGGCCATTTCCTCCTTGTTGATCTCCCTCCCGATGCCGATGTACGTCAACCTCGTCTGGATGCTGGTTTGTCTGGTGGGCTCCGGCTTCCTCGCGGCATATCTGTACCAGAGAAAAACCGGCGAGGAACTGTCGGCGCGCCGGGGGGCCAGGATCGGCTGGATCACCGGGGTCTTCGGTTTTGCCATTGCGACGGTTTTCTTTACCATTACCGTGATTGCCATTTCGCTGCGCGGCGGGCTTGCCGCCTACTACCGGGAGCAGCTCTCCAGCCAGGCCGGGGCCAGCGTGGATCTGGAGGAGATCACCCGGATCCTCGAGACGCCCTCCGGGCTGGCGGGGATCATCTTCTTCAGCCTGGTGATGTTGTTCGTCTTCTTCACCTTGCTGCCTACCCTCGGGGGCGCGATGGGCGCGAAGGTGCTCGAAAAGGAGTAGCTTTCCCATGGCCGGAAACGGGGCGCGGCGGACCTGCCCCATATCGCTTGACCACCGCCACCCCGAGAAAAATGATTGCCATCGCCAGCATTTCACGCGGGCCGAACGGCTCCCGGTAAACCAGCCATCCCAGGACAGCCGCCACTATGGGGTTGACGTAGACGTGGATCGTCACCACTGCTACCGGCAGTTTCTTCAAAGCGAAAACGTAACAGGTGTAGCCGACGATCGAGCCGAATAGCATCAGGTAAACCAGGGCGAACACGCCCCGGGCGCTCCACCGGACCGGCTCGGTGTGAATCACCAGGGCCGGCAGCAGGAAACCGAGACCGGCCGCCAGTTGCTGTAAGCTCCCGTTCACCACGGCGCCCAGGTGCGCCATGCGGCGGCGCTGGAGGACCGAGCCGGCGCTCCAGGCGAGACAGCCGGTCTGCAAAAGCAGAAACCCCCGGACAATTGCCCCGCCAGCCCCCTCTTTCCAGGCACTGGGGCCTACCAGCAAGGCGGTGCCCGCCAGCCCGATGAGCATGCCGATCGTGGTTGGGAGCCGAAGCCGGTCTCCGTGCGGGAGGGCTGCCTCTATTCCTACCATCCAGAACGGCGACGTGGTAACCAGCAGCGCTGCCAGGCTGCTTGGAATCGACAATTCAGCGTAAGTGAGACAACCGTTGCCCACGCCCAGCGTCAGCAGCCCGAAAAACGCCGCGTAAAGTGCGTCCTTGAGCCGGGGCATGCTGGCCCCGGCCAGACCCGCCGCCGACAGCAACGCCAGGCCCGAAAGGAAAAACCGCGCTCCCACCAGCAAAAGCGGCGGGAAGGATTCCAGGGCCATGCGAATGGCCAGATAGGTGGTCCCCCAGAAAAAGCAGACGGCGGCCAGAGCGAGGTAGGGCAATAGCAGCGGATGACGGTTCAACAATACAGGGTAACACCGCTCCAGCCTGGCCCCCCGGCGGTATAAAATGAAGTTCTTGATCGTCACTTTAACCGCGAATCCGGCTATCGATCTGAACTTCGCCGCCGACCGGCTGGCGTTTGACAACCGCGCCTACCTGTTGGCGCGCTCGGAGGCGCCGGGTGGCCGCGGCGTCAACGCTTCCTGCGTGCTGGATTCCTTCGGCGTGCCTACCCTGGCCATCGCTTTGTCCGGAGGCCCCGCTGGCCGGCGGTTCGAAAAGTTTCTCCGCGGTTATGGCTTCGGTGTTCACCTGGTGCGCATCCGGGGCGAGATCCGCACGAATTACTCCATCACCGACCGGCAAGGGCTGACTGTCAAGCTGGACGAGCGCGGGCCCACGCTGACCGCCAAGGAGGTGCAACATCTCGAGCAAGCGGTGCTGGATCATTTGCCCGGCGCCTCCTGGCTTCTGCTCTGCGGCAGCTTGCCACCCGGCGTCCCCTCGGATTTCTACCGGCGGCTGATCGACCAGGCGCGTGCGCAAGGCGTCCAGACGCTGCTCGACACCGACGGCAGACCGCTTCAGGAAGGCTTGGAGGCCCATCCTTCCGTAGTCGCGCCCAACCAGGTGGAGGCCGAGCGGCTGCTGAACCGGGCGCTGGTCACGCGCAGCCAGTTCCATCAGGCGGCAGAGCGAATCCGCGCCATGGGCGCCGAATCAGTGATTCTGTCACTGGGGAGCCGCGGAGTAGTGGCTGCGCGCGGCAGTAGAATTATCGAGGTCATCCCCCCGCGCGTCGACGCCGTCTGTCCGATCGGCGCCGGCGACGCGCTGAATGCGGCCTTCGTCTGGGCCATTAGCCAGGGAAAAGATTTCCTGGAGGCGCTCCGCTGGGGGGTGGCGGCTGGAACCGCCTCGGCCCGGCTGCCGGGACTGGGTTTCGCCACTCTGGACCAGAGCCGGGAACTTCTCGCCGAGGTTGAAGTCCGCGCCTCCGAGTGAAGCGGGGCGATCCATCCGCCTACTTTTTGTCCGGCTTGGAAAAAACGTCCCCCCGCTTGATCCACCTCTTCAGCGCCACCAGAAACAACGTCAGCAGCGAGGCGAAAGTCGCCACCGTCCCCGCCACCAGGTAATCGGTTTCGCGATGCGGTTCCGGAATCACCCGAAGCATTATGGCTGCCACTGCGGCAAACACGGCCGCCATGCCCAGCAGAACAACAAGGATGCGGCCGCTGCGAGCTCTCATGTCTCTGATTGTAGTTCGGCCCGGCGGGGCTCAGCCCTTATCGCCGCCCGGCCGCCGGATCGCGTGCGTCTCGGATACTACAATGGTAACCAGAATGCCAGGCGCGCCTTTCGTTCACCTGCACAATCACACCGACTATTCGTTGCTGGACGGAGCCTGCGAAATCTCGCAGCTCATGGATCTGGTCGCGGAACAGCAAATGCCGGCCGTGGCCATGACCGATCACGGCAACCTCTTTGGGGCGGTCAAGTTTTACAACGAGGCGGTGGCCCGGGGCATCCATCCCGTGATCGGCTGCGAGGTCTACGTAACCCAGCAGAGTCATACGGTGAAATCGGACAGCAACCGGTACAACCATTTCGTGCTGCTGTGCGAGAACCAGGAGGGGTACCGGAATCTCATCAAGCTGGTCTCAACCGGCTACCTGGAGGGTTTTTATTACAAGCCTCGCATTGACAAGGACCTGCTGGCGCGGCACGCCAAGGGCCTGATCGGTATGTCGGCGTGTCTGCGCGGCGATATCCCCGAAGCGCTCCTGGATCGGGATTACGAGCAGGCCCGCCGCATTGCCTACGAGTACCAGGACATGTTCGGCAAGGGGAATTTCTTCCTCGAGCTGCAAAACCATAATCTCGATCCCGACAAAATCGTCATCCCGTCCCTGGTCCAGCTCTCCAGGGAATCCGGCATCCCGCTGGTGGTGACCAACGACAGCCATTACCTGCGGCGGGATGACTGCCGGGCGCACGACATTCTCCTTTGCATCCAGACCGGCAAAACCGCCAGCGAGGAGAACCGCCTGCAGTTCCGCACGCCGGACTTCTACCTGAAATCACGGCAGGAGATGATGGCGCTGTTCGGCGATTTCGAAGACGCGCTCGACCGCACCTGGGAGATCGCGCAACGCTGCCAGCTCAAGCTCGACAAGGTGGCCAACCCGTTCCCGAAATTCGACGTGCCGCCGGGTCACACCATCGACACCTACTTCGAGCACGTGGCCCGCGAAGGCTTTGAGAAGCGCCGGCCGCGGCTGGAGGCGATGCGCGCCCGCGGCGCCCTGCGGCACGTCCTCGCCGAGTATTCCGAACGCCTGGACCGGGAGATCCGGATCATCCAGGAGATGAAGTTCTCCGGTTACTTTCTCATCGTCTGGGACTTTATCCGCTACGCCAAATCCCGCGGTATTCCCGTCGGCCCGGGGCGTGGCTCGGCAGCCGGCAGCCTGGTCAGCTACTCGATGGGAATCACCGACATCGACCCACTCCAGTACGGCCTCCTGTTTGAGCGCTTCCTCAATCCCGAGCGCATCAGTATGCCGGATATCGATATTGATTTCTGCACGCGCCGGCGTGGTGAGGTGATCCAGTACGTCACCGAGAAATACGGGCGCGAGCAGGTGGCCCAGATCATCACCTTCGGAACCCTGGGCGCCCGGGCCGCCATCAAGGACGTCGGCCGCGTCCTGGAAATGAGCTTCAGCGAGGTGGACCGGATCACGAAGATGATCCCCAACCAGCTCAACATCAAGCTCAAAACAGCCATCGCCGCCGAACCGGGCCTGGAGGAGGCGGCCCGGCAGGATAAGCGTGTCGCCGAAGTGCTCTCGATCGCCCAGCGGCTGGAGGGCATGTGCCGTAACGCTTCGGTCCATGCCGCCGGCGTGGTTATCGCTCCGGAACCGTTGCGAAACCTGGTTCCTCTGTACAAGACCAATAAGGACGAAATCGTTACTCAGTACGACATGGTGGGACTGGAGAAACTGGGGCTCCTGAAAATGGACTTCCTCGGCCTCACCACCCTGACCATCATTCACGATTGCCTGGCGCTGATCGAAAAACACCACGGCCGGCGGCTGGCGCTCGATGAGTTGCCCCTGGATGACCAGGAGACTTATAAGGTCTTCTCGAATGGTTACACCAGCGGCGTCTTCCAATTCGAATCCCAGCCCATGCGCGAGATTCTCCGCCGGTACGAACCAACGCGCATCGAGGATCTCTGCGCCCTCAACGCCATCTACCGCCCGGGGCCGATTCAAGGCGGGATGATCGACGATTTCATCAACCGCAAACTCGGCCGCAAGAAGGTCACCTACGAGTTGCCCGAACTGCGGGACATCCTCGAGGAAACTTACGGCGTCATCGTCTACCAGGAGCAGGTGATGCAGATCTCCAACATCCTGGCCGGCTACTCGCTGGGCGACGCCGACTTGCTCCGCCGCGCCATGAGTAAGAAGAAGGCTTCGGCCATGGCCGGGCAACGCCAGCGGTTCATTGAGGGCGCCACCCAACGGGGCTTTCCGCGCAGAAAGGTTGAGAAGATCTTCGACCTCATGGCCCAGTTCGCCGGCTACGGCTTCAACAAGTCCCACTCGGCGGCCTACGCCTACCTGGCCTACATCACCGCTTACCTGAAAGCGCACTACCCGGTGGAATTCATGTGCGCCCTGCTGACTTCGGAGACCGGAAATACGGCCAAGGTGGTCAAGTACATCAACGAGTGCCGGGAAATGGGCATTAAGGTGCTTCCGCCGGATGTCCACGCCAGCGATCTGGATTTTACGCCGGACCAGGGGGCCATTCGCTTCGGCCTCGGCGCCGTCAAGAACCTCGGTCAGTCCGCCGTCGAGGCGATCGTGCAGGCCCGCCAGGAAGTGGGCCGGTTCCGTTCCATCTACCACTTCTGCGAATCGGTGGACCCGGGCGCCGTGAACCGGCGCGCCATCGAGAGCCTGATCAAGGCTGGCGCCATGGACTCGCTTCCGGGAACCCGGCCCCAGTTGTTCGCGGCTGTTTCCGAAGCGATTGAACACGGCCAGCGGGTCTGGCGGGATCGCCAAAGCGGCCAGGCCGGATTGTTCGCCGGCGTGCTCGATGAGAAGGAGGCCGAACCGCCGCTGCCGGAGGTGCCCGAGTGGTCCCAGCGGGAAATCCTGGCCGGAGAGAAAGCCATGCTGGGCTTTTACGTGACCGGGCATCCGCTGGACCAGTACCGGGAGAAGGCCCGGGAACTGGCCACGCACGACAGCTCCTCGGTTGAAGGTCTCGAGCGCAACGCCGAAGTCGCCCTGTGCGGCGTTCTCAGCTCGGTCGTGCGCAAGCGCAACCGGGAGGGGAAACCCTGGGCGGCAGTCGAACTGGAGGATTGGCAGGGGAGCGTGGAGGGGATGGTGTTTGCCTCTGCCTATGAACAACTTGCGGCGGAGCTGGTCGTCGACCGGGTGGTGCTGGTCCGGGGAGTCGCCCTGCCGGAGCAAAACGGGCCGCCAAAGATCTCCATCAAGGATGTGATCCCCCTGGAGGTTGCCCGCCTGGATTTGCCCCGGTTGATCTCCATCCGGGTGCTTCTCGGAACAGGCGCCGGGGCGGGCGGCGAGACGGCGGCAGCGCTCAACGAACTGTTCGCTCACAAACCCGGTGAGAGCCAGGTTCGCCTCCGGCTGGAGAAACCGCACGATTTCTCGGTTATCCTGGATGTAGCGGAGAAGGTCCGCCCGGACAAGGAATTCTGTGCCGCCGTCGAACGAATCTGCGGACCCGAGGCCGTGGAGATACTTGCCGACTGATGCCTACTGAACCGCCAGAGACCGCCCAGGAAGAATCCTCTTCCGCCTGGCGCCGGGTACAACTCGCCCGGCACCCGCAGCGCCCGCACTCGCTGGACTATATCAAAAGGTTGATCAAGGACTTCCAGGAAATCCACGGAGACCGCCGCTTTGCCGATGATCCGGCCATCGTTTGCGGTATGGGTTTCCTCGAAGGCCGCCCGATCATGGTCGTCGGCCAGCAGAAAGGACGAACCACGAAGCAGAAGCTTCACCGCAACTTCGGGATGCCGAAACCTGAGGGCTACCGGAAAGCGCTGCGGGTAATGAAGATCGCCGAGAAATTCGGGCGCCCGGTTCTGGCCCTGCTCGATACTCCAGGCGCTTACCCTGGCATCGACGCCGAGGAACGAGGCCAGGCCGAGGCCATCGCGGTGAACTTGCGAGAGATGGCCCGCCTGGCGGTACCCTTGATCTCGGTCGTCATCGGGGAAGGCGGCAGCGGGGGCGCGCTTGCCCTGGGCCTCGGCAACCGGGTCTACATGATGGAAAACGCCATCTATAGCGTCATCTCGCCGGAAAGCTGCGCCGCTATTATCTGGAGGAACGCCGGGATGGCCCAGAAAGCCGCCGCCGCGCTTCGCCTGACAGCCGACAATCTGCTCCAGCTCGGGCTGGTAGACGGCATCATCCCCGAGCCTGCCGAGGGCGCCCAGGCCGACCACGACCAGGCTGCTGCCTTGCTGCGGGAAACCTTGCTGAAGGCGCTCGACGAACTCAGCGGCGTCTCAGCCCGGGAATTGATCGACCAGCGATACGAGAAGTTTCGCCAGATGGGCAACTTTTTCGCCGAGTAGCACCAGACCAATCTTCCGGTTTCTGGGCCACGGAGCTTTTTTCCGGCACCAAACTCACCCCCGCAGCGTAGACTCCATATGGAAGCAAGTGCAGGGCGGCTGACGGACCGGCACACCCGTCCCGGCGAGGCCGCCCACCGCACGGCTCTGACGTTTTCCGGACATGCGGAACAGCACCAGCGACACGCTCCCTGGCGCCCGTGGAGATCATTCTCGGCCCGGCCGCGTTCGGCCTCTCGTCGCCGTGCTAGGATGAATTTGTGAACTGAACACCCCATGTCAGCGTCATCCACTTATGGAGAGCAAATGCTGGCACTGAGCCTGGCCGGCCTGCAAAAGGTCCCCAATTGGAGCATCTGAGTTGTGAAACGAAAGTGGAAAATTCTGATCCTTATCCTCGCTGTGGTTGTGATTGCCGGTGGGGTCGCTGGCGGGATTGAGTACAGCCGCCGGGGCGTCGTAACCGTGCAGACCGATAAAGTGATGCGCCAGGACCTCACCGCGGTCGTGACCGCCTCGGGCGAGATCAAGCCCAAGAACTACATCAACATAGGCACGAACACCATGTCCCCGTCCCGGATCGTCGAGATCGCCGTGGTCGAGGGGCAGAAGGTGAAGAAGGGACAACTGCTGGCCCGGCTGGAATCGGTGCAGCCGGCGGCTGACGTCGCTGCGCAGCGCGCCTCGCTCAGCTCTGCCCAGGCCGAGGCCGCCGCCGCCGAGGCTTCTCTGAAGGCGGCCAGCGAGAACCTCCGTACCACCCAGGCCTCCATTGACCGGGCCAAGGCTGAGCTCGAGCGCGCCCGCCTCTTTTTTGAGCGCGCCAGGCAACTCCAGGAGGCAAAGCTCATCTCACGGCAGGAGTTCGACCAGCGCAAGGCGGACTACGAGGCTGCTGCGGCCGCTTTGCGGGAGGCCGAAGCGCGAAAACTCCAGGCCGAAGCCCAGCGCGCCCAACTGGCCTCTTCGCTGGCGGCGGCACAGAAGCGAATCGCCCTGGCGAGGGCGAATCTGGAGCGCGCATCCGATGTACTGCGGCGCACTTACGCAGTATCGCCGATCGATGGCATGGTCACCAACTTGCCCGTCCGCGTCGGCGAGACCGTCGTCCCCGGAATCCAGAATTCGCCGGCCAGCCTGATCATGACCATCGCCGACATGTCGCTCATCACCGCCGAGGTGAAGGTGGATGAGACCGACATCGTCAACGTGAAGCTGAACCAGCCGGCCGAGATCAGCATCGATGCAATTCCGGAGAAAACCTTCCAGGGCCGTGTCACCGAGATCGGCAACACGGCCATTCTCCGCTCGACCGGACTGGCGGCCTCCCAGAGCGCCGTCTCCAGCCAGGAGGCCAAGGATTTTAAGGTGGTCATTGCCCTGGAAGACCCGCCCCCGGAGATCCGCCCGGGACTTTCCTGCACGGCGAAGATTACCACCGCCACCCGGCACCAGGTGTTAACGATTCCCATCCAGGCCCTCACGGTTCGTGAGAAAGGCGACCTGGTCAGCCAGGAGGCGAACGGTAACAACGGAGCGAGCCAGCCCGAACTGGATGAGAAGGAGAAGAAGGAGGAGATCCAGGGCGTGTTTGTGATCGAGGGTGACGAGGCAGTCTTCCGCGAGGTGAAAACGGGAATCACGGGGGCCACTGATATCGAGGTGCTGGACGGGTTGAAGGAAGGCGAGGAAATCGTCACCGGCAGCTATCAGGTCATCCGCACCATCCGGAATAAAGCTCGGATCAAGGTGGACAATGAATCGCCGGTCACCTCGGAATCTTAGCTCGCGGCGTAACTTTGACGCGCGCGGGCATCGCCTTTACTATGAAGAAAGGTCCCGGCGCCGCGCGGCTCACCAGCGAGGGATGTGGGCGGAAGGATTTGCCGGCGACGCGGGTTGTTCCGTTGGGGCAAGGCCCGAAAGCTGAAATAGCGGAGTAGCAGCGAATGGCACAGGCAGTTGACGCATTAGCCGAAAAGGGCGAGCAATTACGACGCGATGGGATCGTCATCCGGACGTACAATCTGTGGAAGACCTACGTCATGGGTGAGGAGGAGATCCACGCCGTGGCCGGTGTGGATATCGAGATCCACAAAGGGGAATACGTGGCCTTGATGGGACCATCCGGCTCCGGCAAGTCCACGCTGATGAACCTGATCGGGTGCCTGGATACTCCTACTGGCGGCCAGTATTTCATCAATGGCCGGCTAGTCAGCGACATGGATGACGATGAGCTCGCCCGCATCCGCAACAAAGAGATCGGCTTCGTCTTCCAGACCTTCAACCTGCTGCCCCGGGCGACGGCCCTCCATAATGTGGAGTTGCCACTTATCTATGCCGGGGTTCCGGCTGACCGGCGCGAACAACTGGCCAAGGAATCCATGCGCCACGTCGACCTCGAGCATCGGATGTATCACAAACCCGCCGAACTCTCCGGCGGCCAGCGGCAGCGGGTGGCCATCGCCCGCGCTTTGGTGAACAATCCCTCGATTCTGCTGGCCGATGAGCCGACCGGAAACCTCGACACGGCCACCGGCAACGAGATCATGGCCATTTTCGACCGTCTGCACCAGCAGGGCAATACGATCATTCTGGTAACTCACGAGTTGGAGGTCGCCCTCCACGCCAAGCGCATTCTCCACCTCCGCGACGGAAAGATCGAAAAAGACGAAGTACTGAACTAAGCACTGCCGGGGCACGACTCCGGGCCCCGCTCCCCTTACCGGCAATTGCCGTGGGACCTTCCCCTGAAACTGCTTCGTTGCGGCTTCTCCCTGTGCTCACGGTTCCCACACCCCGCCCGGAGACCATCTCCATTATTTGAACGGATGACAGCCGTTCTCCGTTCGGATAACCAGAGTCGGGAGCCTTCGTGGCTCGTATAGATAACCAGCGCGATTTCAATCAGTTACGACAGACAACAGAGCTCCGGCGGTTTGGTGCCCCCGGTGCCTGCTCAGCAAGCGGGAAAAGACCATCAATACGGGTTACCAAGGTCACCGTCATGAACCAGCACTACAAGAGCTTCTTGATTGTCAGCCTCGTTTGGAGCCTGGCTCCGATCACCATGGCCGGGGCATCGCCGATCGAACCGGGCTGGTCGAAACTGGTAATCACGCTTCGACTCTACGATTACGCTGAGGTCCCCGGCGGCACGCTGAGACGCGCGCAAAGGGTCGCCACCCAGGTATTTGATCGTGCGGTGATCGAAACAGAATGGCTTTCCTGTCACCCTGCAGCAGAGGGAAGCCGTGATCCTGCTTGCCGGGAGCCGGGTGGCCCCAGCGATTTCGTGCTGCGAATCTTTCCCGCCGTCCAGCCTCGGTTCAGGAAGCTACAGACTGTCGTGGGGGCGGCGTTCGCGCCTCCCAATGGGGGACTGGCAACCTCGTCAGCATCTATTACAATCGCGTCGAAACCTTGACCTGGGATAAACTTTCCAGAGCAGCCGTAGGAATCTTCGCCTCACGGTTGTCAACAAATGTGTGTACAGGCCTGACCCTAGGAGTTGTGGCCGCTCACGAAATCGGTCACCTGCTCCTGGGTGCCAACAACCACTCCCGTCGCGGCATCATGCGTCCGCATTGGAACCGCAAGGACCTTGAGGACGCCTACTTCGGCCGTCAGGGTTTCACGCCGCAGCAGACGATGCGGGTCGAAGCCGACGTTCGAGCACGGGTGGAGGCACGAGTCCCCGTGCGGCCCGCCGCCGGAGCAGTGGCGTTGATCGGCCGCGGCGGCGGACCAGTCGGCGGCCTCCCATCGCGCTAGCCCGCTGGCGATCTTTCCCCGGCGCTGGCCGTCCCGAGCCCCATCCCATCCGGCGGCGACAGGCTCACGCCCGGGGCCATCCCGGCGCCCTTCCTCACACTTTGATGAAGATCCGCCGCTTGTAGAGCCAGTAGTTCAGATACCACATCACCAGCACCACCGCGCAGGCCTGCGCAACCGGCGCCAGTGTCCCAATGAAGGTGAAGCCACCGGTGAACACCGCCACCGCGTTGTCCAGCCACTTGTGCAACACCATGCTGACCGAGTAAATGAAAATCGAGTTCGCGCCGAGCACCACCAGCGGGAAGGTCCACCGGCGCAGCTTCAGCAGCTCGACGGTCACGTAGAACAGCAGCATCATGAAGACCACCCAACCGCCGCTGTAGAGGGTGAACGTCGCCGTGCAAATGCGCTTGACGATCGGGTTCCAGGGGCTGAATAGGATCCCCAGCACCCAGCCGGCCACTGACCCGGCGGCCAGGATCTTGATGATCTCCCGTGGCCGGCGATCGCTCATCAGCAGTTGCCCGGTCCAGGCGCCGAACAGCGTGGTGACCGTGCTCGTAATGAAGTTGATTCCCACCCACCGGCCAGGATAGACATAGCCCAGCAAGGCTTTGTCGATCACCTGGCCGATATTGCCGTCCATCGAGTAGGGACCGTTCGGTCCCGGAAACATGTAGAACAACGCCGTGTGGAACACCAGCAGAAAGGCCGCGATCGCCGCCTGCCAGCGGAAGCGCAATTGTATGATCCAGAACACCAGGAAATAGGTGAGCGCGATCTGGCAGAGGACGTTGATCATCTGGAAGCGGACTGATCCCCGCCCGATGGCGGTCAGAACCTGGCTGAGAATGATCAGCCGCAGGGCGCGATAGATCACGTGCATGGTCTCCTGCTGAAACGTGAAGCCCCGTTGCATGCGGATGGCAATGGCAAACGGCATGGCCACACCAACGATGTACATGAATCCGGGCTGGATCATGTCCCAGAACACCGGCCCGGCCCACTTGGCGTGCTCAAACCAACTGGCGATGCGCCCGTAGGTGGGATCACCCTGGAGCTGCCCAAAGCCGAACCCATGCGAGATCAGCATCAACATGATGAACCCCCGGTAGGCGTCCAGGGCAAGATTTCGTTCCACCTTTTTTTTCGGCTTTTCGATCATGGAGTTCCCTTCCCGCCAAAGCTGTTGGGCATCGGCTAGTTTCGGGGTTTCGGCGGCGGCGGAACCGGCGTCTTCACCACGTAATCCTGGTTCGCACAGGCGTCGAGGAACCAGGCACCCAGCGCCAGGAGCAACAGCAGGCTGATTCTGCGAGAGATCATGCTCCATAGAGTATCACCGACGAGGCTCGCGGGGGGCTGCGCCACCAGGCGCTCCGGCTCCGTGAACCTCCGGATCAGCGTCCCCCGCCCGGCACCCCCGTCCATTGCGGCAACCCTTCCTGGCGGTTTCCTCTCCCGAACCCGCCTGCCGCCGCACCCGCTTAATATGTGACCGTTTCACTCTTGGTTTAACCCCATGAAAAGTATGCCTTGGCCGACTTGACAAGAAACCACGATTCTGCCTATGATTGATATAGGACCAAAATGGTCTGAGATCTTCACAATGCTGAGATTGAGCAAACGAAGCGGCTACGGGCTGATCGCTCTGAAGCACCTGGCCGTCCTCGGACCCCAGGAGAACGCCAGCGCCAAACAGATAGCGGACCGGTACCGGATTCCAGCGCACCTTCTGTCAAAGGTCTTGCAGAGGCTGACCCGGGCTGGGCTGCTGGCCTCCGTGTATGGTACCCGGGGAGGTTATCGTCTTGCCCGCGATCCGCACCGGATCAGCGCGCTGGAAGTGATCCGGGCCATCGACGGGCCGGTCGTGCTCACCTCCTGCTCGGCCGCGCAAGGCTGCTGCGATCAACTGGAGCTGTGCAGTGTCCGGGAACCGTTGCAGAAAGTGCAGGAAGAAATCCGGAACTTGCTGGCCGGCATCACAATGAAGGACCTGGCCGGCGCCGATGCCGGGACGCTTTCGCTCCCGGACGGGTGCGAGCGGGCGGCAGACAGTCCCGCCGATCGCCCGGAGAAACTTTCGGCACTACCGGGCTGAGGAAGAAACTCGAACATGAAACTGCCCATTTACATGGATTATCAGGCGACGACGCCGGTGGACCCGAGGGTGCTCGACGCCATGCTCCCTTACTTCCAGGACAAATTCGGCAATGCGGCCAGCCGCAATCATAGTTTCGGCTGGGAAGCCGAGGAAGCCGTCGACAAGGCCCGGAAACAGATCGCTGACCTGATCGGCGCGCATCCGAAGGAAATCATTTTCACCAGCGGCGCCACCGAGTCCGACAACCTGGCCTTGAAGGGCGTGGCCGAGATGTACGCCGAGAAAGGCAATCACATCATCACCGTGGCCACCGAGCACAAGGCGGTGCTGGACACGGCCAAGAAGCTGGAAACACGGGGCTTCCGGGTCACCTATCTGCCGGTCGACTCCGGGGGCTTGATCGACCTTGACAGGCTCCGTGACGCCATCACCGACGCCACGATCCTGATCAGCGTAATGTATGCGAACAACGAGATCGGCGTCATCCAGCCCATCCGCGAGATCGGCCGCATCGCCGAAGAAAAAGGAGTGCTGTTCCATAGCGACGCGGTACAAGCGGCGGGCAAGATTCCGGTGAACGTGATTGACGACAATATCCATCTCGCTTCCCTTTCCGCCCACAAGATCTACGGGCCGAAAGGCGTGGGAGCGCTTTATGTCCGCCGCCGGGACCCGCGGGTGCGCCTCACGGCCCAGATGGACGGCGGCGGCCACGAACGCGGGATGAGGTCCGGCACCCTGAACGTTCCTGGCATCGTCGGCTTCGGCGAGGCCTGCGCTATCTGCCAGCGGGAGATGGCCGACGAGTCGGCCCGGCTGGCCCGGCTGCGCGACAAGCTGAAGGACAAACTGCTCCGGGAGCTGGACGAGGTGTACATCAACGGCAGCATGGAACATCGCCTGCCCCAGAATCTGAACATGAGTTTTGCCTACGTCGAAGGGGAGTCGCTGCTGATGGGCATCAGCGACGTGGCTGTCTCCAGCGGCTCAGCCTGCACCTCGGCCACCCTGGAGCCGAGTTACGTGCTCAAGGCGCTCGGCACCGGCGACGATCTGGCGCACTCCTCCATCCGCTTCGGCCTGGGACGCTTCAACACCGAAGAGGAAGTGGATTACGTGGGCGACAAGGTGGTCGCAGTGGTCAAGAAACTCCGCGAGCTTTCTCCGCTGTACGAGATGGCCAAGGAAGGCGTCGACGTGAAAAGGATGGAGTGGGATTCCCGCTGAGCCTGGCGGCTCGCGGCGGGAAGTTTTTCTCAGAGGGAAACTTTGGAACAATAAGAAGGGATCAGCATGGGATATTCAGATAAGGTTCTCGACCATTACAACAACCCCCGGAACGTGGGGTCTCTGGATAAGCGTGATCCGAATGTTGGCACGGGGATGGTGGGCGCCCCGGAGTGCGGCGACGTCATGAAGCTGCAAATCAAGGTGAACGAGGAAACTGGGATTATCGACGACGCCAAGTTCAAGACCTTCGGCTGCGGCAGCGCGATCGCCAGTTCCTCGCTGGCCACCGAGTGGTTGAAGGGCAAGAGCGTCGACGAGGCGCTGAAGATCAAAAACACCGCCATCGTCAATGAGCTCAGCCTCCCGCCGGTCAAGATCCATTGTTCCGTGCTGGCCGAGGACGCCATCAAGGCGGCGATCGAAGACTATCGGAAAAAACAGGCGGCGAACTCGAAACCCGAAGCCGCCGTCACCGGGAAGGTATAGATGGCAGAAACCGCATCCATGAACATTCAGGTCACCCCGAAGGCGGTGGCCAAGATCAAAGAGGCTTTCCGGCGCGAGGGCGTCAGCGGGGGTCTGCGCCTTGGCGTGCTGGGCGGCGGCTGCTCCGGCCTCAGCTACCAGTTCAAGTTCGAGCCGAACCAGCGCCCGAACGACCACGTGTTTGAGTTTGACGGCGTAAAGATCTACATCGACCCGAAGAGCATGCTCTATCTTAACGGCGTCACCTTGGATTACAAGGAGTCTCTCATGTATTCGGGCTTCAGCTTCGAAAACCCGAATGCGCGGCAAAGCTGCAGTTGTGGTTCTTCGTTCACAGCATAATGGAAAACCGGTTCCAACACGCTGAGGAATGCTGGCAGTGCGGCACCCCCGCCGAGAACTCGCTGTTCTGCAAGTACTGCCACAGTTTGCAAAAGCCCCGGCTCGACTACTACGAGTTCTTCGGCCTGGAACGCAAGCTCAACCTCGACGAGGACGATCTCAGAAGACGCTTTTACGACCTCAGCCGGTTGCTTCACCCGGACCGTTATACCCGCAAGCCCGGCACCGAACAGCAGTACTCGCTGGAGGCGGCCGCCATCCTCAACGACGCCTACCGTATCCTTCGTGACCCGGTTTCCCGCGCCGAGTACGTCCTCAAACAAGCCGGGTTCGAAGCCGTCGAGCCCCGTTCGAAGAACGTGGACCCCGAACTGCTCGAGGAGGTCTTCGAGCTCAACATGACGCTCGAGGAACTGCGCTCCGGCGACGATTCCGCCCGGGCCGAACTCACCGTGGCCCGGGACAAGTTCACCGCCATGCGGGAAGAGATGGACCGGGAGCTGAAAAACCTGTTCGACGAGTACGACGCCAGCAAGTCGGAACACGTCCTCGCTGACATTCGCGCCTTGCTGGACCGCCGCCGCTATATCCAAAACCTGGTGGCCGAAGTGGACAAGGAACTCGCGGCCTAGCCTATGTCAACATTTCAAATTGATTTCGGGTCGCACAAGCGATCACGCGTGGTCGGCATTGATCTCGGCACCACCAACAGCCTCATCGCCTGGATGGACGCGGCCACGCCCAAGGTAATCCCGGAGGCTGGCGGCAACAAGCTCACCCCGAGCGTGGTTTCCTACACGGCCGACGGGGAAATCGTGGTCGGCGAGGAGGCGCGGCGGCGCCTGGTCACCGAACCCGCGCGGACCATTTACTCGGTCAAGCGCCTCATGGGCCGCGGCATCGCCGACCTCGCCGGCGAACTCGAGCTGTTTCCGTTCCACGTGGCCGAGGGCAGCGAGTCGGTCATCCGCCTCCAGCTCGGAGACCGGATCTTCACCCCGCCGGAAATTTCCGCCTTCGTGCTCCGCCAGCTCAAGAAGAACGCCGAAGATTACCTCGGCGAGCCGGTGGCGCAGGCCGTCATCACCGTTCCGGCGTATTTCAACGACGCCCAGCGGCAGGCCACCAAGGACGCCGGCCGCATTGCCGGCCTCGAGGTGCTCCGCCTGGTGAACGAGCCGACCGCCGCCGCTCTGGCCTATGGCCTTGACAAGCGCCGCGACGGCGTGGTCGCCGTCTATGACCTCGGCGGCGGAACTTTCGATATCTCGATTCTGAAGCTGCACCAGGGGATCTTCGAGGTGCTTGCCACCAATGGAGACACCCACCTCGGCGGCGACGACATTGACAACCTCCTGCTGCGAATCGCCCTGGAGGACATTGCCAGCGAATGGGGCGAGGATCTCACCGGCAAGAGCGACGCCGTGCAGTTGCTGCGCCAGGCCGTCATTGCCGCCAAGGAGCGTCTCTCCTTCGCGCCGTTCACGACGATCGAGTTCGCTTACGGTGGCCGGAAGTATCAGCGCGAGTTGCAGCGCGACTTGTTCGACCGCCTCATCACTCCCATCGTGGATCGCACGATCGCTCCCTGCCGCGCCTGCATCGCCGACGCCGGC
>CAZXVW010000053.1:0-22205 GCA_964644025.1 uncultured Solibacteraceae bacterium | reverse complement strand
CAAGGAACTCACCGTGCTTCCGGGCCGCAGCGTGACCATCACCGACGCCGCCGCCTACGGCGTGATCGTGACGCAGGGCCGGGGCTCGGTCGGCGTGATGGAAGTGGAAACGCCATCGGTTATCCGCTACGGGGAGATGACCAGGGACGAACTGTTCGTCACCGCCGCAGCGGCGAAGGCCGGCGTGAAGGTGGTCAACAAGAGCACGACCGAGAATCTGGTGATGCTGAAGCATTTCGGGCCGGGCAACCCGGACGCGGCGAGGTTCATCCAGTGAGGTTCGGCGTCAACAGCTTGATCTGGACGGCGGCTTTTGACCGCGGGAACCTTGACCTGCTTCCGAAGGTGAAGCGCATGGGTTTCGACGGCATCGAAATCGCCCGCTTCGCTTTCGACGGTTTTCCCGCGGCCGAGATCCGTACCGCGCTGGCCGATGAGGGACTGGAATGCACCTTCTGTTCGGCGCTCACCGGCAAGATGAGCCTGGTGAGCGACGATGCCGCTGTGCGGCGGCAGGCGCGCGAGTTCCTGATCCAGGGCATCGAGACGGCGGCGGAGCTGGGCGCGAAGATCTTCATGGGGCCTTTCTGCGCTCCGGTGGGATTGCTGCTGGGCCGCCGCCGCACCGCCGAGGAGTGGAAGCGCGCGGTGGAGGGGCTCCAGGGACTGGGCGAAACGCTGGATGCTTGCGACGTGACCCTCACGCTGGAGCCACTCAACCGCTTCGAGACGTATTTTCTGAACACGGCCGCCGACGGGGCCAGGCTCTGCCAGGAGGTGGGGCACCCGCGGGTGGGAATCGTTTTCGATACCTTCCACGGCAACATCGAGGAAAAGGATCTCGGCGGCGCCATCCGCGTGCTGGGCAGCCACTTGAAGCATTTGCACGCGTGTGAGAACGACCGTGGCATCCCCGGCTCCGGTCACGTCGAGTGGCCGGCGGTATTCGGTGCACTGCGAGAGACCGGCTACGACGGCTGGGTGGTGATTGAAAGCTTCGGCAGCCACATCCAGGAGATCGCCGCGGCCGCCTGCATCTGGCGCGACCTGGCGCCGTCCTCGGACGCCATTGCCGCCGAAGGCGTGAAGTTCTTGAAATCGCTCTGATCGCCGCTTCGGGAAAACGGCCTGCCGTTTCCCGGCGGCGAGGGTTACGAGCCGGTGGAGGAATAGTTGCGCACGCCGCGGCTCCAGATCCATAACGCCAGGGTGAGGAAGGCGGCCGCGACCAGCGGCATAAGCCAGGCGTAGAGACGGTAGGAGTCGGCGCGCAGCAAGCTGGCCGTGGGGTAGAAGGTGGCGAAGCCGAACGGCACGATCCAGCTCAACAAGAACTTGATAAACGGGTTGTAGATGTCCAGCGGGTAGCGGCCGAAGGTCAGCATGTTATACACGGGCGGAATGATGCCCACCCGGTCCTCCATCCAGAAGGAGACGCAGGTCAGCATCAGGAAAACCGAGAGGTAGATCACGCAACCGCACACCGTCGCCAGGCCCAGGAACAGCCAGTCGGCGGCGCCCAGCCGGAGATGGAGCCGGGCCGCGCAGGTGAGGATCAGGAAGACGCCGAGCGCGACGTCGCCCAGCGACTCGAGCCGGAACTGCTCGAACAGGATCTGAAACAGCGAGTTCAGCGGCCGGAGCAGGATCCGGTCGAACTTGCCCTCCACAATGTAAGTCTGTCCGAAGTAGTACAGGTTAATGCTCAGCATATTGAAGAACGCCATCGGCACCAGCGAGAAGCCGTAAATGAACAGAATCTCGTAGAAGCTCCAGCCGTGAACTTTGGGCACGCGCCCGAAGATCAGCCAGACGACGGCGATGCCGAAGACGGTGGCGACGAGGGTCGTGACGACCGAGATCAAGAAATCGCCGCGGTAGGCCAGGCGCACCTTCGAGTACTGCAGGAAGTATTCGGTCAGCAGCGAGAGGTGGCGTTTCATTCCGCGGTTGCCTGGCGTTGAGGGGACCTCTTTTCAGATGTAGCACAGGGCGGCCTGCTTGGGGCGCGGGGGAGCCGTTTCATCACCGGCTGGACGGCCCGGCCTCAGCCGCCGTGGATGACGATGCGGCGGCTGAGCAGCCGCCAGAAGGAGGCGCCGAAAGCCAGCAGGAAAACCACCCAGAACGCCTCCAGCGCGAAGGCCTCGCCGATTTCCGGCCAGCTCAGCTTGCCGAGGTAGATCATCATCGGGGTGAAGCCGATGTGCTGGAAGGGCAACAGGCCGGAGATCTCGCGCAGCGGGGAAGGAAACAAGGTAATCGGCACCAGCAAGCCGCTGAGCAACTCCTGCATCCAGAACTTGGCCCGCAGCAGGCCGAGGATCGATTTCAGGGAGACGGCGCAACTGCCCACGATAAAGTTCAACGCGGCCACGATGAGAATGCTGAACACCAGGGCCAGGAGGAACGCTCCAAAGTGGGCCGCTGAAGCCGGCGGCACAACGGGGAAAATGAACCCGATCACCACCGCTGTCGGCGCCGTCAGCATGAGGAGGCGGAAGGCGCTCTCCCCCAGCGCGCGGGCGATGTAGCTGGCCTGGACGCCCACCGGCTTCAGCATCACCATGCTGATCTTGCCTTCCAGAATATCGGCTGCCATCTGGTGATCGATGTTGTTGAAGTACAGTGACCGGATCACCCAGCCCACCGCCACGTAGGTCACCATCTGCGGGAAACTGAGGCCGGCGTAGACGGGGTCGTAAGTATAGATCGCCTTCCAGATGAAGTAATAGACGCTGACGTTGATGAAGTAAGTGATAATCCCGGTGTAGTAGCGGAGCCGGAACGCCAGCATGTTCATGAAGCCGATGCGGGAGAACTCGGCCATCACCGCGGGAGAGGTCATCGGGACCGCCTCCCGCCGGCACGCGAAGAGGTCACGGACAAAGAAGAATCACACGAGCTTTGCGCCTTTGGGTCTTTGCGTGACGCTCCGCCCGCGTTCACCGCTTCGACTCCTGGAGAATCTCGCCGAGGTAGATGCGCCGGACAACCTCTTCAATGGGCTGCTCTTCAATGACCACGTCGCGGACTTCGACCGCGTTCACCACCCGCCGGATCACGTCGGCGGTAGACCACTCGTCCCGGGCGAAGCGGAGCCGGTAGCTGAATTCATCCACCTTTTCACGGGTGACACCGGGCAGCCGCAGCCGGTCGAGATTTTGCGTCTGCTCGCGATCCCGGACTTCGAACTTCACCGCACTTTCCCGCCAGAACCGCTCGCGCAGTTCGGCAAGGGCGCCATCAAACAGCAGGCTGCCGTGGTCGATGATCATCAGCCGCGCGCAGAGTTCCTCGATGTCGGACAGGTCGTGGGTGGTCAGCAGGATGGTGGTGCCGTAACGCTGGTTCACCTCATGGAGGAAGGTGCGGATGTTGTCCTTGGCGACGATGTCCAGTCCGATGGTAGGCTCATCCAAGAACACCAGCGGCGGGTTATGGAGCAGGGCGGCGGCGACGTCGCAGCGCATGCGCTCGCCGAGGCTCAGCTTGCGGACCGGCGTGTGCAGGTAGCGGCCCAGCTCCAGGATCTGGTCGAAGTGCCGCATCCGGGCTTTGAAGTCGGTGTCGGGGACGTCATAGATCTTCTTCAGGAGCTGGAAGGACTCCACCACGGCAATGTCCCACCAGAGCTGGGTGCGCTGGCCGAAGACTACGCCGATGGTTTTCGTATACCGGGAGCGGTCGCGCCAGGGCACGAACCCGTTGGCAAAGACGACGCCGCAGGTGGGCACCAGGATGCCCGTCAGCATCTTGATCGTGGTGGACTTGCCGGCGCCGTTGGGGCCAATGTAGCCGACCATTTCGCCGGGCCGGATCTCGAAGGAGATCCGGTCCACCGCGCGGAGGGTTTTCCTGCGCCGGGCAAACAGGTCCACGATGCCTCCGGCGAGGCCCTCGCGCCGGTCGAAGGTCCGGAATTCTTTGACGAGGTCGTCGACTTCGACGATGCCGGGCATCAATCCTATTGTAGGAGTTCAGAGGCAGGACTCAGAAACCGCAATCTAAGCAAACGGCATTACCGCGCCGGGAACCGCGCCGCCGCCGGGCGAGATTCACACGGGCTACCGCAACTGCTCTTCGACTTCCCGGAGCCAGTCCGGCGCCTTCAGCACCTCGCGCGGCCGGCTGCCGTCGGGCGGGCCGATAATGCCCTCGCCCTCCATCATGTCCAGCAGGCGCGCGGCGCGCCCGTAGCCGAGCCGCAGGCGCCGTTGCAAGATCGAGGTGGAGGCTTTGCCCATCTCGAGCACCACGCGCACGGCGTCTTCGTAAGCCGGGTCCTCGGAGCGCGGCTCCCCGTCGCCGCCCTCAGCGCCGGCTTCCTCGCTCGGCGGCGCCAGCAGCAGCGTCTCGTCATAATCGGGGGCGGCCTGATTCTTCCAGAACTCGACGACGCCGGTGATCTCCTCCTCGGTGACGAAAGCGCCATGCATGCGGATCAGGCGGGCCGAGCCAGGCGGGAGGAAAAGCATGTCGCCGTTGCCGAGCAGGCGCTCGGCGCCCATCACGTCGAGAACGGTGCGGGAGTCCACGCGGGTCGCCACGCGGAAGCTGATCCGCGCCGGGAAATTCGCCTTGATGAGACCGGTGATGACATCCACGCTCGGCCGCTGCGTGGCCAGCACCAGGTGCATGCCGACGGCGCGAGCCATCTGCGCCAGGCGAGTCACAGCAGCTTCCACGTTAGCCCGTTCCACCATCATCAGGTCTGAGAGCTCGTCGATGACGATGACGACATAGGGCAGCGGCTTGAGCTCGTCGAGCGGATCTTCGGGGAACAGGTTCCCCGGATCTTCCAGCAGTTGGCGGGTCTTCCGGTTGTATTGCTCGATGTTGCGCACGCCCCGGGCGGCGAGCAGCTTGAGCCGCCGTTCCATTTCGAGCACCGCGTTGCGCAACGCGTTGGTCGCCTTCTTCGGGTCGGTGATGACGGGAGTGAGCAGGTGCGGGACCCCCTCGTAGATGCCCAGCTCGACGCGCTTTGGATCCACCAGCACGAGCCGCACCTGGTCGGGAGTGGCCCGGTACAGCATCGAGACCAGCATCGAGTTCAGCAGCACGCTCTTTCCCGAACCGGTGGAACCAGCGATCAGCAGGTGGGGCATGGCTTCGAGCGACGCCACCTTGATCCGCCCGTTGATGTCCTTACCCAGGGGAACGGGCAGGCGCGAGCGGCAGGAGACAAACACGTCGGATTCCAGCACCTCCCGCAGGCTGATCAGCTCGCGCCGCGTGTTCGGCACCTCGATGCCCACGGTGGGCCTGCCCGGGATGCGCTCAATGAGGATCGATTCGGCCCGGAGGCCCAGGCACAGGTCGTCGGTCAGCGTGGTGATCCGGCTGTACTTGACGCCCGCATCGGGTTTGAACTCGAAGGTGGTGACCACCGGCCCGTGGTTGATCTGCACCACGGAGCCGAACACGTTGAACTCTTCGAACTTGGCCTTGATCGCCGCCGCCAGTTCCTTGAGTTCCTGCTCGTCGTGGGTATTCCGAGCCGGGGCCGGGTTCAGCAACTCCGTGGAAGGAAGCCGAAACTCCGCCTGTTCCGACACTGCCGGAGGAGAGTACGGCATGTCCAGGCGCGGCGCATGCGCCGCTTTTGGAGTTTCGGCTTCTTCCGCAGTCGCGGCGGGCGAACTCGGGGGAGGGGCAAGATCTTCTTGTGTCCGGATGGGTATGTCGTGAATCGGTTCGAAGCCGTCTTGTTCGGCCGGGGCCGCCGGTCCGCCCGCGGTGGCGGCGGCTCCCAGGTGCTCCGCCATGCGCCGGGCTCGTTCCTGGGCGCGTTCCCGAAGGATCGCCGCATCGTGTTCCCGCGCGGCTCTTCGCTTTTTCCGCCAATCGCGCCACCAGTGGCCGGCCGCGCTTCCCACCCCGAGCGCCGCCTGAATCCGGGCGGAGACGCGGAACAGGGAAAAACTGGACACCAGGTACAGAGAAACCAGCAGGCTCGCCGCGAGCACCAGGATGGTTCCGGCTGTGTTCAGCAAGGAAACCAGCCAGGCGGCCGAAAACATTCCGACGACGCCGCCGGGCAGGATCGCGCCGCCGAACAACCGCCAGCCGGAAAACAACGACAGGGCGGCCGCGGCGCTGCCCAGCATCAGTGCCGCTCCGAATACCTTCGCGATTGGTGACTCAATGGGCCGGGAGCGTATCCATTTCCAGCCGAGCGCCACCAGAAAAAAGGGCAGGAGAAAGGAGGCCAGGCCGAAAGCCTGCAGGAGCAGGTCGGCCAGGTGGGAACCTATGGACCCGGTTAGGTTCCCCGGAGAGACGAGGCCGGTCGCCGTATTCCAGGAGGGGTCGGAAGGATGATACGACACCAGGCTTAGGGTGAGGAAAATGGAGGAGAGGAGAAACACCAAGCCTGCGGCTTCATTGAGCCTCTGGACTGGGGTCGGACCTAAAAGCCTCATCCCGCCGGATGACGGATGAGAGCCAGAGCAATTACTATTATGCCAAAAATTAGACGGTATGCAACAAAAAACTTTAGTGTGTGGCGCCGGAGGAAGCGAAGGAAGTACTTGATCACCAGGCAGCCGGTCAGCGCACTGGCCGTTATTCCCACGGCAAACGCCAGCCGCATCTCCGCCGGGATGCCCCCGCGTGCCATCACCTCGAGAAACGCTTTCACCGCTGCTCCCCCGATGGCGGGCGTCGAAAGGAGAAAGGAAAAGCGGGCGGCCGATTCCCGGTCAATACCGCGAAACAGGCCGGCGGTGATGGTGATGCCGCTGCGCGAGGTCCCTGGGACAATGGCCAGCGCCTGCGCCAGACCGACCGTCATTGCGTCGGTAATGGAAACGCCATCCATTCTCTTGACAGCCTTGCCGGTGCGGTCCGCCCAGCCCATCAGCAGGCCCACCGCGATCAGCATTGTGCCGATCACCAGCGGGTTGCGCAGCGTGGTTTCCACGTAACCTTCCCATAGCAGGCCCGCCACACCCACCGGGACCGTCGCCGCCGCCAGCAGCCACAACAGGCGGGGATTACGCCCCAGTTCCGCGTCGCCGCCCCGGTGGAACCCGAAGCCCTGAGCGATGATTTGCACCCAGTCGCGAAAGAAGTAGATGAGCACCGCGGCCAGGGTGCCGAAATGGAGCGCGATGTCGAAGGTAAGCCCCTGGTCCTTCCACCCCAGCAGCCAGGGGGCCAGCGCCAGATGGGCCGAGCTGCTGATGGGCAGGAATTCGGTGAAGCCCTGAACGATGGCCAGAATTACGGCGTGAAGTAACGGCATGAGGGCGAATAAGCCATCCTAGCGCATTCGAAGCATGGAAAACGGCGGGACGCCGGCGCCGGCGCGCCGGCCCGCGGTGCGCCCGACTACTCGCCCTCCATGCAAGTGAGCGTGCCGGTTGTTTTTCCGTTCTCGGCGCCGAGAACAAGCAGGATCTTCCGCTGGTGGGCGCTGTCCTCGGCGCTGACCATGCCCCCATCGGGGCCCTGGGAAGTCGCGCTGATCTGGAAGCCGCCCGCCTTGAGGCGCTGCGAGTAGAATTCGAGCACCTGCTCCACCGAATCGCCGGTCTCGAAGGAGAACGTCGCGCTCGTTGCCCCACCGGATTGTTGCTGTTTCATGAGACCGTCCAGCTTCGCGCCGGGATAGGCGGGCGCCCAATCCGGAAGGTCCGATCCGGCGGCCGCGCCCATCTCCACGGTGCCCTCCGGCGTGCTGAGGCGGAAGGATCCCTCTCCCTCGCCTTTACCTTCCGTTTCGATGGTGGCCGTCTCGCCCTCCTCGCCTTCGAAGGTGATCTTTCCGTCTTTGAGGTCGTCGAAATCCACGGTCACCGTCTTGCCGGACTTCTTGTCCCGGACCGTGATCCGGCCGCTGTCCTCGTCGACTTTCAGGACTTCGATGTCCGGGTTCACGGTGGCGATCATCTTACTGACCGCCAGCGCCGGGTTTTCCTTCATCAGTTCCGGGTCGAGGCCGGCCTGTTTGGCCTTGTGAAAGACAAACAATCCGCCCGCCAGCATGACGAGGCCGACGATCACGATCAAGCCGCCGCAGCCAATCAGGATCCAAAGCAGCGGGTTGCTCTTCTTCGGCGGAGGGCCGCCGGTTTGAGGATTCGGAGGATTCGGAGTTGCCATAGAAGTGTTCTCCAGTCCAGACCAGGATACGTCAATCCATGGTACAGGGAAAGGAGTAAGTCCCCGGGCAGCTTTTCTACAGGAGCGTAACCAGGTAATGACGCGCCGGGGCCTCGGGCGGCGCGGTCCATTGTTTGCCGCCGGCTTCGGCGGAAACGTAGTACTCCATCATCGCCGCCCGCGCCGGGAACGGGCCGAGGAACGCCTCGTAAGTTCTGCGACCGATGAGCCGGGCCGGCCGGCTCTGCCACTGGTTCCCGGCCGCTGGCTTCAGATGGAGCCGGACGGTTTCCGGAGCCGGTTCGCCAGGGGCCACAATCATGATACGCGTCCTTGTCTCCCGCGCCAGCAAGCCCGGGCGCGTGGGCAGGAAGACGCGCGCCGGAGCCTCCGTTTCCGGGCGCAACGCCGCCGCGAGTCCGGTTCTGATTTGCCCGGGCAGCTCGCCGAGATACTCCTGGATGGAAAGCGGCAGCCGGTGGAGCGCCAGCCGGACGAATTTGATGTGGAGCGAGGCGAGCGTGCCGAGATCGTTCCGCGTGGCGACGATCCGCTGGAAGGCCAGCACCGCCTTGCGGACCTGCGGCGCCAGTTGCAGCCACAGCGGGACCGCCTCTTTGCGCACCAGCGCGCGGGCCTCGGCCTGGCTTCCGCCCTTGTTCAGTTCGCCGGCCCGGGCGAGCGTTTCATGGATCCGATGCGCCAGTTTCCAGCATTCGGCATACGGGACCAGAAACTCGACGTGCCCGGCCAGGTAAGCCAGCTTCTCGCGCTCGTAAGCCGAGCCGGCCGCGGCGGTAAGCTCCCGGAGGGCGGCCAGCACTTGTTTCTGCGAGGCGATCACCGCCGGAGGCGGCTCCTGATCCCGCCAGTAGGTGAATGCTTCGCTGTAATCGCCGGAGAAAGCCTCGGTGACGGCATGCCCGTCTTTCACCTTCCCGGTGAAGGTGGACAGCAGCTTCTGATTCTTGTCCACATCGATGAGCAGCGAAGCCAGCCGCGGCGCCCGGCCGCCGGAGGCTTGCGTGTTTGCGTAGGCCCGGTAGCAGGCGGCCGGCGAGAGCTTCTCATCCCACATCGCCCGGGTGAAATACCCGGCGGTCGGATCGAGAATCCGATGCCGCCAGTGGATGCCGAGCATTCCCTGGCAACCGTACTGCGCGGCCAGGTTGACGTCGCGCTGGAAGCGGTGCGCGTGAAATTGCGCCTGCCACATGCCGGGATCGTCTTCCAGCCACGGGATGGGCCAGCGCTCCCGCTCGCCCAGCTTTCCGAACACCTCGTCGACCGGGTCCCAGCCGAGTGAATCGCTGAGGCAGGCGAAGATGATGTCGCCGGGCAGGCTGCGGTGGAAGTGCTCGAAGTTCCGGGCCACGCCGCCCCAGCCGGAGACCACGAGCCGCTTGGCCGGAGCATGACGGCGCAGAAAATCGTAAGCCTGGCGGAACGGAGTGACCGACAGCGGGATACCGGTTTTCCGGCTCTGCCAGTTCATCTGCTCGTCTTCCCACAGCCACACGTAATCGGCGTCCGGATAGGCTTCCAGCAGCGCGGCGAGCCGGGCTTCCAGCATCCGGCGCGCCGTCACGGATTCGATGTCGAAGCGGGGGCCCGTCGCCCGCCGGCCCGGCAACTGGGCCGGGCGCACCTCCGGCGGCAGCGCCCGCCAGATCTCGTCGGGGATCTGGTACGGCTCGAAGCCGATTCCGGTGCGGATGCCCAGCCGGCCGGCGTAGGCGAACGCCTTGCGGAGAAGCCTTCGCGCCCGTTCCGCCGCCTCCCACGGATCGCGGGCCAGGCGCGCCGCGTCGGCGCCGAACACCTCCTGGTCGTAGTAGGCGGCGGCGCCCATGCCGAAGCGCGAGGTCCGCACCGGCAGGTAGCCCCAGCGGTTTGTAGCCGTGGTGTCGAGGAAGGCGATGTGCCCCGCGCCGGCGAACTCGAAGGAAAGGTAGGATTCGGCCCACTGGTCCGCACCGGTGTAGACGTGCATGCCAAACATGTTGCAGCGCATCCGGAGCATCGCCTCGAAGTAGGCGAGAAAATCCTCGTCGTTGTACACCGTGATGCAGTTCAAGAAATCCGGCCACGGCAGCAGGCCGCGCACGGCGAAGCGCGGCTGGCCCGTCCAGGGGCGGCCCGCCGGCGGCAGGCGCAACCCGCGCGCCGGCTCGAGCGGATAGTTTTCCCCGTCGATGCCAAAGAAGGCTCCCTGGCGTTCCAGGAAATCGAAAACCGCGAACAGCAGGGCCTGCGCCCGGCCTGCGGTGAACCGTAGCTCGCCCGCGCCGGCCCGGATCTCGTATGCCTCTGGTTCCGGGAACCGGTCCGGCTCCAGGCGGAACCGTGCTACCAGCTCTCCGTCGCCGGGCCGTCGGCCGGCTTCCGCCAGCCCCAGCTCCGTTCTCAGGCGCAGCCGCCTCAGCCCGCGGAGCAGTTCCTGCCGGGCGAGCCGCTGCTGGAAGCCGCCTTCGCCGGCCGCTTCCACCAGAATCCGCCGCGGCGCTTGTGCCGCCAGCGGCAGCGATGCCGCCGCGGCCGCCTGAAGAAATTCTCTGCGGTTCTGCATCGGGATACTTCCTTCCCGCCGCGGGCGTCCTCTTCGCCGCAGCGCTTGAATTTGTCCTATTCTACTGGATGACGGTGCATTGGCCATGACCAGCAAACAACGAGTTCTCACTGCTTTGAATCACCAGGAGCCGGACCACATTCCCATCGATTTCGGCAGCACGGCCGTCACCGGGATTCACGCGAGTTGCGTCGCCGGGCTGAGGCAATACTACGGCCTGGAACACAGGCCCGTCAAGGTCCACGAACCCTACCAGATGCTCGGGCTGGTCGAGGATGACCTCCAGCAGGCCATGGGCCTGGACGTGGAGGGCGTCTTCCCCCGCAAGACGATGTTCGGCTTCGAGAACCGCGGCTGGAAGGAATGGAACTTCAACGGCCTGGAGGTTCTGGTTCCCGAGGACTTCCGCACCACCGTCGACGCCAACGGCGACATTCTTATCTATCCCGAGGGTGACACCTCCGTTCCGCCCAGCGGCCGAATGCCGAAGGGCGGCTATTTCTTTGACGCCATCATCCGCCAGGAGCCGTTTGACGAAGACCACCTCAATGTCGAGGACAACCTCGAGGAGTTCGGCCCGATTGAAGAGGAGGAGCTGGCCTATTTCCAGAGCGCCGTGGCCGCGGCCAAGGCCGGCGGGCGCGCGGTGATCGCCAACTTCGGCGGCACCGGCTTCGGCGACATCGCCCTGGTCCCGGGCCCGTTTCTGAAACATCCCAAGGGCATCCGCGACATCACCGAGTGGTACATTTCCACCACCACCCGCCGGGATTACATCCACGCCATCTTTTCCCGGCAGTGCGACTACGCGTTGGAGAACCTGGCCCGGATTCACGAGGCCGTCGGCGACGACGTGGACGTGGTCTTTCTTTGCGGCACCGACTTCGGCACCCAGAGTTCGACCTTCTGCTCGACGCAGACCTTCCGGGAACTTTGGTTTCCTTACTACAAGCGGGTCAACGACTGGATCCACGCCAACACCGGCTGGAAATGTTTCAAACATTCCTGCGGGTCGGTGGAGCGCTTCATCCCTTCCTTCATCGAGGCCGGCTTTGACGTGCTGAACCCGGTGCAGTGCTCGGCCGCCAACATGGAGGCGGAGCACTTGAAATCGGCGTTTGGAGACCGGATCACGTTCTGGGGCGGCGGCGTTGATACGCAGAAAGTGCTCCCGTTCGGTACGCCGGAGCAGGTCCGCGAACAGGTGCTGCGGCGCTGCGAGGTCTTCTCCGCCGGCGGGGGCTTCATCTTCAATTCCATCCATAATATCCAGGCCAACACTCCGATCGAGAACATCGTGGCGATGATCAACGCCGTACACGAGTTCAGCGGGAGGCGGGTTTGAGCCCCCTCCCTCGCAACCCGACAGGAGAACCGCTATGAAAACCGTCCAGGAATCATTTCGCGTTTCGACCAAGGGCCACTGCGACGTGGTCAACATCGACGAGCAGGTGCAACGAATCGTCGGCCGCAGCGGCGTGCGCAACGGCATCGTGAACGTATCCGGCCGGGGATCCACGCTCGGGATCACCACGCTGGAGTACGAGCCGGGCTGTGTCGCGGACTTGCGGCGCGCGCTGGACGCCATCGCCCCGCCGACTTCCGACTACGCTCACAACGCCCGCTGGGGCGACGGCAACGGCTACTCGCACCTGCGCAGCGCGCTGGTGGGCACGGCCAAGAGCTATCCGCTCCAGGAGGGCCGGCTCGGCACCGGCACCTGGCAGCAGATCGTGTTGTGTGACTTCGACGTGCGCTCCCGCGAGCGCGAGGTTACCGTCACCATCGTTGGCGACTAGCTTTGGCTCCGCCCCGGCGCGCCTGCCTTCCCCCGGGCCGCCGGGCCGCACAGCGCCGGCCCAACGCCGGCAACCAAGGGAAGGTTCACGACGTCTAATCGAGTAGGTAGAGCAGCGTAATATAATCTCTAAATGCTGTTCGTTCTACTGGTTGATTCCGCCAACCGAGTCTACACCGGCGGACATTCCCGCAATGAAACTGAGGAGGTAAATGCCTGATCTCGACTCCCGAATCAACGAGCTCCTCGCCAGGACCAGGCATCTCGAGCGAATGATCGAGATGCAGGTGGCCCGGCAGGAGAGCGTGGAGAGGCTGAGCAGGGATATCGACCGCCTGGCGCGCGCGGTCTCGGAATTGCGCGAGCCGGGCCGGCGCACCGGAGCCCGCAAGCGGTTGCTCTCGAACCGTCTTCGCGAGGCTTACCGGATCGCCAGGGACGCGCGTCTGATTACGCCCGGCCAACTGGCGGCCACCATGGGACTGCGGCCGAACACCTGTTCGGAGTATCTCAATGAGCTGGTGGCCCGCGGGTACCTCCGCAAGGTCGCACACGGCACCTTCGCCGCCGAAGAGGCTGGGAAGAGCGCCGTCTGAGCCGGGGCCCGCCACCGGCCAAAAAGTGGCTTGTTTTCCTCCGATCCTCGCCGACTATCGCAAGATCTCGCAACAAATGCAACGAGGGTTCTCTGGATGGCCTACAGTAACCCATTGATTGTTCCGAGGGAATAGTACCGGCTGATAGCGGGAAATTACCGATGAGACGCCCGGGCATTTCAATCGTGACGATAACAGGGACGTTGGACTCCGCCGCACTGGACCGCCGTGTTCGACGGACGAGCGGCAGATGCGCGCCGGGTGTTTTGGCCTTCGCCGGACAACCCGCGCCTGGGCAGCCAAGACCAGCGGCCGAAGCCGGAAATATGAGGTGAAGAGACATGGCTCAAGGGGCGGAATTGAACCTGCGGATTATCGGGGCGATCATCGGCTATCTGATTGCCGCCTTCTGCGCCATGCTGCTGTTCCGGCGTGGCTACGACTGGAGGTTCAAGTTGCTGGTGAGCGTGGTTGGTCTGCTGCCGCTCTACCATGCGATGACGTTGATGATCAGGCATGGTGTCTGGACCGTCGCGCTGGAGGATTGGTTTGGCGACGCGGTGGAACTGATCACCGCCGTCGTGTTTCTGGTGGTGGTCTTGTTATTAGATCTTGAGAGCACCGAGCGCCGGTACGTCCACGCGCGGCTCCGGCTGGCCGAAGCGGAGGCGGGCTGGCCGCAGTCCATGGATCGGCGGCGGCTCCGCGAGTGGTTTCGAGACCTGCTCGGACGGAAGCCGGCAGGGGACAAACGCAGCGGTAAAGGCTGTGAAGGCACGGGTGCGTGGCCGGGGGCGCGGCACCGGCCGTAAGGAGGGGCCCGGTTCAGGAATGTCAACGCACGTGTCCCTCGGTCTCTTCCTTCTCACGTTTATCTTGCGCCTGGCGGCGGCCGCCTGGGGGATCTCCTTGCTGCGCCGTCTGCACGACCGGCGAACAATCCCGCTCCAGGTGATACTGGCGCTGTCAGCGGCGGCGGTACCGCTGTCGTGGCTGCCGGGAACCAACTTGCAGCCGATGATTGCGGAAACTGTCCTGGTGGGCCTGGTCGCTACGGTGGTGCTTATGCTGCCCAGGCGCACCGTACGCATCCGGTACGTCATTGCCCTGGCCACTGGAGCCGCTGCACTGTTCTTGCTGCCGTTGGCCATCTGGAAATCGTCAGCGGTAGCACCAGCGGGAGCCGGCGGTCAATCGGGCCTTCAGATGCTCATTGTCAGCGTGTTCCTGCTCATGCTGGTCACCGTGCTGGATCAGCTCGTCGACGCGCGAGTGACAGTCGAGGAGCAGCTCCGGCGATCGCTTGAAAAGGCTCGCGAGGTGGACCGGATGAAATCGGAGTTCCTCTGCAACGTCAGCCACGAACTGCGTACGCCGATGAGCGGCATTCTCGGGACGATGGATCTCCTGCTTGAAACCGGGCTCAGCACCGACCAGCGGGAGTTTGCCGAGATATGCCGCGCCTCGGGCAGGCGCTTGCTGGGCACCATCAAATCCCTTCTCAGCGCGTCGGCAATCGAGACCGGGCGGATCAGCCTGGCCAGAGCGCCTTTCGACTTGCGGGCGGTGGTCAATGAGGCGGTCGTACTGGTCCAGGACAAGGCCCGCCGGAAACGTCTCGACCTCGCTGTCCATTGCGCCCCGGCCGTCCCCCGGCACCTGGTGGGGGACGCAGCCCACTTGCGGCAGGTGCTTGTGAATCTGGTGGACAACGCCGTCAAGTTCACCGAGCGGGGACACGTTTTCGTGAGCGTCGACGGCAGCAAGTCCGGCGAGAACCACGCCGAGTTGAGGATAGCGGTGGAAGACACCGGTATCGGCATTCCGCCGGACAGAATGCAGCTCATCTTCGAGCGATTCACCCAGGCCGATGGTTCCTCCACGCGCAAGTACGAGGGGACCGGACTGGGGCTGGCCATCAGCCAGCGGCTCGCGCATCTGATGGGCGGTGAGATCACCGCGGACAGCCGGGTGGGAAAGGGCAGCACGTTCCGGTTCGAGTTCTCGTTGCCGCTTGCCCGGCCGCCCCACGCCGCCTCGCAGGGAAAAGCCGCCGGCCCGGCTGATGCGGCTTGACCATGGCGCGGCGGGCTCGCCGCGCCGGGGCTTGCCGCGACAACAATCAGCGGGCGTGATCCTCCTGATGATCTCAGGCGGCGCCTGGCCGCCAGTGCATCCCGGGCACTCTCGGCAGCAATGCTGCGACTATCGTAGAATATCAGTGATATTCTAGAAAAATATGCGGTGGTAATTCCGACTTACTCCACTATTCCTGAGTACTTACGATAGAATAGGAGTTGTTTGGAAGGCAACGGCGCAGGTAAGCGGGCAGCGCCTTCGTGAACCTGCGCTTGACCCGGAAGAACCGGTAGTCTTGCCGAAATGAGGAAACTGCCCGCAGCCTATTCGTCGTCTCCCGCGAACAGTGAACGCCCGCGCCCCGCGCCCGGATGCTGATGCATTGACAACGCGGTCGCCGCGAGCCTGGGATAGTTTCTGCAGACCGGCCGTTGGAAGCCGGCGGCAGCGCGATGCTGATGGACACTTTGCCCTTGCGAGCCGGCGCCGCTGCGCCACTGGAGGCTCAGAATTCCGCAAACAATGGCAGTAAATGAGTGGATGAGTGTGCTGGTCACCGCCTTCATCCTGCGGCTAGCCGGGGCGATGTGGGGGATCTCCTTGCTGCGGCGGCTGAACGACCGCCGGACGGTACTATTGCAGGTGATCCTGGCGCTATCGGTACTGGCGGTACCGGCGAGCTGGATGCTGGGAAGCGAATCGCCGCCGCTGTTCAGCGAAGTGATCCTGGTGGGGCTGGTGGGAACAATGGTGCTCCTGTTGCCGGAGCGAAGGCCTCGGCTGCGTCACCTGATGGCGGTAGTGGCCGGAGCTTCCGGGGTTCTGATGTTGCCTCTGGTTGAGGAGAGGTTCTCCCCGGCGGTGATGGGGAGCGACGGCTCCGGCCCCGGGCTACAGGTGCTCGTGGTGAGCCTGGTGATGCTCCTGCTGGTGGGCATGCTGGATCAAGTGATCGACGTCCGGCTAGCCGCCGAGGACGAGTTCCGGCGGGCGCTCAAAAGGGTGGAAGAGACCGACCGGTTGAAGTCGGAATTCCTGGGCAACGTCAGCCATGAGCTCCGGACACCGATGAACGGGATTCTCGGCATGGCGGAGCTGTTACTGGACACCGAGCTGGACCCCGAGCAGCGGGAGTACGCCGAGGCCATCCGTGCCTCGGGTGGTCACCTGCTCGCCATCATCGACGACTTGCTTACTCTCTCGGGAGCTGAGTCAGGCAAAATCTCTCTTAAGCCGACTCCGATGGACCTGCGAGTGGCGGTAGAGGAGGCGGTCAGCGTTTTCCGCGGCGAAGCCCGGAGGAAGGGCCTCGAGCTGCGGGTGCGCTTCGCGAGCAGTGTCCCACGGCGCGTGGTGGGCGATGCGGTTCGGATCCGCCAAGTGCTGGTGAACCTGGTGGGAAACGCCTTGAAGTTCACCCCGCGGGGACATGTCCTGGTGCGCGTCGACGGGCGGCAACTGCCGGGAGGACGGGCCGAGGTGACCATCGCGGTGGAAGACACCGGCATCGGGATCTCCCAAAACAAGCAAGAGACTGTTTTCGAAAGGTTCACCCAGGCGGATGGCTCCCTGACACGGAAATATGATGGCATGGGCCTTGGCCTCGCTATCAGCCGGGAGCTGGCGCGGCTCATGGGAGGCGACATCACCGTGACCAGCCGTCCCGGCCGGGGCAGCACTTTCTGGTTCCGCTTGTGCTTGCCGGTGGCCGAGGCTTCACTCACTGTTCCGGGTGAGCAAGCCACCAGCCGGGCCTGATGCGGTTTGACCGACCGTGGCCCGGCGCCGCGGCATTTAAACCAGGGCGCCGGGGGAGCGGATGCTTACTGTTTCTTCTTGAGGGTCTCGATGTCCTTGAACCAGACTTCCACGTCCTGCCTGCCGTGAACCTGGAGCCCGAGCTTGCCGGTGAGCCGGCACGGGTCGTTCTTTAGATCGACGGTCTTGTAGCCGTTCACGTGGAAGACCAGCCGGCGCCCGTGAGCGGAGACGGTAAGCTGGTTCCAGTCGCCGGGCTTGAAAAACTTGGCCACGGTTTCGGCGTCGGGCTGGACCACGTACTTGCGGCCGCCGACTTCATAATAGCCGCCGATGTAATCCTTGGCGTCGATCTCGGCCTCCAGGGCCTGGCGCTTGCCGTCTGCCTCTCCCAGGCGGAAAAAGAAGCCGCTGTTGCCCTTCACATCCTTGAACATCAGGCGCAGGGTGAAGTCATTGTAATCCTGATTGCTGACCAGCAATCCGCCCTTGCCGGTTCTCTTGCCCGTGCCCCGGATCGCCCCGTCGACCACTTCCCAGTTGCCTTCGCCCGTCTTCGTCCAGCCGTTCAGCGTCTTGCCGTCGAACAGCGGCGCCCAGGCGTGCTCGCCGAGGTCCTTGATCCACAGGTTGCGCCAGCGCACCTGCAGCGGGGTGTCGCCCTTGTGCGCGTGCACCTGCAGGCCGATGAAGCCGGTCAGGTCCATCGAGTCGACCAAGTCGGCGCACGGGACGCCATTGACGAACGTCTTGATGGAGTCGCCGATGGCCTCGATGCGGTACTTGTTCCACTGGTTATCCTTGAACGCCTTGCTGGCCGCCGGATCGTCCTTGATGTTCGCCAGCCACCCGCGGCGCGCTTCGTCGTAAATCCCGCCGGAGGTGCCGGTGGCCTCGTTGGAAATCTCCACCTGGTAGCCGTGGACCCGGCCGGCCTTCCAGCTCCGGGTGACCGGTCCGCGGCTCCCCATCGTATGAACCGTGACGTCGTGCTCGTACTGGTGGCTCCGGATCTGGACGCCGGAGTTGAGTTCCGGGTCCACCTTCACTTCGAATTCGAGGATAAAATCCCCGTAATTCTTCGTCGTGCAGAGAAAGGAATTCGGGCTGCCGGGGACCGTGGTCCCGACGATCATGCCGTCCTCGACTTTATAGGTTGCCTTCCCGTTGAGCTGCTTCCAGCCGTTCAGCGTCCGGCCGTCAAACAACGGAACCATTCCTTCTTCCGGGGGCTGCGGCGCCGATTGGCAGCCCAACCACAGCGGCGCCGCCAGCGCCGCCAGGGTGAACCAGAGCAGTTGTGTATTTCTCATGAGTGTTCCTCGCAGTTCCCTTATGCTACCGCAGAACGGGGGCGGTTGCCCGCGGCAGCGGCCCTCGTTCCTGCCACCGGCCGGAGCCGGGGCTGGGGCGCTCAGTCCAGCCGGTGCAGCACCAGCCGTGCCACGCCCCGGATCACCGCCTCCGATCGCGGCGTCGCCTCCGGCCGCGCGCGGTTCTCGGACTTGAGCAGCCAGCGGCCCCGGGAGCGGCTCAAGCGGCGCAGCAGGGTGTTGCCCGCCACCGTGGCGGCCACAATCTGGCCAGCCTGCGCCTCCTGGCAAGGCTCCACGATCACCAGGTCCCCGTCACTGATTCCCGCCTGTTTCATCGCGTCGCCATGCACTTTGAGGACGAAGGTCCCCGGTCTAGGCCGAAATCCCAGCGCGGATCGGTCCAGCGTGACGCACGCCTCGGCTCCGCGGGCGGTGAGCGGCGCGTCCGCTTCTCCGGGCACGCTGGTGAATACAGGCAGGTTGAACAGCGCGGAGTGCTGCGCCAGCGCCGGATTCTCCTTCACCACATCCACCTGCCGGGAGCCGCGCCGGGAACGGCGGATGTAGCCCTTCGCCTCCAGCGCCAGCAGGTGGCCCACGACGCCGTTGGGGCTGCGGATCAGGAATGCTTTCTGGATTTCGGGGATTGACGGTGAGCAGCCGTGCATGCGCCGGAATTCCACGATAAAGTCGTAGATGGCCTGCTGCCGGGCCGTCAGGCTCATATTGTAGGTATTTATACTTTCAGCCACGTCATGTCAAACGCGTCCTTGTTCGACGATCAGTGGCCGCACGCCACCCGGAAGCTGGGCGCCCGGCTCCGCCAGTTGGCAGCCGAGGGCGTGTGGTTCGGCACCAGCTCGTGGAAGTACGAAGGCTGGCTCGGCCAGGTCTACACGCCGGAGCGCTACTACAGCCGCGGCCGCTTCTCGAAGAGAAAATTCCTGGACACCTGCCTGGCCGAGTACGCGGAAACCTTTCCGATCGTCTGCGGGGATTTCTCCTTCTATCAGTTTCCTTCCCCGGCCTACTGGCAGCGCCTGTTCACCTCCGCCCCGCCGGCGCTCCGTTACGCTTTCAAGGCGCCGGAGGAGATCACCGTCAAGACGTTCCCCGCCCACGCACGCTATGGGAGCAGAGCGGGAAAGCCGAATGAGAATTTCCTCAACGTGGAGCTGTTCCGGAACGCTTTCCTCCGGCCGCTGGAGGCATACCGTCAGCAGGTGGCCGCGTTGATTTTCGAGTTCGGCGCTTTTTCCCGGGCGAGTTACCCGGACGTGGGCAGCTTCGCGGCTGACCTGGACCGGTTCCTCGCCGCGCTGCCGGGCGGGTTCCGCTACTCCGTGGAGATCCGCAACCCGGAATTTCTGACCCCGGAGTACTTCGATTGCCTCCGCGCTCGCAACGTGGCGCACGTGTTCAACGCCTGGACGCGGATGCCGGAACTCACCGTGCAGATCACCATTCCGGGGGCTTTTACCGCCGACTTCACCCTCGCCCGCGCACTGCTGCGCCGGGGGCGCCGGTACGAGGAAGCCGTGAAACTCTTCGAGCCTTATGACCGCATTCAGGATGAGAATCCGAAGGCCCGGCAGGGACTGCGCGAGCTGGCTCACCGCGCCCGCACCAGCGGCCAACCGGCTTTCATCTTTGTCAACAACCGCCTGGAGGGCAATGCCCCCGGCACGATCCAGGCCGTGGCCTTCGCGCTTTGACCGGCGCGCCGCAGCCCGCTGAGCCTCGCCCTGGCGCCGCGGAGTCTTTTCCGCCCGGTTTTCCCTGGATTGCCATAAAATGGACGCCATGAAATTCACCCGCCGCGAATTCCATCTTCTCGGCGCCGCCGCCCTGGCCGCCCCCGTTTCCGGCCAGCCCCCGCGCCGGGCGCGAAAGGACTGCTTCCTCGGGATGCACTTCGACCTGCACCCAAACAGCAACGACAAGGCCCTGGGGCGCGACGTCACCGAACAGATGGTGAAAAAGTTCCTCGACCGCGTCCGGCCGGACTTCGTGCAATACGACTGCAAAGGCCATGTCGGCTACCTCGGCTACCCATCGAAGGTGAGCACGTCGGCGCCGATCGTCAAGGATTCGCTCCGCGTCTGGCGCCGCGTGACCGCCCGGCGCGGCGTCGCTCTCTACATCCATTTTTCCGGGGTCCTGGATCAGCTTGCCGTGCGGCAGCACCCGGAGTGGGCGCGGGTGGACGCCGATGGGAAACGTTCCTCCCGCGAGACCAGCCGGCTCAGCTCTTACGTGGATGAGCGGATGATCCCGCAGCTCGAGGAAGCCATCCGCAACTATGACATTGACGGCGTCTGGGTAGACGGCGAATGCTGGGGCTCGAATCCCGATTACAGCGAAGCTTCGGTGCGCGCGTTTCGCAAGCGGACCGGCATTGAGCGCCCGCCCCGGTCGCCGGACGAGCCAGGCTGGCAGGAGTGGCTGGAGTTCAACCGGCAGGTGTTCCGCGATTACGTGCGCCATTACCTCGACGCGCTGCACGCATTCCGGCCCGGCTTCCAGATCGCCAGCAACTGGCTGTATACCACCTATGTCCCGGAGCGTCCGGAACTGCCCGTGGATTTCATTTCCGGCGACTATCTCGGCAACGCCTGCGTTTCCCGCGCCCGGCTGGAGGCGCGCTATCTCTCCTGGGTGGGCAAACCGTGGGACCTGATGGCGTGGGGCTTTCAGAGCGGCCGGCGGAACCCGGTGGGGCCTGTTCACAAGTCGGCAGTGCAACTGATGCAGGAGGCCGCCGTCGTCCTGGCCCAGGGCGGCGGCTTCCAGATCTACTACCAGCCGACGCGGGCGGGCAGAATCGACGATCGTCACATCGAAGTGATGGCGCGGGTGGCCCGCTTCTGCCGCCGCCGGGAGGCGCTCTGCCATAACTCGGAGACCGTGCCGGAGATCGGCGTGTTGTTCTCCGGCTACTCGCTCTACCACACTGTGCCGAAGCTGTTCGGCGGCTGGGGCCAGGCCGTCCACCCGTGCCAGGGCATGGTGGACGCGCTGGTGGAAGGCCATTACCCGGTGGACGTGATTCCGGACTGGCGCCTCCCGGAGCTGGCGCCGCGGTACCCGATGATCATCGTGCCGGACTGGCCCGAGATCGGCGCCCAGGCGCGCGACCGGCTCCTCGCCTACGCCCGGGACGGAGGCACGCTGCTGATTGCCGGGGCCGAAAACGCGGCGCAATTCCGGGACGCGCTCCAGGTGCGCTTCCGCGGTGATCCGCGCGACCAGCCGGCCTACGTGCCGGGAGCGGAGGTGTTCGCTGACGTGCGGGGCCTCTGGCAGGATGTGGAGGCCGCCGGCGCGCACGTTCTGGAGACGCGCTTTCCGACTTATGATTCCACCCGCGACGGCGCCACCGCCGCCACTCTCGCCCGCTCGGGCGACGGACGTATTGCGGCCATCTACGGTCCGGTGGGGGCGGTGTTCGCCGCCACGCACGCCCCGGAAGCCCGCAACTTCATCGCCCGGGTCGTCGCTCAGGTTTTCACGCCGGCGGTCACGGTCGACGGCCCGCCGACCGTCGAGGTGGTGCGCCGCAAGAAAGGCGGCAAGATGCTGCTGCATCTGATCAACGCGACCGGGATGCAAGTGGCCTCCGACTACAGCGCCGTGGACTTCATCCCTCCGGTGGGACCGGTGAGAATCGCCATCCGCACGAACCGCGCTCCGCGCCGCGTCACGCTGGAGCCTGGCGGACGGCCGCTGGAGACGAGCTGGCGCGACGGGGTTTTGCGAACTACCCTGGACCGCCTCGCCATCCACGCCATCCTCGCCTGGGAGGCTTGAAAACAGGCCGCGCGGCCACGCCGGCGCGCCAGGGTGAGCCGGCGGCGCCGCGTGTTATAATTGCAGTGATCCGCCCGATCCGGGCTCGTAGCTCAGTTTGGTTAGAGCGCTACCTTGACACGGTAGAGGTCAGCAGTTCGAGTCTGCTCGAGCCCACCATTCTTCTT
>CAZXVW010000052.1:0-22287 GCA_964644025.1 uncultured Solibacteraceae bacterium | reverse complement strand
CCAGGAGGCGATTTTCGTTTTGTTCGACGAGGAAACCTACCAGGCGTACGCCCGGGCGTTGTCTGCCATGGAGTAAGACCCGATACAATGGGTTCTGATGCAGGTGCTTCAGGCGGGAAAGTACAAATTCCTCCAGTTGGAACTGGATCCGGAATTTGTCCGCAACATTGTGCGGCAGGTTGGCTTCGGGTTGGAACTGCAGGAGACCGACCGCGGCCTGGTGCTAGACCTGGATGCTCCCCCGGACCGCGAGGGGCCTCTGCTGCTTTTCGACGCGGCCGATTCCGGGAATCTCGGCTGGTTCTCGCGATGCCAGTTCTACGTTGACGGCCAGACGGGAGCGGTCCTGCAGACGCCCATCTCGGTGGCCAACCGGCGGGATTCCTCCGGCCGGGTTTTGCCGAACGCGATCCGAATCCGAATCAGCAAGGAACTGCCGGCGACGTTTCGGATGCCCGGCAGGCAACCCGTCAATGAGCAGGTAGTTTACGCCGTGTTGTTCAACCTGCTGAACGCATTGCTGAGCACCGGCGTCGGAGTTTGCGGCGGGTCGGTGGTGAAGCCGCTGGCTGGCAGAACCGAGCGGATAGGGCCACAGAACTGAGTTCCCGCCTGCCGGCCGTCCGCAGTGCCGTACTGGCGGAGCCGGCCCGTACCCCGGGACCGGCTAGTGGATCTTCTTGTCCGGCGGGACAATCCACAGGTAAATCGGACGGCCGTCCGCGGTGGTTTCCTTAAGCGGCTTCCAGTCTCCCATATCGAAGCGGTGAGAGACGATGCGCGTGCCGGGCTTGAGATCCTTCAGCAGCTTGGGCCGGAGCTTGAGATTCACGGTGGAAAGCAGGTAGAGCGTGACCACAGTGGCATCGTGGATGTCAGCTTGAAAGAAGTTGCCTTCGAGGAAGCGCACACGATCACTGACGCCGGCGTCCTTAGCATTTGCCTTGGCCTCTTCGATCCGGGTTGGATTGATATCGATGCCAACGCCGTGAGCATGATATTTTTTGGCCGCTTCGATCACGATCCGGCCGTCGCCACAACCGAGGTCGTAAACGATGTCATTCTGGGTGACGCCGGCCAACTCGAGCATCGCGTCCACCACTTCCGGAGGAGTCGGCACGTAAGGTACGTCGCCCCATTCGTCCTCCTCCCATTGTGCCGCCAGCGGTGCGCCGGCCAGCACGAGCAGAAAAACAGGAACCAGCAATCGACCAAGCCGCATCGGCTTTCTCCCATTTGCGATTTGGCGGGCTACGGCGCGCCCGCGTTCCAGTCAGCGTATCATAAATTCCCCGCGGCGCGGCGCCAGGCCGGCGCGATCCGAACGGCAACGTGGCTCCGGAAACAGTACCTCCAGTACTGAAACCGGTACTTTAGTTACTAGAATTTCCGGCCGGTTTGTGGCATTCTCATGTGGTCAACCGGGCGGTGTCGCGGCAGGCTCGCTCATTGGCTCGTGGGGGCTGGTCCTCAGGCGACGGAGGAGAGGCGGGCCGGCCCCCCACGAATTTCCAGCCGGAGTCATCCCAGGCACAGGATCGGCGGGACAACCACGGTGAGTGCGGGGCCCACTGGGGACACACACCAATCCGCGGGCTCTGTTCCGCCTGGGCGTTTCGGATTCAGACGGCGAACTCGGCTTCGGCTGCTTTGACGGCTGTTTCCACCTCGCGCCGGTACTCGGCGAGCTGTTCCGCAGTCTCGGCCTCGAACCGGAGCACCAGAACCGGCTGCGTGTTTGAGGCGCGCACCAGCCCCCAGCCGTGCGGGAACAGCACGCGTGCTCCATCCACGGTGATCACGTCATGCGTCTTCTGGAAATTCCGGGCCACGCGGGCCACCACGTCGAACTTGATCTCGTCGGCGCAATCCACGCGGATCTCCGGCGTGGTGACCATGCGCGGCAGCCCTTCGAGCTGGGCCGAAAGGGGCTTGCCCGAATTGGCGAGAATCTCCATCAGCCGGCAGGCAGCGTACAAGGCGTCGTCGTAGCCGTAGTAACGGTCGCCGAAGAACATATGGCCGCTCATCTCGCCCGCCAGTTCGGCCTTTTCCTGTTTCATCTTCGCCTTGATCAGCGAATGGCCGGTGCGGTACATGATGGGGTTGCCGCCCAGCTTGCGAAGCTCGTCGTAGAGCACCTGGGAGCACTTCACGTCAGCGATGAAGGTAGCCCCGGGCTTGCGGGCGAGAATCTCCCGGGCGTAAATCAGCAGCAGGTAGTCTCCCCATACGACCTGGCCGTTCTCGTCGATGGCGCCGATCCGGTCGGCGTCTCCGTCAAAAGCGATTCCCAGCTCCGCGCCGTGCCGCCGGACGGCCGCAGCCAGAGCTTCCAGGTTCTTCTCGATGGTCGGATCGGGGTGATGGTTCGGAAAATTGCCGTCCATGTCGAAAAACAATTCCACGGCGTCGACATTCAGCCGCTGGAGGATTCGGTGCATGGTGGGGCCGGCCGTTCCGTTGCCGGCGTCGAAGACCACCTTGATGCGGCGGTTCCAGGAGAACTTGGAAACAATGTCCTCCACGTAAGGGGTTGCGGCGTCGTGACCGCGCCGCGAACCGGGACCGACGGCGAGATCGTTTATCTCGATCAGGCGCCGGATCTGCTGAATCTGATCGCCATACAGGGTCCCGGCGCCGCAAACGATCTTGAACCCGTTATATTCCGGAGGGTTATGGCTGCCGGTGATCATGACCGCGCCGTCGGCCTTCATCGTGTAAGCCGAGTGGTACAGCACCGGGGTGGGAACGGTGCCCAGCTCGGTGACTTCGCAGCCGCTGGCCGCCAGGCCCTGGGCGATGGCCTCGCTCAAGCGCCCGGAGCTGAAGCGGCAGTCGCGGCCGACGTTTACCTTGTTCCCGGTGTGGCGCTGAAGGTAGGTGCCGATGGCCTGGCCGAGTACGGCGACATCGGGGCTGGGCAGGTCGGTCTCGGCAATCCCACGAATGTCATATTCACGGAAGATCGTGGACTTGAGCATATCTACCTGTAAATTAGCAGATGGAGGTCAGCGAATGTGCGGGCGGCCGTCCCGCGCGGAGCCGAGCCGCGGCGCCGGCCATCCCATTCCATCGCCGCTTGCAAATCAGCGGGCGGGGTCATAGAATTCAATCCGTGCCTTTCCTGCGCCGGATTCTCGCTCCCGCGTTCGTCGTGGCGGCCGCTGCGATGCTGCTCGCCGCCGCCGAGCAGCGCACGGTGGCCCCGACGTTCCTCTACCGCCGGGTGCCGGATCTGCCGGAAAAGAAGGCTGACCTGACGACGCCGAGCTGCCACTACAAGCCCATTTTCGGCGCCGGGGATTCCGAGACCCGCATCGTTCGTGGCGTGGCCCGGTTCGGCGAAGTGAGCCTCGCCGCCGGGGGCCGGTGCACCCTGGTGAATTACCCGCGCGAGGAACAAGTTTACATCGTGATGAGCGGCAGCCCGGTGCTGCATTACGGGGAAACACGGCGTCCGCTGCGCCGGCACGATTACCTGTACCTGCCGCCGGGCGTGCGCCACGGCTTGTCGAATCCCTCCCGCCGGCCGGCGCGCGTGCTCGTGATGGGCTGGCACATTCCGAAAGGAATGAAGGTCCAACCTTCGCCGAAGCTCATGCTCGCCAACATCGACGAGGTGCCGCTCCAGGCGGTGGGGCGCCATCCGTCAAGCTCGCGGTTCCGCCTGCTGATGGGAACCACTGAAAGTAAACGGGACCATCTGGCCGCCGCCCACGTGCTGACCAGCCTCTTCATCATCGAATTCGCGCCCGGCGGCACGAATTTCCCTCACCATCACGAGCGGGAAGAAGAGTTTTACTATCTGATGAGCGGAAAAGGGGACATGGTGGCCGGCGGCGGGCTGGATGGCGTGGAAGGGCGGCACCCGGCTACCGCTGGTGACGCTTACTTCTTCCGGCTGAACTGCACGGTTGGTTTTTATGCCTCCCGGAATCCGGCCGATGGAACGGCCCGCATTCTGGCGGCCCGCTCGCTGTTCCCGCAGCGCCGGCCTTGACCGTACATCTTGCCTGCAAGCAGAAAGGGGAAACCATGAGTGAGAAAAAAGATCCGGCCCTCAGCCGCAGAAATATCCTGCAGGCTGCCTCCGGCGCGGCGGTGCTCGCTTCCGGCGTCAGCCTGGCCGAGGCGGCGCCCCGGCAAAGCGCGCCCGTGTTGAACAAGAACTCCGCCCCCAGCAAGCTCAAGATCACCGACATGCGAGCTTGCACGGTCGCGGCGAACTACGATTACCCGATCATCCGCATCGACACCAACCAGGGCGTCTACGGCTACGGGGAGGTCCGCGACGCGGGCGTCAAGGGGATCGCGCTCATCCTGAAGGCGCACATCGTGGGTGAGAACCCGCTCCACATCAGCAGGATTCTCCGGAAGATCCGGCCGTTCGCCGGCCAGCAACGGATGGGCGGGGGCTACAGCGCCGTGGATATGGCGCTCCATGACATCGCCGGCAAGGTTTACGGCGTGCCGGCCTGGCGGCTGATCGGCGACAAGCAGCGCGATAAGATTCGCATGTACTGCGACACCACCGGGAGCGAGGACCCGAAGATCTACGGGGAGCGCATGAAGAAGCGCCAGCAGATGGGGTTCACGTTTTTCAAGATGGACCTGTATACCAGCCTGGTGAAAAATCGCCCGGGAGCGGTGGATCATCGGGGAGTGGCCACCGAAAAGGGTCTCGGCCACCTTTGCGAGTACATCGAAGCCGTCCGCGACGCCATCGGCTGGGACGCCCCGCTGGCCGCCGACCATTTCGGCCGGCTGGACGTCAACGACAGCATCCGTTACGCCCGGGCCTTCGAACGCTATCACCTTGCTTGGGCCGAGGACATGCTCCAGGTGGGCCACCTCGGCCCCGGCGGTGACGCCCCGAGGAACTGGCGCGCCTACCAGGAGATCAAGCAGGCCACCACGACGCCCTTGGCCATCGGCGAAAGCCTGTTCGGATTGGAGGAAGGCTTCAAAGATTTCCTCGACAACCGGGCCGTGGACATCATCCACCCGGATCCGGAGACCTCGGGTGCGCTGCTCGAGACCAAGCGCATTGCTGATTACGCCGACCTGCATGGCATCCCCACGGCCGTCCACCATGCCGGCTCGCCAGTCGGCTGCATCGCCAGCGTCCACATGGCGGCCACGATCCGGAACTTCCTGGCCATGGAAAACCACGCGGTGGATATGCCGTGGTGGAACGACCTGGTCACCGGGCTGCCCAACCCGATCATCCAGAACGGCTACATCACGGTGCCGGACAAGCCCGGCCTGGGGGTGGAACTCAACGAGGAAGTCATTAGGGAGCATCTCCGCTATCCCGGCTACTTCGAGCCGACGCCGGAGTTCGACGGCTTCATCGTCTCCGGTTTCCGGCGCGGCGGCCCGTGGCCGCACTACGACGAAAACGGCAAGTGGTGTAACTGCGTGAGCCGCTGAACCCGCCGTGGGCGCCGGCTTCCAGCACGGCGCGTGGTATTCTGCATCCATGCGGAATCATCGCCTCATTCTTCTTCCCACGCTGGCTCTGGTTCCCGTCTTGCTGTGCGGGCAGGGCAAGGAGTACGTCGAAGCCCATTACACCAAGCACGAGTACGAAATTCCCATGCGCGACGGCGTAAAGCTGTTCACGGCTGTCTACACGCCGAAGGACACCTCGACCGACTATCCGATGCTGATGATGCGCACGCCGTACAGCGTCCGGCCATACGGCGTGGACAACTACCCGGAAAAACTCGGTCCGTCACCGGAGTTCGCCAAAGATAAGTTCATCTTTGTTTATCAAGATGTCCGCGGCCGTTATCTATCGGAGGGCGATTACGTGCATGTGCGGCCCTATATCCCACGCAAGAGCCGGCCGGACGAGGTGGACGAATCCACCGATACGTATGACACGATCGAATGGCTGATCCATCACGTCCCGCATAACAACGGCCGGGTGGGAATGTGGGGCATCTCCTACCCGGGGTTTTACGCGGCCGCCGCTTTGCCCGACGCGCATCCGGCGCTGAAGGCCGTCTCCCCGCAGGCGCCGGTAATCGACTGGTTCGTCGGCGACGACTTCCACCACAACGGCGCTTTCTTCCTGGCGCATGCCTTTGGTTTCTTTATCAACTTCGATCGGTTGCGGCCCAAGCCCACGCGGGAGCGGGAACCGCGCTTCGTTTTCCCCACTCCGAACGGTTACGAATTTTTCCTCCAGTTGGGGGCGGCCGGCAACGCGGCCGACAAGTACCGGGACAAGCAACTTCCGTTCTGGCGGGAGATGATGCGCCATCCCAACTACGACGAGTTCTGGAAGTCGCGGGTTCTGTTGCCTCATTTGAAAAACATCAAACCCGCGGTGCTCACGGTAGGCGGCTGGTTCGACGCCGAAGACGTCTACGGTCCGCCGCACGTCTACGAAGCCATCGAGAAGCTCAGCCCGGAAACTCAGAACCATCTGGTCATGGGCCCCTGGTATCACGGCGGCTGGGCCCGCAGTGCCGGTGACCACCTGGGACCCGTCCGCTTCGGATCCAAGACGGCGGAGTTTTTCCGCAAGCACATCCAGTTCCCGTTCTTCGAATACTACTTGAAGCAGAAGGGATCGCCCGGCCTGCCGAAGGCGTGGATGTTCGAGACGGGCACCAACCAGTGGCGCCGGTTCGACATGTGGCCTCCGGCCGGTACGCGCCCGGTTACCTTCTACTTCGACGCCGGCGGCAAGCTCTCACGGCAGGCCCCACGGCGGGCGGGCGCCTTCGACGAATACCTCAGTGATCCGGCCAAACCCGTGCCGTACACCGATACCATCTCCACCGGCATGACGCGCGAGTACATGGCCGGCGACCAGCGCTTTGCCTCCAGACGGCCGGATGTGCTGGTCTATGCCACCGAACCGCTCGCGGAGGATCTGACCATCGCCGGGCGGTTCGCCGCCAGCCTGCAGGTTTCCACGTCGGGTACGGATTCCGATTTCATCGTCAAGCTCATTGACGTTTACCCGCCGGACTATCCCGACCCGGATCCCAACCCCGCCGGCGTCAAGATGGGTACCTACCAGCAACTGGTGCGGGGCGAACCCTTCCGCGGCCGCTTCCGGAACAGCTTCGAAAAGCCGGAACCGTTCCGCCCCGGCGAGGTCAGCAAGGTGGAATTCATACTCCCGGATGTTCTGCATAGCTTCCGCCGGGGCCACCGGATCATGGTGCAGGTACAGAGCACGTGGTTTCCGCTGGTGGATCGTAACCCGCAGAGCTTCGTGGACATCTACCACGCCACCGCCGCTGACTACCAACAAGCAACCGAGCGGGTGTACCGCTCGGCTGGGCGCCCATCATTCATTAAGATAAACGTGCTGACGCGGTAAGCGCCGGCGTGGAACCTGTGCCAATGTGTTTCCCGCGGCGTCCCGGCGATGCCGCCTGCCCGCCGGGACGGCGGTTCAGTCGAGCGGCAGCGGCGCCCGGAGGAGGAAGGTGAGGCGGCTTTCCGAGGGAACCGTCAGGTGCGGGCCCTTCAGCACGGACCCCGCTGCTCCGGCGCCGGCGCCGGCCACCGCGCCAATAGCGGCGCCTTTGCCTCCCCCGGCAATGCCGCCGATCACCGCGCCCAGCCCGGCCACCAGGGCCGAGTTACGAGCCGTGCTCTTTCCCTCGCCCTTGGTCTTGAGCTGCGCGTAGTCAGTGGCGACATCGTACCGCCGGCCGTTTACCGTGATGTCATACAACTTGATGGCAAGCTCGTCACTGCCTTTCAGACGCCCACCGGTTTCCGCCTTCATTACCTGAACCGTGCAGTCAGCGCCGCGCGGGATGATCGTGCGGCCTTCGAGGACGACCGGATCGTCAATACTGGCGCGGAAACGCTCGCCGATCGCCGTTTCCTTTGCGTCGATGCTGTCGATCAGGCGCACGGTGATGGTAGTGCCGGCCGGGATGGTGACGCCGGCAGTGCCGGGCTCGTGCCGGGAAGCCTCCCGCGGAGCCGCAGCCCGCGCGGGAGCCGTCTTGGGAGCCGCCGTGGCCACCGGGGCCGGCCCGCCGAACTCGATGGCCTCGATGTTGGTGATGGGGTAGGACCTGGCAATCCCGTCGGGTCCCACGAACCGGACTTCCCGGGCGTTTCCGCCAAGGTAAGTGCCGTCGATGACGGCGCCGCTGGCCAGGCGAAGCGTATCGGCGCCGGCCACCGCCGGCAACAACAAGATGCTGGCTGCGAATATCGCTATGAGCGTTCTCATTTCAATTGCACTCCTCTTCTGTTCACCCGATGCCGGTAAACCGCCAGGGATACATCTATTTTGCCATTCGGCTTCCGCTTCCCCGTGCGCTGTATGGCTCCCCGCCTTGCCGGCGCCGATGGGTGGTTTCGTCTTACCAGGACGAGCAGCGCACTTATTTAGATGAGTCCGCTGCCCGGCGGGTTTCAGCGGACTCGATGTTTCGCGCCGCGCATCGTAGCCTTGCGGGTTCTCGATTTCGGTTCCCATCCAGCGTTCAGCCGGCGCCCGGCGCTTCCGCCGCAGCCGTGGACCTACCAGAACGCCGCCTCATTGATCTACTCTTGTAGTCTATGGGATTCCTGGTGACGGGAACCGGAGGTGTCGGATGAAGATCAGCAAAGCGGTGATTACGGCTGCTGCGCCGGCGCAGCGCAGCCTGCCGCTGCAGACCCTCATTGACCAGGACGGCGAGCAACGCTCCGTTCTCGGAATCATCGTCTCGGAGGCGTTGCGGGCCGGCATCGAGGAGATTTGCGTCGTCGTTTGGCCCGGCGATGAAGACGCCTACGCCAGGGTGGTCGGCGAACATGCCGGCCGCCTCCGGTTTGTTCACCAGGCGCAGCCGTTGGGCTATGGCCACGCGGTATACTGCGCCCGCGAGTTCGTGGGAGATGATCCGTTTCTCCACCTGGTGAGCGACCATCTTTGGGTGAGCCGCACCGGCCAGGGCTGCGCCCAGAAACTGGTCGAAGTAGCCGAAGCGGAGGCGTGTTCGATTTCCGCGGTGCAAACAACACGAGAGGCTCTGCTGCCCCGCTACGGCGCCGTCGGAGGGCAACGTCTGGCCGGACGGCAGGACCTGTACAAGATCACCACGGTGATCGAGAAGCCGACACCGACCGAGGCCGAGCAACGCCTGGTGGTGCCGGGCCTCCGCGCCGGGCATTACTTGTGTTTTTTCGGAATGCACGTGCTGACGCCGGTGGTGATGGACATCCTCGCCCGGGATTGCGAAGCGGCCGGCGCGCAGGGCGGCATCATGCTCTCCCCCGCGCTGGCCCAGCTCGCCAGGCGTGAACAGTACCTGGCCCTGGAAGCCCCTGGATGGCGCTACGACGTGGGCGCGAAATACGGCCTGCTCATCACCCAACTGGCCCTGGCGGTGAGCGGGAAGGACCGCGACGAGATCCTGTGCCAGTTGCTGGAGTTGCTGGCGCTGCGCAAGATCGGGCCGGGCGAGGAATAGACGATGGGCGAGCTGATCCGGATCATCACCGCCAGCGAGGCCGCGGTTCGGGACCGTTCGCTCGACGCCTTCTGCGGGTCCGCGTCCGCAGAGGAGCTGGTACGGGAATGTGACAAGCTGGACCGCTTTCGGCGGGACAGCGAGAACCTGTACGAACGCGTGCGGGCCCTGCTTTTTCTCTACGCGATCCACCGCTTCCACCTGCCGGAGAAGGTCGCCACCGCGCGCCAGGCGCTGATTCCCTTCGGCGGGTACGCGAACTTGCTCAAGCGCCGGTTCGAGGAAGCCATCGATATCTTTCTGGCCGCCCAGATGACCGCCGGCCCCAGCGCGGCTATCTCCAGCGCCCTGGCCGAGGCTTACCGCGGGCTGGCGTTTCAGACGCTTGCCGACCAGGTTCGCCAGAGCGTGCGCTCGGTCCGGGGAAACCAATGGATGTTCCGGACCGGCCACACCGCGGACTACCCCCTGCGCCTCCGGTCCGAGTTGCGCGAGCGGGCCGGCACCGAAAAGCTGTTCCCGGTTCTCCACGAGGCGACGCCGGTTCGCATGGACCTCACCCACAGCGGCTGGAGTGACATTTTCTTTCTGGGGATGGATTTCCCTGAAGGCGCCCGGGTGCTGAACATCTCCATTGACCTGGCGGTGCGCCGGCCCGGCGTACCGGCCACGCCCAGGCCCCCGGTCGAGGCCTACTTCCGCGTCATTGACCGTCCCGTCCTGCGCCTGGTCAGCGTGGACCTGGAGGCGGTTGCCGAAATCAGCACGATTGCGGAGGTCTTCGATTTCGCCCGGGACTACCTGGGCCTGCTCAAGGCCGCGGTGATCGCCGCCGGCATCGTGCCTCCAGGCCTGGAGGGCGCCGGCCAGCCGCTCGCCGGCCTGCTGGCGACGCTGGTGGGCATGCCGGGCCACGGCGTCGAGATCGTCAGCCGTGTCAACGATATCCCGAAGGGTTCGCGCCTGGCCGTCTCTACCAGCCTGTTGGCCTGCTTGATTACGGTTTGCATGAGGGCCACCGGGCAGACGAGGGCGCTCACCGGACCACTGGCCGAGCCGGAGCGGCGGCTGGTGGCCGCCCGCGCCATTCTTGGCGAGTGGCTGGGGGGGTCCGGCGGGGGCTGGCAGGACTCCGGTGGCGTCTGGCCCGGCATCAAGCTGATCCAGGGAGTCAAGGCCGGCCCTGGGGACCCCGAGTACGGCGTCAGCCGCGGTTGTCTGCTGCCGCGCCACCGGATCTTGGGTGAGGAGGAGGTTTCGACTGATACCCGGCGCAGGCTGCAAGACAGCCTGGTGCTGGTGCATGGCGGGATGGCCCAGGACGTGGGTCCGATTCTGGAGATGGTCACCGAGCGGTACCTACTGCGTTCGGAGACGGAATGGCGGGCCCGCCAGGAAGCCATTCGCTTGCTCGACGTCATCGTCGGCCAGCTCGAGGCGGGAGACCTGAAAGGGATCGGCGCGTCCACGCACCGCAACTTCCACGGGCCTATCCAGACCATCATTCCCTGGGCAACCAACCTGTATACCGAAACGCTGATTGCGAAGGTCAGCCGCGAATTCGGCCAGGATTTCCTGGGCTTCTGGATGTTGGGCGGGATGTCGGGCGGCGGCATGGGTTTCCTGTTCACTCCGTCACGGAAGCCGGCGGCGCTCGGCCGGCTGCCGGAGATCATGGGGGAGACCAAGCGCCGGATGGAAAAGGCGGTCCCGTTCGCCATGGAGCCGGTGGTTTACGAGTTCGCCATTAACGAAACCGGCACGCGCGCCGAGTTGCTCCGTGGTGAGCGGGCGCTGATGCCGCCCGGCTATTACACCTTAGCCGTGCCGGCGTTGTTCCGGCGCGATCCGCGCTTGCTGGCCTCCTCCCAGCGGGCTGAGTTGGAGCGCTTCGGGGCCGCTTGCCGTACCGAGGAGGAGTTCTCCGGTATGGTCCAGACTCTGTTCGAGCGCCTTCTGCCCCGCGACACCCAGAGTGAGGACGGCCAGACCGACAGCCTCGAGGCGCTGCTCGACAAGTACGGATTTGACCGCGTGCAGCACGAACAGATCCAGTCCGACCTGCGGAGCGGGCGCATCGGCCTGGCACAAAACCGGCTGCCGGTCAACACCGAGATCGAAGACGTCCACCCTGGTGATGTGTATGACGCCGCCAGCGGCTTGCCGTCCCGCTTCCGGGATATCGGGATGGACGCCCTGGCCTCCGGCGCGGTGGCGGTGGTGTCGCTGGCCGGTGGCGCCGGCAGCCGTTGGACCAAGGGCGCCGGCGTCGTCAAGGCGCTGAACCCGTTCTGCCGGCTCGGCGGCCGACACCGGAGCTTCATCGAGGTCCACCTAGCGAAGAGCCGGCGTCTCAGCCGGGCCTGCGGAACACCGCTGGTCCACGTGATCACGACCAGCTACCTCACCCATGAGCCGGTAGCCGGATACCTGGCTCACGAGCGCAACTACGGCTACCCCGGGCCCCTGCATCTTTCCCCCGGCCGCAGCGTCGGCCTGCGCATGGTGCCTATGACGCGCGACCTTCGCTTTGCCTGGGAGGAAATGCCCCAGCAGTTGCTGGACGAGCAGGCCCAGAAGGTCAGGGACAGCCTGCGCGCGGCCCTGATCGAGTGGGCGAAACAGATGGGCGAGGGAAGCGACTACACCGATAATGTGCCGCTGCAGTGCCTCCACCCGGTGGGCCATTTCTACGAGGTTCCGAACCTGCTGCTGAACGGGGTCCTGCTAAAGATCCTCGAACAACGTCCCAACCTGCGTTACCTGATGGTTCATAACATCGATACGCTGGGAGCGGACGCGGACCCGGCGCTGCTTGGCTACCACATCGACCAGGGCGCCGCTCTCACCACCGAGGTGATCGAGCGCCACGTCGAGGACCGGGGTGGCGGGTTGGCGCGCGTGAACGGGCGGCTCCGGCTGGTCGAGGGCCTGGCGTTGCCGCGCGAGGAAATCGAGTTTCGCCTGTCTTTCTACAACACGAACACCATGTGGGTGGATCTCGACCGGTTCCTGGAGCTGCTCTCCCTGAGCCGCGAGGATCTGGTGCGAACCGACCGGGTTGCCGAAGCCGTGCGGCGGCTGGCCGCCCGCATGCCCACTTACATTACTCTCAAGGACGTGAAGAAGCGCTGGGGCAGAGGCCACGAGGATATTTACCCGGTCAGCCAGTTCGAAAAACTTTGGGGGGACCTGACCGCGCTGCCCGAGCTGGAGAGCCGCTTCGTGCTCGTGCCGCGCCGGCGCGGGCAGCAACTCAAGGAGGTCGCGCAGTTGGACGGTTGGCTCCGCGACGGCTCCGCCGCCTACATCGAATCCCTCTGCGAGTGGACCTGACCCGCGTTGACACGCGGCCCGCGCGTGCGCCCGACTTCCGCGCGGATGAGGTATCCGTTCCACTTCTGCCGCCGCTGAGAGCCGTAGTGAGGAGACGCCCTGTGCATTTCTCTTCCTCCACCGGGGCGCCGGTCACTTCCGCGGTCGGCTGGGAGCACCTTCGGCTCAGTTCGCCGGCGGTGAGGTAATCGTGATCGCCCGTTCCAGTGTGGCGCTTCCCGCCGCAGCCAGCAGGCGCAGGAGTTGCTCGACCCGAATTTCCAGCTCGGCTACTTTTTTGTCCAGTTCCTTCACCTGGTCCGCACCCCCATCGGCGGGGCCCGGCTGCTGTTCCAGTGAGCGGAGCACCGAAGTCCGGGCGAATTCCGAGATACTCCGTGCTCCCTGTTCCAGGCAGGCCGCCTTCAGCTTCTCGAACTCAACCTCGCTGAGCCGGAAATTCACAAGTCGGTTTCTGGGGTTGATGACACTCATACTGTTTGTGGAAGGACCATCGCTGGCCCTGGCCGCGCCGGCGGCACGGCTTGTTACCCGCCGGCGACCAGACGGGTTCCCTTGTGCTGGCGCGATGCGATCCTGACCATCGCAACCGCTTGGTGAGGCCCGCTTGGAAAGCACACCTCACAGTGTTAATCGGACGAAAACCCGGTTTCGATTAGTGAAAGCAAATGATTTCATTTTGCTCTCTCGTCAATACAGTGCCGGCGCCGGGCTGATCCTCTCAACCCATTGAAAACATTAGATGATTGAGCCGCTGAGCCGGTGCCGGAACATCTATCTCCGAAGCCTCCTGAGGGAATAGCCTGCTCGTTCACCAGGAATATCTCCCCTCCGCCGCCGAATTGGAGCTTTGTTTCCAGCCAATTCAAATAGTAGGGGACAGGTGCAGGACCGGCTGTTAGCAGCGGGGAGTAGCCGGGTGGGGTGGTCCAGGTGAGCAGCGGGCGGGTGCGAGACCGCCACGAGATCTTGCGTACCAGCCGGGGAAGGCGTGCTATACTATACTTTCATGCTTTTTTGGTTCGTCGCGCTTTACCGGCAGCACCATCATCGGCATCACGCGCCGCGACGGGCCGCTTTCTGAGCAGTTCTCCAAACGGAATTTGAAACGCTGCCCGCCGCGAAACCGGCGGGCTTTTTATTGGTGTCTACTATGGATCTGGACTTCGGGAAGCTGGGCGGCCTGGTGCCGGCCGTGATTCAAGACTACGCCACGGGGCGCGTGCTCATGGTGGGTTTCATGAACGAGGAAGCGTTCCGGAAGACCGTGGAGACCGGCTACGCGACTTTCTTCAGCCGCTCGCGCAACGAGCTGTGGACGAAAGGGGAGACTTCCGGGCACCGGATCGTGGTCAGGGAGGTACAGACCGATTGCGACCGGGACACGGTGCTGATCCGTGCCGACGCACTCGGCCCCGGGGTTTGCCATGAGGGCTACCGGAGCTGCTTTTACCGCACGCTCAAGAACGGCGCGTGGGTGATCACGGAGGAACGGACGTTCGACCCGAAGGCGGTATACGGAGGAAAGACATGATTCTGCGGCTCGGCATTCCCAAGGGCAGCTTGCAGGACGCGACCGTCGATCTGTTCCGGCGCGCGGGGTTCCACATCAGCATCCATAGCCGCTCTTATTTCCCCACCATCGATGATCCGGAAGTCGAATGCATGCTGATCCGGGCGCAGGAGATGGCCCGTTACGTGGAGGACGGCGTGCTGGATGCCGGCCTGACGGGCCTGGACTGGGTGCGGGAAAACGACGCCGACGTGGTGAGGGTCACCGACCTGATTTACGCCAAGCAGAGCTTCGGCAAGGTGCGATGGGTGTTGGCGGTGCCCGAGGCTTCTCCGGTCCAGTCGGTCAAGGATCTGGAGGGCAAGGTCATCGCCACGGAACTGGTGGGGGCTACCAAGCGGTACCTCGCCGAAAAGGGAGTCAAAGCGAAGGTTGAGTTCAGTTGGGGCGCCACGGAGGTAAAGCCGCCGGTGCTGGCCGACGCCATCGTCGAGGTCACCGAAACCGGCTCCTCGCTGCGGGCCAACAAGCTTCGCATCGTGGACACGGTGCTGGAATCCAACACGCAGCTCATCGCCAACCGGCAGGCCTGGCAGCAGGAGTGGAAGCGGCGCAAGATCGAGGACATCCGGATGCTGCTCGACGGGGCCATCAGCGCGCTCGGCAAGGTCGGCCTGATGCTCAACGTCGAAAAGGAAGACCTCCAGAAAGTTCTCCAGGTGCTGCCGGCGATGAAGAACCCGACGATTTCGCAGCTCAGCGACGAGAATTGGGTGGCGGTGAATACGATCCTTGACGAGTCGACAGTGCGCTCCATTATCCCCCGGCTGAAGGAAGCGGGCGCGCGGGACATCGTCGAGTACCCGCTGAACAAGATTGTGATGTAGCCATGATCCGGATTGTCGAGTCCCGCCAGGTGGGACGAATTCTGAAGCGGCGCGCGGCCCGCATGAGCGAGGCCGAGGAAACCGTGCGGCCGATCCTGGAAGCGGTGCGCCGGCGGGGCGACAAGGCGCTGCTGGCCTATGCCCGCCGTCTGGACGGGCTGGAGCGCGCCACCGTCGAAGTCCCGGAGGCCGAGCTCACAGCGGCCCGCAGGCGCCTGGCGCCGGATTTCCGCCGGGCGGTGCGCGTGGCATCGAAAAACATCCGGGCTTTCGCGCGCTTCCAGTTGCCGGAGGCGAAGTCCCGGAGGATCGCGCCGGGTCTGAGGGCGGGACAGATTGTCCGGCCCCTGGAAACAGTGGCAGCCTACATCCCCGCGGGCCGGTATCCGTTGCCGTCGACGCTGCTGATGACGGTAATTCCGGCGCAAGTGGCCGGGGTGCCGAATATTTTCGTCGCCTCGCCGCGCCCGGCGGATGCGATTCTGGGCACGGCCGCGATGGTGAAGGTTTCGCGCGTTTTTCAGATGGGCGGGGCGCACGCCATCGCCGCCTTCGCTTTCGGGACCAAAACCGTCCCCAAGGCATGCCGGATCGTGGGTCCGGGCAACATCTACGTGGCGGCTGCCAAGAAGCTGCTGGCCGGCGAAGTGGGTATTGATTTCGTCGCCGGGCCCACCGAGATTCTGATCGTCGCCGCCGAGGGCGACCCGAAATGGCTGGCGGCGGATATGCTGGCGCAGGCCGAGCACGACGTGGACGCCTCGGCGATTCTGCTGACCACGTCGCGGCAACTGGCGGCGGCAGTGGCCGAAGAAATCGAGACCCAGCTTTCCGGCCTGCCTACCGCGCAGGTGGCCCGGGTTTCGATCCGCAAGAACGGAGCGATCATTCTGGTGCGGGATCTCGAGGAAGCGATCGAGATCTCGAATCGCTTTGCTCCGGAACATCTGAGCATCCCGGACGCCAGGCTGCTCCGGGGGGTCACCCAGGCCGGCAGCGTTTTCATCGGACCGACCAGCCCCGAAGCCGCCGGCGATTACGCCGCCGGGCCGAACCACGTGCTGCCGACTTCCGGGGCCGCCCGGCTGCGGGGAGGGCTTTCGGCGGCCGATTACGTCAAGGTGATTGCCACCCAGCAGGTCAGCCCGGCGGCGTTGCGCCGGCTGGCGCCCGCGATCACCACGTTGGCCCGGGCCGAGGGCCTGGAAGCCCACGCGCGCAGTGTGGAGGTGCGCCAGCGTGGCTGAACCGCTCAAGCCGCGGAAGGCGGTGCTTCAAATGGCGCCGTACTCACCGCCCACTTCGGGCCGGGCCGATAGGTTGCGCCTGGATTTCAATGAAAACACCGTGGGCGCCTCGCCGCGGGTGGCCGAGTTGCTCAAGCAGCGTTTGAGCGCGGGCGCGCTCGCCGTCTACCCGGAGTACGAGGAGGCGCGGCGCACCCTGGCCGCTTTCTTTGGCGTGGACGAGGATGAGCTCTTGCTCGCCAATGGAACCGATGAGGCGATCCAGTTGCTCGTCAATACCTACGTGGATGATGGGGACGAGGTGGTCTTGCTGCGTCCTTCCTACGCCATGTACCGCTTCTACGCGGAGGTGGCCGGCGCGGCGCTCCGCGAGATCGACTACCGCCGCGAGAACCTCGCTTTCCCGCTCGAAGAACTCGTGGAAGCCATCGGGCCGTCGACGCGCGCCGTTCTCATTGCCAACCCGAATAACCCGACCGGCACCGGGGTTGGCCTGGAGCAGATCCGCCGGGTGCTGGACCGGGCAAGCGGGGCAGCCGTTCTGATCGATGAAGCCTACTATGAGTTTTCCGGGGTAACGGCTCTCGGACTGATCGACGAGTATCCGAACCTGTTTGTCAGCCGGACGTTTTCCAAGGTGTACGGAATGGCGGCGATGCGGCTGGGGTGCCTGTTTTCGCGGGCGGAAAACGTGGCGTACTTGCGCAAGGCCCAGTCGCCGTACAGCGTGAACGCGCTGGCCGCGCTGGCGGCGGTCGCCGCCGTCGAGGACACCGAGTACATCGACCGCTATGTGCGGGAGGCGCTGGCTGCCCGCCAGATGCTGTACGAAGGTTTCGAGCGGCTCGGCATCGGCTATTATCCGAGCCAGGCGAACTTCGTCTTGTTCCGGGCCGGCGAGCGGGCGGCCGAAATCTGCGATCGCCTCCGAAGCCGGGGCGTGCTGGTGCGCGATCGCAGCTACGAGTTGCCCGGTTGCGTGCGGGTGACGGCGGGCACGCGGGAGCAGGTGCAGCGGTTTTTCGAGGTGCTGGAGGAGGTGTGGTGATGGCCGGACCGCGTCCCATTGTCGTCTTCGACGTGGACGGCGTTCTGGTGGACGTCACCGAATCGTACCGGGAAGCTGTCTGCCGCACGGTGGAGCACTTCACCGGAAAAAGGATCGCCCGGGCGAGCATCCAGACGTACAAGAACCAGGGCGGCTGGAACAATGACTGGGCGCTGGCGCAGCAGATCGCCGCCGACCTGGGCGTCGAGGTGGCGTATGAGACGGTTGTCGAACAGTTCCAGAAATTCTTTCTCGGTCCGGCCGGCGATGGCGAGGGCGGGCTGATCGAGCGCGAGCGGTGGCTGCCCGCACCGGGACTGCTTGAACGCCTCGGCCGCCGCTACCAGTTGGCGATTTTCACCGGCCGCATCCGCCTGGAGATGGACATCACCCTGCGGCGCTTTGCCCGCGGCGTGGAGTTTCAGCCGGTGGTCTGCTCCGATGACCTGGAAAACGGAAAGCCCGCACCGGACGGGCTGCTCAAGATCGCGGCTGCGCACCCGGGGGCGCCGTTGTACTTCGTGGGGGACACCGTGGATGACGCGCGCAGCGCCCGTGCGGCCGGAGTGCCGTTCCTCGGTATCGCCGCTCCGGCCAGCCCGCGCCGGGAAGAACTGGTGGCGCTGTACCGGGCCGAGGGCGCCATGGCCATCCTGGATAACGTCAATCAACTGGAAAGGGCGCTGGAGAAATGAGAAACGGCTCCGTTGAACGCATCACCCGCGAAACCCAGATCCGGGGGAGCCTTCGCATCGAGGGCCGCGGCAGCTACGACATCGCGACCGGCATCCGGTTCCTCGATCACATGCTCGAGTTGTTCGCCCGGCATGGCGGCTTCAATCTGCGCCTGCATGCCACCGGGGACCTGGATGTCGACCAGCACCACACGGTGGAAGACGTCGGGATTGTGCTGGGACAGTTATTTGCGAAAGCGCTGGGCGACCGGCGGGGCATCAACCGCGCCGGCTACTTCGTGATGCCGATGGACGAGACGCTGGCCGTGGTAGCGGTGGACTTGTCCGGCCGGCCGGCGCTGGTCTACCAAGACCGGGTGCGCGCCCGCCGGGTAGGCGATCTGGAAACGGAACTCCTGCCCGACTTCTTCAATGGTTTTGTCATTCACGCGGGCGCCAATCTCCACGCAAAGGTGCTCTATGGCCGCTCCAGCCACCACAAGCTGGAGGCCATTTTCAAGTGCTTCGCCCGGGCGATGAAGTACGCTTGCTCGAAGGACAAGAGCCTCCGCGGCCAGTTGCCCTCGACGAAAGAGTTGCTATGATCGCCATCTTCGATTACGGCGCCGGAAACCTCCGGTCGGTCGCCAACACGCTCGAGGAGATCGGGGCGCCGCACACGGTGGTGGATGACGCGGAGGGCATCCGGCGGGGGGAGAAGATCATCCTGCCCGGCGTGGGACATTTCGGCCAGATGATGCGCGCCCTCGACCGGCTGGGCGTGCGGGACGCTTTTTGCCGGCAGATCCAGGCGGATGTTCCGTTTCTGGGCATCTGCCTGGGACTGCACGCGCTGTTTCGCGCCAGCGAGGAAGCGCCGGAAGTGGAGGGGTTCGGGCTGTTCGAGGAGACCGTGGTGCGTTTCAGCCGCCAGGCGCGCGTGCCGCACATGGGTTGGAACACACTCGAGCGCCGCGGCGAGTGCCGCCTGCTGCGCGGGCTGGACGGCAAGCCCTACGTCTACTTCGCCCATAGCTATTATGCGCCGGTGATGAAAGCCACCGCGGCCACGTGCACCTACGGCGCCCCGTACACGGCGCTGCTCGAATATGGGAATATTTTCGGTGTACAGTTTCACCCGGAGAAATCCGGCCCGGTGGGCCTGAGGATCATGAAGAATTTTGTGGAGCTGTGAGCCGGCTGGCGTCAGCCGGCGGCACTGGGGAATTGAAAAATCATGTTAGCCAAGCGCATCATTCCGTGCCTGGATGTCACCGCCGGCCGGGTGGTGAAGGGGGTGCACTTTGTCAACCTGCGCGACGCGGGCGATCCGGTGGAGCTGGCCGAACGCTACAACGAGCAGGGCGCCGATGAACTCGTCTTCCTTGATATCACGGCTTCCAGCGATGACCGCGAGATCATGGCTGATGTGGTTCTGCGGACGGCGCGGCGTGTCTTCATCCCGCTGACGGTGGGCGGCGGCATCCGGTCGGTCCAGGATGCCCGCAAGATCCTCATGGCCGGCGCCGACAAGGTCAGCATCAACACGGCCGCGGTGCGGCGGCCGGAGCTGATTACGGAACTGAGCCGGGAGTTCGGCGCGCAGGCGACGGTACTGGCGATTGACGCCAAGCGGCGCGCGCCGGGCAAGTGGAATGTCTTCACGCGCGGCGGACGGGATGATGAGGGCATTGACGCGGTCGAGTGGGCGCGCCGGGGTGAACAGCTCGGCGCCGGCGAGATCCTGCTGACCTCCATGGATACCGACGGGGTCCAGACTGGGTTTGATTGCGCGCTGACCCGGGCCGTCTCCCGGGCGACGAAGATTCCGGTGATCGCTTCCGGCGGCGCAGGCAAACCCGAGGACTTCCTGGAAGTGTTCACCGAAGGCGAGGCGGACGCGGCGCTTGCCGCCTCCATTTTTCATTACGGTACGTACACGGTCGGCGACCTCAAGGAGTACCTGGACAAACATGGTATCCCGGTCAGAACATTGGAGGGAGGCTAGCGGCGGCCCGTTTTCCCGCACCGGCGCCCGGAGTGAGCTGAGGTCCGGAAACCGGTGAGGCGGCGCTGCTGTTGCAATTTCCGCTTATGATCATTCCCTGCATCGACTTGATGGGCGGCAAGGTCGTCCAGCTCCGCCAGGGCCGGGAAAAGGCCCTGGAAGGCGAAGCGCCGGGGAAGATGCTCGAGCGTTTCGCCGGCTTCCCCGTCATCCAGGTGATCGACCTGGACGCGGCCATGGGCCAAGGCTCGAACGATGAGCTGGTCCGGTTCCTGGCGGCGCGGACGGCCGCGCGCGTCGGGGGCGGGGTGCGCAGCGTGGAACGGGCTCGGCGGCTCATCGAGCAAGGCGCCCGCAAGGTCATCGTGGGCACGGCCGCCTTCGGTCCGGAAGGACCCAACGTCAGCTTCTTGGAAGATCTCGGTCACGCTATCGGCCGCGAGCGGCTGCTGGTGGCGCTCGACTCCAAAGGCGGCCGGGTCGTCGTTAAGGGCTGGCGGGAAGCTACGCGGTTCACCGCGGAGGACGTCATCCGCCATCTGGAGCCTTTTTGTGGCGGATTCCTTTGCACCTATGTTGACAAAGAGGGCCTGATGGCAGGCACGGACCTGGACTGGTTCCGGCGCCTGCGGGCTGCGACGGAGCTGGAAATCACCGCTGCCGGGGGCATCACTACGATGAAGGAGATCCGGGAGCTCAGCTCGCTCGGGGTCCATTGCGCCCTCGGCATGGCGATTTATACGGGCAAGCTGGATCTCGCCGAACTGGCGGCATTCAACCGGCAACAACAACGAGGGGGGACTGATGAGACGCCGTGAGTTTCTTTCCGCCGTCGCCGCCGTAGCCACCGGCCCGGCGCGCGCCGGCGACGAAGCCGGGACCATCCTGGTCCATGAACATGTGATGGTCGATTTCATCGGGGCCGACAAGATCGGCCCGGGACGCTATGACCCGGACGAGGTCTTCCGCGTGGCGAAGCCGAAGCTTACCGAAGTCCAGCGGCTGGGCTGCGTCCGCCTGCAGGAATGCACGCCGCAGTTCATCGGCCGCGATCCGGTGCTGATGAAGCGGCTGGCTGATGCCGCCGGCATCGAGATCTGGACCAACACGGGCATCTACGGAGCCGCCAATCATAAGTATGTGCCGGCGTTCGCCCGGCGGGAATCGGCCGCCCAGCTCGCCCGGCGCTGGATTCGAGAAGCCGAGGACGGCGTCGACGGAGTGAAGCCGCGCTTCATCAAGACTGGAGTGAATAAAGGCCCGCTGGACGCGCTGGACCGCAAACTGGTTCGCGCCGCCGCCATTACCTCCCGCGAGACCGGTCTGACGATTGCCGCTCACACCGGCGACGGCGCCGCCGCGCTCGATGAGATGGAAATTATCGACTCGGAAAACGTGGACCTTTCCCGGTTCGTCTGGGTCCACGCGCAGAACGAGAAAGACCACTCCATTCACGAGAAGGCCGCGCGCGCCGGCGCCTGGGTTGAGTTCGACGGCATCCGGGCGAAATCGGCCGATTGGCACCTGGCCTGCGTCCGCTTCATGGCAAGTAAGGGCCTTCTCGGCCGTACGCTGATTTCCCAGGACGCCGGATGGTACCACGTCGGCGAGCCCGGCGGCGGCAACTATCGCGGCTACACTTTTATTTACACGGATTTCCTGCCCCGCCTGGAAACCGGATGGGTGGCGATGCTCATGCGAGAGAATCCCATTCGGGCTTTCGGCCGCTGAGAGAGACGCCGGCGGAAGCGGCGGACGACAGTCGCCTCCCCTTCAACACCTGACGCGCCTCTTGGAACGAATCGGCGTGTTTTTCGTATGTAGAAGATGAGCGCCGCTCAACGCAAAGCGGGAACCGGCTCCCCGCAAGGCGGCCGGGCGGAACGTTGGCGGCCTTCCGAGCGGAGCATCGAAAATGGCAGGAAATGAGAAAAACGGAAGGAAGCGCCGGCGGTGGATCTGGATCGGCGCGATCATCATTCTCCTGGCGGCCGCCGGCGCCGGAGTGCGGGCGTCCCTGGAGCCCAATCACACGATTGACCCCTCACGGCTGGCCAAAGTGGAGCGGGGCGATATTGCACGGTCGGTGGTGGCCACGGGCAAGATCGAGCCGCGGGCCAAGGTC
>CAZXVW010000051.1:20457-22603 GCA_964644025.1 uncultured Solibacteraceae bacterium | reverse complement strand
CCAGGTGCAGGAGGTCTTGCGCTACCAGGAGATGACCCGGGTGCCCCTGGCCCCGGCGGCGGTGGAAGGACTCATCAACCTGCGCGGGCAGATTGTCACCGCCATCGATATGCGGCGGCGGCTCCAGCAGCCCCCGCGCGCCGAAGGGGAAACCCCGATGAACATGGTCATCCGGACCGAGGACGGTGCGGTGAGCCTGCTGGTGGATGAGATCGGCGATGTCATTGAGGTTGACCCGGAAACCTACGAGCCGTCGCCGGAGAACGTGGACCCGGTGGTCAAAGATTTGCTCCGGGGGGTGCACAAACTTGACGGCCGCCTTCTTTTGCTGCTCGATACCGAGAAGACGGTGGATTTGTCGGCCGGGGAGGCGGCATCAACCAGGAGCCGGTAATGGTTCGGGCGGAGCGCCCGCGGGCCAGTGAGCCGGTGGGATGGGACTAAGGACAAGGAGTTTGCGGCATTGGCGTTCACCTTCTTTTTTCGGGACCAGCACGTACTGGAAGTGGTAGTCGAGCACCTGCTTCCCCTGCTGGCCGGGCGCAGCTATCCCCGCATCTGGGACGCTGGCTGCGCCATGGGCCAGGAGCCGTACACGCTGGCGATCATGCTTGCCGAGCGGATGGGCTACTTCGCTTTCAACAACCTCCGCATCGACGCCACCGACGTGGATGAGACGGGCCAGTTCGGCAGCATCATCGCGGCCGGCGTCTATCCGCGGGAGGAACTGGACCGGCTGCCGGCGGGCATCCTGGAGAAGTATTTCCAGCCGGATGGAAAGCCGGGCCATTTTCAGGTGGCGGAGAGCATCCGCCGGCGCGTGGTGTTCCAGCGGCACGACCTGTTGTCGCTGAAGGAAATCGGCTGCGGTTACAACCTGGTGCTGTGCAAGAACGTGCTGCTGCATTTCCAGCCGGCCGAGAGGGTGGAAGTCATCCGGATGTTTCACCGCGCGCTGGCGCCCGGCAGCTTGTTCGCCACCGAGCAGACCCAGGGGCTGCCCGAGCCGGCGGCGGCGTGGTTCGAGCCGGTGGTGCGCGATGCGCAACTGTTCCGCAAGGTGGAGGCCGGCTGATGCGCGTGTTCATGCTGGAGGATAGCGGACAGATCTATACCTGCCGCGTCTACCTGGTGCTCGGCGACTGGAGTTCGATGGAGGATGTGAACACGTTGGTGGACGTCGGCCAGGACCCGGCCGTGCTGGCCAGCCTCGAGCGGGCGCCGACCGGGGTCGGCAAAACCAGGGTCGAGCAGGTGGTGCTGACGCACTCCCACTACGACCATTGCGCCCTGCTACCCCTCATCCGGGAGAAGTTTCATCCGACGGTGTGCGCCTTCTCGGCGAGCCTCGAAGGGGTGGACCGGGTGCTCGGTGACGGTGACCGGCTCAAGATGGGCGACCGCGTCTTCGAGGTGATTCACGCCCCGGGCCACAGCAGCGATTCGATCTGCCTGTACAACGAGGATGAGGGAGTGTTGTTTGCCGGCGACGCGCCGCTGCTGGTTCATTCGGCGGAAGAAACCCATGAGGAGGGTTTTCGCAGGACGCTGGAGAGACTTTGCCGACGCGACGTGCGCGTCATCTATTTCGGCCACGGCGACCCGTTGGGGGAAAACTGCAACCTCAGGCTGCGGCGCTCGCTGGAACTCATCGAGCCGGGCAACGGAAGCCGGGAGCAGGCAGGCCGGCTGGCGCCGGTGCGGGCGGAAGCCTCGCCCGGGCGGCGAAAGGGATTGTAAGGGTGTCGGGCGTTAGCGCGGCCGGAGCTTTCCGGCCGGCTCGAACGCTCATGAATTTAACGACAGAGGCCCCCATCGGGGGCGAGAGAAGGTAAGGAGAAAAGGAGAACTCAAAATGGCGAAGAGAACGACAAACAGCCGGAAGCCTCATTCCGGCCGCGGCGGTTCGGGCGGCGTTGCCGTTCTGGATCCACCTGCACGCCAGTTGCAGGAAACACAAACCGACAGCCGGGTTATTGATGAGATACTCCGGCTGGTGGAGGCCTTGCGTGAGGGCCGGCTCAGCGAACGCGGGCGGGCCGAGGCATTCGAAGGCGACGACCGGCGGTTGGTCGAAGGCGTCAACGAGATGCTGGACAACGTGATCAAGCCGCTGAACATGGTGGCCGAGTACATGGACCGGATC
>CAZXVW010000051.1:0-20357 GCA_964644025.1 uncultured Solibacteraceae bacterium | reverse complement strand
AGGGCGACTTCAACGAGATCAAGAACAACACCAACATCTGCATCGACGCCATCAACCGGGTGGTCGAGGACGGTGTCGGGCTGACCCAGGCGATGCTGGAGGGCAAGCTGGCCGTGCGGGCCGACGCGAGCCGGCACCAGGGTGACTTCCAGAAGATCATCGGGGGCTTCAACCAGACGCTGGACAACGTGATCAAGCCGCTGAACATGGTGGCCGAGTACATGGACCGGATCTCGAAGGGCGACATTCCGGACAAGATCACCGAGGAGTACAAGGGCGACTTCAACGAGATCAAGAACAACACCAACATCTGCATCGACGCCATCAATCAGCTGCTGACCGACACCAACGCGCTAGTGGAGGCGGCGGTGGCGGGTGAGCTGAATGCGCGCGCCGACGCTGCCAAGCACCAGGGCGACTTTCAGAAGATCGTCGCGGGTATCAATAAGACACTCGACACGGTAGCGGAACCCCTCAAGGCCGTAGCTCAGTCGGTTTCCGCTCTAGCGAGCTCTTCCGAGGAACTGACGGCGGTCAGCCAGCAGATGGCGGGCAACGCCGAGGAGACTTCGACGCAGGCTAACGTGGTTTCGGCGGCCGCCGAACAGGTCTCGAAAAACGTCTCGGTGGTGGCCACCGGGAGCGAGGAGATGCAGGCTTCGATCAAAGAGATCGCCAAGAGTTCCAACGAGGCGGCCCGGGTGGCCAAGAACGCGGTCAGTGTCGCCGAGAGCACCAACACCACGATCGCGAAGCTGGGCGAGTCCAGCACCGAGATCGGCCAGGTGATCAAGGTGATCACATCGATCGCGGAGCAGACCAACCTGCTGGCGTTGAACGCCACCATCGAGGCGGCGCGCGCCGGCGAGGCGGGCAAGGGCTTTGCCGTGGTCGCTAACGAAATCAAGGAACTGGCCAAGGAGACGGCCAAGGCCACCGAGGACATCGGCCAGAAGATCGAAGCGATCCAGGCCGACACGAAGGGCTCGGTCGAGGCGATCGGTCAGATCAGCACGATCATCAACCAGATCAACGACATCTCGAACACAATCGCCTCTGCGGTGGAGGAGCAGACGGCGACCACGAACGAGATCGGGCGCAACGTGAACGAAGCGGCCCAGGGAACCGGCGAGATCGCGAAGAATATCGCCGGCGTAGCCGAAGCCGCCAAGGACACCACCAAGGGCGCCGGCGACACGCAGAAAGCGGCCCAGAGTCTCAGCGAAATGGCCGCCCAACTGCAAAGCATCGTTTCCAAGTTCAAGCTCTGAGTCCCGGGCCGCCGCCTCTGGCGCGGCGGGCCTGCTCGGCGGGTCCGCTGCGCCGGAAGCGGCGGTCTGGCGATTTTTGTCGCGAAGGTGACCCACAATGGCCAAGGCAATGGTTATCGATGATTCCCGCGCCATACGCATGATCCTGGCGCGAACCCTCAGGGAAGTTGGCTACGAGGTTTGCGAGGCGGCCAACGGCAAGGAAGCGCTGGCGCTGCTCCAGCAGCACCACGGCGAGTTCTCGCTGGTGCTGGTCGACTGGAACATGCCGGAAATGGACGGGCTGGAATTTGTCCGCCAGGTGCGCTCCGAGCCCGGCTGGTCGGGCACCACCCTGATGATGGTGACCACAGAAACGGAGCTGGATCAGATGATGACGGCGCTCGAGGCCGGTGCGGACGAGTACGTGATGAAACCGTTCACCAAGGAGATTATTACCGACAAGCTTCGGCTACTGGGCGCGATCCAATGACGGCGCCGTATCAGGAGCGGAAACGATGGCGGTGATCCGGAGAAAGGTCATTCAACCGGGAACGCGCCTGCGCGTGCTGGTGGTGGATGACTCGGTCGTCATCCGGCGCCTGGTGCGCAACGTGCTGGAACAGGATCCAGACATCGAGGTGGTAGGCGCGGCGGCGAACGGCTCGATTGCGCTGGCCATGATTCCCCAGGTGAATCCGGACGCGATCACGCTGGACATCGAGATGCCGGAAATGGACGGACTGGAAGCGCTCCGCCGAATCCGGAAGCAATATCCCGAGCTGCGCGTGATCATGTTCAGCACGCTCACCGAGCGGGGCGCCTCGGCCACCTTCGAGGCACTCGCCCTGGGCGCCGACGATTACGTGACCAAGGCGGCCAACGTTGGCTCGCTCCACGTATCGCTGGCCAGCCTGCGTGATGAGCTGGTTCCGAAGATCAAGCAGTTTTTCTTGTTCGCACCCGATTCTCCGCCGCCGCGGCCTACCGCCAGACACCCGGCCCCGCGTCCCCGGCTGGTTCGCCCCCTGCTGCGGCCGAAGGTGGTGGCGATCGGCGTCTCGACCGGTGGTCCGACGGCGCTGGCGGCAATCGTTCCCCAGTTCCCGGACAGCTTCCCGCTTCCGATCCTGGTGGTGCAGCACATGCCGCCGGTCTTCACGCGGATGCTGGCCGAACGGCTGCAGACGCTGACTTCGCTGCGCGTGGAGGAGGCCTCCGAAGGCGCCGCGGTCGAGCCGGGCAAGATCCTGATCGCGCCGGGCAACTACCACCTGCAGGTGGCCAACTCGGTGCCGGGGTCGGGGGTCCGCGTGAAGCTGGACCAGGGGCCGCCGGAGAACTCCTGCCGGCCGGCGGTGGACGTGATGTTCCGCTCCGTCGAGAGGGTCTACGGAGGCTCGGTGATCTCGGTGATCCTCACCGGGATGGGCCACGACGGGCTGCGTGGAATGGAAGTGCTGAAGGGCAGTGGGGCCTATGTGATCGCCCAGGACGAGGCCACAAGCGTCGTCTGGGGAATGCCCGGTGCGGTGGTCGAGGCCGGGCTGGCCGACGCAGTGGTTCCACTGGACGGGATCGTGCCCGAGATTTTGAAACAGATTGGGGGAGGAGGGTGACCTCCTGGTGGTAATGGCGACTACAGTCGACAACGAATCGAAGTCAGGCTCCGATAAGGAAACCGGGATAGACCCGCTCAACTACCGCTTCCTGCAGGATTACGTGTACCGGGAATCCGGCATTGTTCTGGACGGCGACAAGCAGTATCTGCTGGATGCCCGTCTCATGCCCATCGTGCATCAGCGCCAGCTTGGCTCGCTGAACGACCTGTGCGCGCTGCTGCGCGCCACTGGCGACCTGTCGTTGAAACAGGAGGTCGTCGACGCGATGACCACCAATGAGACGTTCTTCTTTCGGGACTTGCCACAGTATGAAGCGCTCCGGGACATTGTTCTCCCGCGCCTGGTTGAGGAACGGCAAGGCCTGCGGAAATTGAGCTTCTGGTCGGCGGCGGCCTCCACCGGGCAGGAGGCTTACAGCCTGGCTATCCTGTTGCTCGAGATGGGTCTGGGAGGCTGGAACATTCAGATTCTCGGGACGGACCTTTCCACCCAGGCCCTGGAACGGGCCCGCGCGGGCAAGTATCTGCAGATCGAAGTCAACCGGGGCCTGCCGGCCCGGTACCTGGTGAAGTATTTCACCCGATCCGGGTTGGAATGGCAATTGAAAGATGAGGTCCGGCGCATGGTCCGGTTTGAAAGCTTCGATTTGCGCAAGAGCATGCGTGCTCTCGGCCCGTTCGATATCGTCTTTTGCAAGAACGTGCTCATCTATTTCGACATCGAGACGAAGAAAAAGATTCTGAGGGAGATTCGAGGCACCTTGTTCAGCGGCGGCTACCTCCTGCTCGGGGGCAGCGAGACGGCGCTGGCGCTGGATGACGCATACGAGCGGAAGGTTTATGGCTCCGCCATGTTCTTTCAGGTCCCGTAGGAGGGATTCAATATGCAATCGGTTTCGCAACTGGAGAAACACCGCGCCGACGTTTGCCAGGTAGTGGAAGACGTGTTCCAGACGATGCTCGGCCTCGACGTCCGTCCGGCGGCAGTCGAGTGGTCCGCCGACCGTGAACTGATCACCGCCGTGGTTCATTTCGCGGGCGACTGGAAGGGTGCGGTTCTTGTCGAGTGCGCTCCGGACCAGGCCCTCGCGTTGACTTCGCTGCTAATGGGCATCCCGAAGCCGCAGTCGATGAACAACGACGTCCGGGATTCCTTGGGTGAGATCACCAACATGATCGCCGGCAACCTGAAGTCGGTACTGCTGCCGGGCGTCGCCCTTTCCATGCCCTCGGTGGTCGAAGGGACCGACTACACGGTTCGCCTTTGCGGCGACAGCGTGATTTCACGCTCGGGGTTCCTCTCCGAACTGGGCGCCTTCTGGGTCACGCTGATTGAGATGCCAAACGAAGAAGCCGGCTGAGGCACGATCATGGCCCTGGGCCGGCCAGCGTTTCCAGGAACGCGCTGGGAATGAACCACCGGCCCACCACCTGGGTCCCGTCGGTCCGAAAGGTGCCCCGGGCCAGGATCGACCCCAGGTTGGACGCAGCCGTGGGGCCGCTGTCCCTGCTGACCAGGCGCGCCAGCAAGTTGGTCGCAGTGGTCAAACGATCAGCCAGCCCGGCGGCCTGTTGCACCCCCGGACACTCCACCATAAGCTGCGCTTCGAATCCAGCCTCCACCGCTGCCGCCGTGATCACGATGCGCCTGGCCTGGGCCAGCACGGCAGAGAGGGGCCGGGCTGGCTCCGGCAGCCACGACGCCCGGCTCAGCAGCCGCCCGGGCGCAATCAGCCAGAACGGTGCGGCCGGGATCTCGGTTGCGTCTACGTCGCGGTATTTCCTCTCCAGGGCGTTGGCCGCCCAGGAGTCCGGGCTGGAGGCCAGACCCATGATCGAAGGGGCGACCGCGAAAAACGAGATGTACCGCCCCGGGACGCTGCCGCGGACCCGGCAAAATCCGTTGTGGCAGGTGCCGCCGCGGCTGTCGACGTAGCGGGCGAGCCGCGACCAGTCGAACCGGCCGCGCAACAGGAAAAACCGGTCACTTTCGTTGACTGATACCAGGGCCCCGTCCAGGTCGGTGACGTAATCGAATCCGCTCTCTCGCACGAAGTCCCGGTATTCGGATTCCTGGTCCTGGCCGCTTCCGGCCAGCAGTGTCAGCAGACCTGAGGCCCGCAGCGCCTCCACGTCAACGTAGAAGATTACGGCGTCTTGCTCGGGGAGGCGGCTGAGGAGCGCGGCCACCGAGCTGTCCCGGTGGATACGCCACCAGGCCATCGCCACCACCAGGGCGACGCAAGCCAGTGTCACCGCCAGCGTCAGATGCGATAGGCGAAACCGGTACACAACGTTACGAGGTTACACCGCGCCCGTGTCCGCTGTCACCCGGGCGTCTTTCCAAAGCTTCATGTACGGCGCCAGGCCCCGCATCATTTCGCGGAACTGCTGGATATCGAGCGACTGAGCCCCGTCGCTCATCGCCTTCTCCGGCTGGGGGTGGACTTCCACCATCAGGCCGTCGGCGCCAATGGCCACCGCCGCCCGGGCCAGTGGCGGCACCAGGCTACGTTTGCCGGTCGCGTGGCTGGGGTCGACGATCACCGGCAGATGCGAGAGCTCTTGCAGCACGGTGACTGCGGCCAGGTCACATGTGTTCCGGGTGGCGGTTTCGAAAGTGCGAATGCCACGCTCGCACAGCACGACGTTAGGATTTCCCGAGGCCACGATGTACTCGGCCGACATCAGCAGCTCCCGGATGGTGGAACTCATGCCCCGCTTGAGCAGGATGGGCCGGCCGCAATTGCCCAGGGCTTTTAACAGTGCGAAGTTCTGCATGTTGCGCGCCCCGATCTGCAGGACATCGGCGTACTCGGCCACCAGCGGCACGTTGCGATCGCTCATCACCTCGGTCACAATCGGCAACCCGGTCGCCTCCTTGGCTCTACGGAGCAGTTTCAGCCCGTCTGCCTGCAAGCCCTGGAAGTCGTAAGGCGAGGTCCGAGGCTTGAATGCCCCTCCGCGGAGCAGTTTTGCTCCAGCCGCGGCCACTGCTTCGGCGGTTTCCATCACCTGTGACTCCGATTCCACCGAGCAGGGACCGGCGATCACGACGAACTCATCGCCCCCAATCTCCACGCCGTCCACCTTGATGATCGTCTTCTCCCGGCGAAACTCCCGGCTGACGAACTTATATGGAGCGGAGATGGCCACCGCTTTCTCCACCTGTGGCATCGCCTCCAGTGCATTCAGGCAAGGGGTGACGTCTCCGATGCCCACCGCGCCGATGACCACCCGTTCAGCGCCCTCGATGGTGTGAATTTTGAAGCCGAACTCGCGAATCCGCTGGCAGACGGCTTCGATCTCCTCTTTGCTGGAACGAAGTTTCATGGAGATGATCATGTCTTCCTCTCTCCGGGGTTCCGTTTCCCGAATTTCTCTTCAAAGAGCACTGTCAAAGTGCTGGCTGCCGGCTGAGCGGCCGGTCTCGCAAACAGCCCGTGGGCTGCCGCCCCCATCCGGGGGGCCGCCGCCCCGGCCGGAGAACCCAAACAAAAACCCCGCTCTTGCGAGCGGGGTTGGTCCGGAATCCGTTTTGCGAAGCTGTCTACGCCAACACCGCTCGCGACTCAGGCAAAGCGCCAAAATCGAAAGCTAAAGCTGGCGTGATAGCTGCGCATCAAGATATTTATGATAGGCCAACCGGCTTGCCAATGCAAGTCCAATCTTTCATTTGAATGGTCTGGTCCGACCTGCGGCCCGGCTTGCGCCCCAGGGGGCGCCTCAATCCCGCTGTTGTTGCGCCGTCTTCCCATGCTCGGGAAAGCTCATGCACTCGACGAACGTATCCTGAAAGTCCGGTTCCGCGGCCAGGGGCACGTGGGTGATCCGGCGCCGCAGCTCCGCGAAATCACGCTCCTCCGGCCTGGCGCGGAACAGCGCTACCTTGGCGCCGAGCAGGGCGGTATTGCCTGCCGGTTCGAGCTTTTCCGGGGGGAAGTCGAGCAAGCCGATGCGGTAAGCGCTGTCCTGGCTCACGTAGTTGCCGAAAGCTCCGGCCAGGTAAATGATTTCGGGACCCGCACCGGCGCCGTCAAACCGGCGCAGCAGGATCCGCACTCCGGCGGCCACCGCTCCCTTGGCAAGTTGCAGTTCGCGGACATCGTGCTGCATCAGCCGCACCGGCTCCACCAGCGGCCACTGCTTGGCTCCATTCGTGAAGCGGCCGTTGGGAGCGATCCGGCCTGTCATCAGGCCGGCGGCGACGACGTCGACCAGCCCACTGCCGCAGATACCCCGCGGAGTGGTGTCACCAAGAACATGGAACCGCAGCGTTCCCTCTTCGATAACGGCCTCGGTGATCGCGCCGGTGGCCGCCCGCATCCCCATCGAAATACGGCCCCCCTCGAATGCCGGCCCGGCGGCCGTCGAGGCACAAACAATCCTGTCCCGGTTGCCGAGCACGATCTCGCCGTTGGTGCCGAGGTCCAGCAGGCCGGTCAATCGCTGGGCTTGATCCAGGCCGGAGGCAAGAATGCCGGCCAGGATATCGCTGCCCACGAATCCGCCCAGGCAGGGGAGAAACTGAACCACCGGATCAGAAGGAAACCGCCAGCCCAGTTCCGCGGCCCGGAATGTCTTCAGCCCGTCATCGACGGGCCGGAACGGGTAATGGGAGAGCGGTTCGACGTCCACGCCGCAGAACAGGTGATGCATGACGGTGTTGCCGACCAGCACGACCTCGGAAAGCCGCTCGGGCGCCTTGACCCCACCCAGCAGCTCTCCGATCAGCCCGCCAGTGGCTTCGAGGATCTGTTTCCGCAGCTCCGCCCGGCCCTCCTGCGTGAGTGCCATTTCCACCCGGCTCATCACGTCACTACCGTGCCGGGTTTGCGGATTCAGCCCCGAGCGGACGCCCAGCACGTGCCCGCTCTCCAGGTCCAGGAGCTGGACCACCAACGTCGTCGTGCCCACGTCCACCGCGACGCCCAATCCCGGCCGCGGCGTGAACTGAACGGCCGTCTCGTCGGCCAGGATCGCCGTCTCCCACTGGCCGACTTCGAGTGTGATGTCGCCGGTGGCCGCCGCCCGGCACGCCAGCCGCCAGCCTTCGGCGAGCTCGGCCGGTTGCAGAATGCGCTGCTCGTCTTCGGTGGGAGGCAGCGAGCCTTCCACCAGCTTCACCAGGCACTTCCGGCACTGGCCGCGCCCGCCGCAAGGGAACTCGACCCCGTAGGCGTACAGCACGTCGCGCAGCGGGGTGCCGCGCCTTACCTCGAGACTTTGTCCCAGGGGTTCCAGCCGAATCGTCACATCGCCGGCTGATGACATTTCGCGTACTCCACCATTGCTCTCACGTTCTCTGCGGGCGTGTCGCGCACCACTTCGCAACCTGCCCCGACGATATAGCGGGGGCCGGAGCTGGCGTGGCACTCGGCAAGCTTTTGCCGGATGAGCTCCGGCGTGCCATTTCGCAACACGGCCACCGGGTCGATGTTGCCGAGCAGAATTTGCCCGGGCGCGCTCTGCCGGCGACCCTCGGCCAGGGAAACCATCCAGTCCAGGTCCAGGATCTCCACGCCGAAGTTGCCGATCCACGGCAGCAGCTTGCTGGTGTTGCCGCAAATGTGCAGGCGCACCCGCGTTCCCGTGGCATGCAGACCGTCAATCAGCTTCCGTTCGTAAGGGGCCACGAATTCTCCGTACAGCTTCGGGCCGATCAGTGAACTGGCGGCGTCACCCACACCGATCAGGTCGGCGCCGGCCTCCACCTGCGCCTTGGCGAAACGCAGTTCCAGCTCGACCACAAACTCGAACAGGTCGTGCACAAACGTGGGATCGTCGAAGAAATCCACCATGAGCGTGTTGATGCCCCGCAGGTCCGCCCCCTGGGCGCAAGGCCCCTCGACCCAGCCCTCGACCAGTTTCTCGTGGCCGATCTTCTCCCGCAGCAGGGCCACGGCCTTGACGCGGTCGTGCATGCGCCCCCCGCCCAGCGGATCGGGGAACTCGAGCTTCGCCAGGTCGCCCTTGTCGGCGAGCCGCGCACGGGATTCGGCCAGCGCCGGCGGCTGGTTGTCGTAGTACTCGATCTCGGCGCCCAGGTCGGCGGCCTCGCGGGCCGGATCCGAAATCGCCGAGACATAATCGAAATCGAATTTCCGCGCGGTTACGATCTGCCCCTCAACCAGCACCCGGTAATCGGTAGCGTAATCCCGATACCTGGCACCGATCTGGTCGCCGGCGAACATCATCGTAATCGGCATCAGGGGCAAATGGTCCACTTCCCCTCCCTCAATGTGAGCGAACACGCGTTCGCGTCCAGTCATAAGATTGCCTTTCTGCCGACGGTCCGCCCCCCCAGTCCGGCCGCCGCGCCAGCGGGAAATCAGAGAGCCGCCAAGGCGGCCTTGACCGCTTTGATGAATTCCGGAGAAGTCCCGCAGCAACCACCAATGTAAGTGGCTCCCGCCTCCACGAGCCGGGGTACAAAGCTTGCGAATTCTCCGGGAGTGGTATCGTAGACCACTTTGCCATCCGCCATCCGCGGGAGTCCAGCGTTCGGCTTGATCCACACCGGTAGCCTGGTAGCGGCGTGCAAGCGCTCGCAGACCGGAATGTAACCGGCGATGCCGTTGCCGCAATTGGCGCCGATGACGTCCGCGCCGGCCGCGCCAAGCTCCTCGGCCGCCTGCTCCGGCGTGACGCCCATCATCGTCCGGTCCTTGTTCTTGCCGGAATCATAGACCATGCAGGTTACCGTCATCAGCCCGGTAGCCTTGGCCGCCTCCAGGGCTATCTTGGCCTCGGCGAGGTCAGACATGGTTTCGATGACGATCGCGTCGGCGCCTGCTTCGGCCAGCGCCCTGGCCTGTTCGGCGAAGGCGCTCCGCAGCTCTTCCTCGGTCACGTCACCCGTCATCAGCAGTTTCCCGCTGGGCCCGATCGAGGCAAACACGCGGGCTTTGCCGGCGGCGGCGCGGCGGGAAATCTCCACCCCGGCCCGGTTGATGGCGGCGACGTCCACGCCGGGGTCGCGACTGCTCACCACAATCCGGTTGGCGCGAAACGTGTTGGTGAGAATCACCTGGCTGCCGGCTTGCACGTAAAGCCGCGCCACCTCCTCCACGCGCTCCGGGTGGGTCAGATTCCAGAGGTCCGGCAATTCGTCCGGCCCCAGGCCCCGCTCCTGCATCTGCGTCCCCCAAGCCCCGTCGGTGAGGATTATTCCCGTTTCGCTCATCGGTGCATTCTCAGGCGGCGATCAACTTCCGGGCCTTGGCCACGGCTGAGCTGGCGTTGTCTGCGTAACCGTCGGCGCCGATCTCCGCCGCGTATTCCGCCGTCACCGGCGCACCGCCGATCATCACTTTCACCCGGTCCCGCACCCCGGCGGCCTTGAGCGCCTCGATGATTGTCTTCATCGAGGGCATGGTCACCGTAAGCAGGGCTGACATGCATACCAGGTCCGGATCACGCTCCTGGATTGCGGACACGAACTTCTCCGCCGCCACATCGGCGCCCAGGTCCGTGATCTCGAATCCCGCGCCTTCGAGCATCGAGGCGACCAGGTTCTTGCCGATATCGTGCAGGTCACCCTTCACCGTGCCGATCACCACCCGGCCGACCGGCTTGGCTCCGGTTTCAGTCAGCAAGGGCCGTAACAGCGCCAGGGCGCCTTTCATGGCCCGTGCCGCCAACAGGAGTTCGGGCACAAAATACTCCTCGGCCTCAAATTTCTGCCCGGCCAGCTTCATCGCCGGAATCATGGCCTCAGTGATCAGCGACTGCGGATCCATCTTTTCCGCCAAAGCCTGTTCTGTAACGGCGACCGCCGTCTTCTGGTCGCCTGTCAATATCGCATCGTGAAGTTTTTTGAGGTCCGCCATTTGTTTCTCCAGCGCGCAATCGCCTCCGCTTCGGAGCCGAGTCCTTCGGTTTCCGTGTTAGGTCATTCTAACAAACCGGCTGGCGCGGCTGCGACGCCAATCCCTCTCATATAAAGGAGAAGGGGCGCTCACTTGGAGCGCCCCTTCGCCGCGTCGGTCAGATTTGACCCTGATTTTGTAACCCGATGGTCCCCTTCTTATCGGGGCGTCTTTAGGATACCATACCCGGAACGAGTGCTGGGCGCGCCCGGAACGCCGTTCGCCAGGGCGGTTCACCGTTTGACGTTGTAAAGGAAGTTCAACTGCAGCCGGACCTGGTCGCCGGTGAACTCCTCCGGCAGGGGCGGAAACGGGTTCGAGGCGCTGATGCCCGCCACGGCGGCGCGGTCCAGCGCTTCGGCCCCGGAGGGAACGGCGATCACGAGCTTGGGGACGTTGCCGGAACGCGCAATGGCGAACTGGATCACCACCTTTCCCCGCCGTCCCAGCTTGGCGCTGGCCGGCATGACGGCGTACCAGTTGCGCCGCACCGTGGCCAGTACGCGGATCAGGTACGGGCGAAAATCGATGCCCTTCGGGTCGCTGAGCAGCTCCAGGCTGCTGCCGGTGTTGCCCCGGGAAGGTGGCAGTTGCCGGGCTTCGATAATGCCGCCGATTCCTTCGATGTCCCCGATTACCAGTCCCTTTCCCCCGCCGCCGGTGCGGGCCACCTCCCGGATGGCTTCCCGCACCGATGAGGAAGGCTTCTGGATGGAGCCGGCCGGTGGCTGGGCACCAGCGGTGATCCCGCTGGAGGGAGCCGAGCGGGGAAAGCTCATCGCGCCGGGCTTCTCGAACGCCAGCTTTGGCTTTCTTTCCGCTGGTTCGATCTGAGGCGCCGGCGCCGGGACGCCGAGGCCCGGCGAGAGCAGATCCAACGGCGGCTGGAGCATCGCCTCGCGGGGCGGTTCGATCTCCGGCGGTTTCGCCAGCCGCGCCTCCGGCTCCGCAATCACCGGAGGGAGCGTGAACGGCCGCGGTGGCCCTGGCGGGGCCAGCAGGCCTTCCAGGTTCACCTCTGCGCTCACCGCCCCGCGGTTCGGCCTCGTTTGCGTAAGCTGTTCCAGCACCTGTGGCGGTGGCGCCACGAGCGAGGCCGTGGGGCGAAACCGCAGCGCCAGCTCCTGCCGGCTTGCCGGAGCCCGGCCTCCCGGCAGCACGAGCAGCAATCCGATCACGAGCAGGTGCAGTGCCATCGAACCGGCGCCCGGCCCCACCAGCCGGTGCCTTCCGAGTTCAGAGGCCGCCAACTCGAGCAGCAAGTCCAGCTCGGGCGACTCCTCGGCGCTTCGGCCCAGCAGAATGCGCCGGGGGCGGGGCTGGTACTTCCACAGGCGGCGCGGGATATTGCCATAGCGGCCAGCCGCCGCACTGTCGGAGGCGTCCTCGTGCCGCACCGGGTCGTTCATCGAACGTACTCTTTCTGATAGATTGGACGTTTCCGGACCACCGTGGTTGCGCCCGCCGTGGCCGGCACTCCCGGCCTAAAGCTTTGAAACGGAACGAGCAACAACCTGCGCGTGCTCCTCGATTTTAGCAAGAATCCCCAGGCTCACCTCCAGCGCCGCCAGCGCCTGCCGCCCGTCGACCTCCGGTGCTCGCCGACTGGCCACACACTCCAGGAAGGAGGCCAGCTCCAGCCGCAACGGCTCATCCTTGTTCACCGGCAAAGGCTCGAACCGGATCTGCCGGTCCGCCGAAACGCGAAAAACCAGCGCGTCCTGGCGCTGGTAATCGATCGAGACATACTGCCCCGGCTGGAACAGCCGCAACTTGCGAATTCTTTCCGTGGAGACGCGGCTGGCCGCCAGGTTGGCTACACAACCTGAGGGAAAGGCCAGGCGCGCGTTGGCAATGTCGACCTTCGGCGTAAGTATCGAGATGCCGGCTGCCCGAATCTCCTCCGGCATCTGGCCGGTCAGAGAAAGTACGATGCCGATGTCGTGAATCATCAGGTCCAGCACCACGTCGATGTCCAGGCTCCGCGGTGTGAACACGCTCATCCGGTGGATCTCGAAAAACAGCGGGAGCGTCGCAATTTCCCGGAGGGCCGTTACGGCCGGGTTGAAGCTTTCCAGGTGGCCCACCTGCAAGATCCGCCCCCCGGATTCCGCCGTGGCGATCAACCGGCGGGCCGAAGCCGCGTCCGGCGTAATCGGCTTTTCCACCAGCACGTCCACTCCGGCTTCGAGCAGTTCCCCCGCCACCTCGGCGTGCGCTGAGGTCGGTACGGCCACCACGGCGGCGTCGATCTCGGCGGCCACCTCCCGCCAATGGGCGCAGGCGCGGCAGGAGAACTCGGCTGCCGCGTTCGCGGCCCGGCCAAGATCCCGGTCAACCGCCGCCACCAGTTTCGCCCTCGGCAAATCATGCAGGACGCGCAAATGGTTCCGCCCAAAGGCGCCAGCCCCGATCACCGCCACTCGAATCGTGTTCATCGCTCCTCCGGGCGTTGCCGAGCGGCCAACATTGCTGGTTGCATAATTCACTATTGTTAAGGTATCAGCTTGCCGAAAAGATTAGTGCTATAGTGCGATTTCGTGTAATTGCCGCCCTGGCCCTGTTGCTGCCCCTGGCCGGATGGGCGCAGCGATATAGCTTCCACCGTTACGGCCACGGGGAGGGGCTGAACAACCTGGTCATCGAATGTCTGCTCCAGGATAAGACAGGGTTTCTTTGGGCCGGCACACAAAACGGGCTGTTCCGCTTCGATGGGAAATGGTTTCGCGAATATACGCGGGCGGACGGGCTGCCCAGCCCCTGGGTGCGCTCGTTGCACGAGGGCCCGGACGGCACGCTTTGGGTGGCCACCCGCGCCGGTCTTGCTCGCCGCGCCGGGGAGCGTTTTGTCCCGGTCCAGCTTGACGATGACGCCGAACTGCGCGGGTGGTCCGGCATCGCCTCGGACCGCGAGGGACGCGTCTACGTCGCCACCAGAAAAGGGCTTTACGCCGGGCGGCGGACGGCTGCCGGGTACCGCTTCAGTCCCCTGCCACCGCCTCCGGGGGCGCCCCCTGGGCCTGTTTGGAGTGTTTACGTAGACCCTGGCGGCGTGATCTGGTACGGCTGTCGACGAGCTCTGTGCCGACTGGAGGCAGGGCAAGTCCATGTCTTTGGAAAGGACACCGGAGTCCCCCCAGGGCGCTGGGACGCTATCGTCGCCGATGGCCGGGGAAACATTTGGATACGCAGTTCACGGCGCCTGTTGGTCCTTCGGCCCGGCAGCGCCCGCTTCGTGTCACCGGGGCAGCGGTTCCCGCAGTCGGCCGAATTCGGCTCGTTGAGTCTGGGCCGCGACGGAAGGCTGCTGGTGCCCACCGATGATGGCCTCTATCGCCAAACCGCTCAGGGCTGGCAGGTGATCGGCCATCGCCAGGGCCTGCCCACAAACAGCACCTCTATCGCGCTGGTGGACAAGGAGGGTATAACCTGGATTGGCAGCCAGGGCGGAGGTCTGATTCGCTGGCTCGGAGACCAGTGCTGGGAAAGCTGGACCCGGGCCGACGGCCTGAGCAACGAGGTCATTTGGGATATCCGCCGCGACGCGGCTGGCGCCTTGTGGATCGGTACTGACGGCGGTTTGAACCGGATGCCCCTCACCGGGCGGAAATGGAGGGTCTGGACCGAGCGGGATGGGTTGGGCGGCGACCGGGTGCGTGGCGTCGCCGTGGGCCCCCGCGGTTTCATTTGGACCGGGAGTTCACCGGGTGGACTGGCTTGCCTGAATCCTCGGACTGGAAAGATCACCCGCTATGGTCCGCCACAGGGAATCGCTGCCGAGCGAATCAACAACCTGTTCCTGGATAGCCGCGACAGGCTATGGGTCTCCAGCCGGAAAGGTCTGTTTCGCAGCACGCCTCTGACGGGCGCCATTCGCTTCGAGCGCCTCCGGCCCGCCGGTACCAACGATGGCGAGGCCTTCTACCAATGTATTGAGGACCGGCAAGGGCGCGTATGGGTGTCGGGCACTCGCGGGCTGGCGCTGTTCTCCCAGGGGAACTGGCGGCGATTCACCACCGCCGACGGCTTACTCAGCAACCGCGTAGCCTACCTGGCGGCGGCTCCGGGCGATGTGCTCTGGATCGGATACCGGATGGCCCTCGGCGTTTCCCGCTCCCGGCTGCAAAACGGCCGCCTTCACCTCACCCACTTCGATCGCTCCAACGGCTTGCGCTCACTCAACAGTGTCTCGCTGACGGTGGACGCCCACGGAAACCTCTGGGCCGGGAGCGATTGGGGCGTCGATGTCTTTGACGGAAAACACTGGCGCCACTACGATAGCTCCGACGGCCTCATCTGGGATGATTGTGACGCTGCGTCATTACTTGCCGACGCCGACGGGGGCGTATGGATCGGTACCAGCCGCGGCCTTTCCCACTTCCGCCCGCCTCGCCTGGAGCCGCCGGCATTCGTTCCGCCGGTCGTGGTCACTCACTTCCAGTTGGGAGATTCCGCCCGCGATCCCGCCGTCGGACCGTGGGAGGTCCCCTACCAGCAGAGATCGCTGCTGGTGCGCTTTGCCGCGCTCACCTTCCGTGACCCGGACGAAGTCCGCTTCCGCTACCACCTGGTGGGTTTGGACGAAGGCTGGGTGGAAACCGACCAGCGCGAGGTCCGCTATGCAAGCCTCCCTGACGGTGATTACACTTTCGAGGTAACAGCCCGCGGCCCTGGCGGAACCTGGAGCGCGGCCCCCGCCCGCATCTCCTTCCGGATCCAGCCGCCCTGGTGGAACCTCTGGTGGCTTCGTGCGCTGGCAGCCGCTCTGCTGGCCTTGGCCGCAGTCAGGCTGTTCCGGAAACGCGTGCGCCACATGGCGGCCGAACAACGGCGCCTGGAGACCGTCGTCAACGAGAGGACGCGGGAACTTGCCTACCAGAAGGTCCGGGCCGAGGAAGCTAATAGGCTCAAGAGTGAGTTCCTCGCCAATATGAGCCATGAGATCCGCACGCCGATGAATGGAATCCTCGGAATGACGGAACTGGCTCTGGCAACCGGTCTCAACCCCGAGCAGCGTGAATTGATCGAGGAAGCCAGATCCTCGGCGGACTCGCTGCTGGCATTGCTGAACGACATTCTCGATTTCTCCAAGATTGAAGCAAACCGTCTCGACCTGTTGCAGGAGGACTTCTCGGTACGCCAGTGCGTGAAGGAATCCCTCCAGCTTCTCGCCGTCGCCGCTCGCCGGAAGGGCTTGCAAACGAGTTCCCGGATCCAGGCGGATGTTCCCGGCAAGGTGACGGGCGACCCCGTCCGCTTGCGCCAGGTATTAGTGAACCTGGTCGGTAACGCGGTCAAGTTCACCCAGAAGGGAGGCGTTCGGGTGTTGGTCGAAGTCAGCTTCCGCCGGGGGGACGAGATCGGACTTCATTTCGCCGTCCAGGACACCGGCATCGGTGTGCCGCGGGAGAAGCAGGAGGCCATTTTCGAAGCATTCCGACAGGCCGACGGCTCCACGACCCGCCAGTACGGCGGCACTGGCCTCGGGTTGGCTATCTGCCGCCGGCTGGTGGAAATGATGAGCGGCCGGATCTGGGTGGAAAGCGCGCCGGGGCAGGGAAGCACATTCCATTTCACCGCCGCATTCGGCCTTCCATCCTCCGCCTCCCACGGTGCGCGCCCAGCGGAACGAGAGTCGGCCCGGGATCAGGTGCGGGCCCGGCTCAAGATCCTCCTGGCCGAGGACAACCGGGTGAACCAGAAACTGGCCGTGAGGTTGCTTGAAAAGTTCGGGCACGAGGTCGTCGCCGTGGGCGACGGCAGACAGGCTCTGGCCGCGCTCGAGCGCGACCGTTTCGATCTGGTGCTGATGGATCTCCAGATGCCCGTGATGGACGGCCTCCAGGCCACGGCGGCGATTCGGGCCCGCGAGGACGGTGGCCGGCGCTTGCCCATCATCGCCATGACCGCCCACGTGATGAAAGACGACCGCCAGCGCTGCTTCCAGGTGGGCATGGATGCCTTTGTTGCGAAGCCGGTTCGTGCCGCTGAGCTCCGGGCCGCCATCGCCAGCGTGATGTCCGCCCCTCAATCCTCGGGTTCGTAGCCCGCCACCACGATCCCGGCCCGGTCCGCGGCGGCGAGCATCTCCTCCCGGTCCAGCAGCAGCGTCCGGCCCGCGTCCACCGCCAGCACGGTGGTCCCCGTCTCCCGCATCACGGCGACGGTGTCTGGCCCGGCCACCGGCACGTCGAACAGGAGGTGATGGCGCCGCCGGGAAACCTTCACCAGCCGCAGCGCACGCCCGGCGGCGATCTCGGCCGCTCTTCTCAGCATCGAGTCGGTTCCTTCCATAGCCTCGACGGCGACGCAGGCGCCCTCGCACACCGCCACGCTCTGGCCGACGTCAAAACCTGCCAGTACGTTGGCTATCCGCCGGCCATAGGCCACGTCGGCCTCTTCTTCCCGGGTGGGTTTGCGCTTCGTCATCGCCCCGGCGTCCGCCAGCAGCGGCTTGAGCAGCGCTGTCGAGTCACTCAGATGGATTCCTTCCTCGGCCAGCGCCTTCGCCACGGCGCCGATCAGCGAATCGGTGTTCTTCGTCGCCAGCGACGCCAGCAGCTTCATCAGCCGCCAGTCGGGCTTGATGGCCGAGAAGATGCTGGCGTGTTTCACCTGGCCCGCCATCACCACCTCGGAAATCCCCTCCCGGTGAAGGATCTCGATCAGCTTGCCGAGTTCGCCCAGCGAAATCCAGTAGCACCGCCACGCCAGCGGCTCGATCTCGGCCGGGGCCTCCTCCTTGATCCCAATGGCGACCACCGTGTGCCCGAGCCGCCGGGCCGACTCCAGCGCCAGGATCGGGAAACGGCCATTGCCGGCGATCAGCCCGTACTTGTTCATTTGATCACGCCACGCTCGGAGGTCTCGATGAACTCGATCAGTTCTTCCACCTCGGGGCAATCCGGTATCTCGCTCCGGATCTGCTCGATCGCCTGGGCGGTGTTGAGCTTCGAGTGCGTCAGCAGCCGGAAGGCTTTTTGCAGGCGTTGGATCGTCGCGGCCGGGAACCCCCGCCGCTCTAGCCCCGTCTTGTTCGCCCCGAATACCTTGCTTTCCCGCGGGCTGACCGTCATCGAAAAAGGCGCCACGTCCTGCGTGATGACGCTGTAGCCGCCAATCATCGCATGCCGTCCCACGCGGCAGAACTGGTGGATCCCGCTGAAGGCGCCGATCACCGCCCAATCCCCGATCACCACGTGACCGCCCACCGTCACGCCGTTGGCCAGCACCGTGTGGCTGGCAACCCGTGCGTCGTGCGCCACGTGAACGTAAGCCATCAGCAAGTTATCATCCCCGATCCCGGTCACCAGTCCGCCTCCTTGTGTCCCCCGGTGAATGGTGACGAACTCGCGGATCCGGTTCCGGTTTCCGATCCGCGTCTCGGCCCGTTCACCCTTATACTTCAGATCCTGGGAGGCCACGCCAACCGTCGAGTACGGGAAGAAAATGTTGTCTTCGCCAATCCAGGTCGGCCCCTCCAGGTAGACGTGCCCCATCAGCCGGGTGCCCGCTCCGATTTCAACTTCCGGCCCGACGATCGAGTAGGGCCCGATGTCGGCGGACTCGGCTATCCGGGCGGCCGGATCGACGATCGCGGTCGGATGGATCGGCATGGCCAGGCCTCAGCCCCCGTTACCGGAGCCCGGATTCTCCGGCTTCGGCCCCAGCGTGCACATCACCGTGACCTCGGCGACCACGGCCCCGTCCACGGTCGCCTTGCCGTGCATCTTCACCACCGTGGCCTTCAGCCGGTCAATTACCATCTCCATGCGGAGCTGGTCTCCCGGCACCACCGGCTTGCGGAACTTGGCCTGCTCGATCGAGGCCAGGAAGACCAGCTTCTTGTCCCGGTCTTTCAGCCTCCGCAGCACCAGTACGCCTGCTGTTTGAGCCATCGCCTCGATGATCAGCACCCCCGGCATCACTGGGAAATCGGGAAAGTGACCCATAAAGAATGGTTCATTGCCCGTCACGTTCTTGATGCCGACAATGCGGGCCTCTTCCAGTTCCACGATGCGGTCAACCAGCAGGAACGGATAACGGTGCGGCAGAATCTCCCGGATGTCAACAATATCCAACGTGGGCATGTAGTGCCGCTATTATAACAAGCGATGGATCCTCTTCTTGCTTACGCGCGCGCGCACCGCGGCCCCGTCATCCGCCTCATCCGCAAACTGGTGGAATGCGAGTCGCCCACCGGAGACGCCGCTGGCCTCGGCCGGATGGCGGAGCTGGTGGCCGCCGAAGTCGCCGGCGTCGCCAAAACACGAAAATTCAAGGCCGGTCAACTCCTCTGCGAGTTCCGCTTTCCCGGAAAGCGCCCCGAAGGCCGCATCCTGGCCCTGGGGCACATGGACACGGTCTGGCCGGTTGGCACGCTCGCCAGGATGCCATTCCGCCAGCGCGGCGGCCGCCTCTGGGGTCCCGGCGTTCTGGACATGAAATCCGGCATCGCGTTCTTCCTGTTCGCGATGCGCGCGCTCAAAGAGCTGGAGATGCCCATCCGCCGGCGTGTGGCGCTGCTGCTCACCACGGATGAAGAAACCGGCAGCTCCGCCTCCCGGGCGCTGGTCGAGCGCGAGGCCCGGCGCAGTACGGCGGTTCTGGTCGTCGAGCCCGGCGCAGGCCTGGATGGGAAACTGAAAACCGCCCGGAAAGGCGGCGGCCAGTACACCGTGACCGTCCACGGCCGGGCCGCCCACGCGGGAATCGACTTCGCCGCCGGCGCCAGTGCCATCGTCGAACTGGCCCGGCAGGTCAGCCGCATCGCCGGCTTCACGCGCCTGGAGAAGGGGATCACGGTGAATCCTGGCCTCATCTCGGGCGGGACGGGGGCGAACGTGGTGGCTTCGGAGGCGCGGGCTGTCTTTGACGTGCGTATCGCCAGGATGGCGGACTTCCGGTTGGTGGAGGGCAAGTTCCATCGCCTGAAACCCTTCGACCCCCGCTGCCGGCTAGAGATCTCCGGTGGGTTGAAGCGGCCGCCGATGGTGCGGACCCCGGCGATCCGGCGCCTGTTTCGTACCGCCCGCGCGCTGGCCGCCGAACTCGGCGTCGAACTGGGCGAGGCGGCCACTGGCGGCGGCTCGGACGGCAACTTCACCGCCGCGCTCGGCGTGCCTACCCTTGACGGGCTGGGCGGGGTCGGCGAAGGCGCCCACGCCCCCGGTGAAAGCATCTTGGTGGACCGCATCCCGGACCGCATCGCCCTGCTCGCCAAACTCGTCGCCGTCCTGTAGGGGCTGGCCTGCCGCCGGTGCTGGCGGCGATAGCCGTGGCTCGGCCGCGCCGCCACTGCTGTAGTAAAATAGAAAAAGCCTTCCCGAGCCACCCTAGCTCAGTTGGCAGAGCGGCTGATTCGTAATCAGCAGGTCGCCGGTTCGATCCCGGCGGGTGGCTCCATCTTTCCGGTTCATTCAGAACGACGGCTCTCCGCGGCTCTCCGCCAAATGTGGGGGCAGTCTTCCCCTCCGCGCCAAATGTGGGGGCAATCCTGAATCGCTAAACCAGGACAAACCACCGGTGGCAGAGGCCCCGGAAGTCACCGAAAGCACGGTCGGGGTCGGATTGTTAGTAAACTCGCGCCGGGCGCTGGTTGCTGGTCCGTGGTTG
>CAZXVW010000050.1:0-22953 GCA_964644025.1 uncultured Solibacteraceae bacterium | reverse complement strand
GGTTCGGATTGGTTCCTCACGGCTCGGACCTTGACGGCTGCGGCCACCTCCTTTGCCACTTCTTGAAGTTTCTCACTCATCATCCGCGCTGATTCCGCGGTTTCAATTGTGCCTCTCCGGCCCTCGGCCCGCCCATGCTTTTCCCAATGTTCCCGGGCGCTTCGGAACCGTTTCGCGCGGACCGCTTCGGCGACATCCGGGTAGAGCTGCAGGTACTCTTCCTCACGGAACGGCTCATCAGAGGCGGCACGCACCGAACTCTTGATCCGCCGCCTCAGTTCCGCCACTACTTCGGGAATCGAAAGCGCCTGGCGCTGGCCTTCACTCGACATGGTTACAACTTCTAGTGTACCGGCATATGTTTGTCGTAAAGGAACTGCCCGGCGGGCCGCGAAACCGGGATAACTTGCCGCAGTCATTGCGCAGGCCTATCGGCAAGCTCGCCCTCGTGCGAGGATGTTCCGCAGCCTCCACGGCGAATTCAGCCGAAACCTCGCTTCCCAAACTTGTCCGCGTTGAAGTATAACAAAGCATAGGCTCATGCGAATTGTGATCGATGCGACGCCGCTGCTGGTCCGCGGCGGCGGCGTCAAGAGCTACGAGCACGGCTGGCTGAAGGCTCTTTTGCGTGCACGGCCCTCCGGCCTCACGATCGCCATGTACCCTTTTCTTCGGGAATTACGGCCGCTCGATCACCTGGCTTCTCCAAAACAGTCGCTGGGATCCTGGCTCCGGGTCGTGCTTGCCAACTTCGTCAACGTGCGACACAGTCCCGCCATCGAGCTGTTCGCCCGCCGCGCCGATCTGTTTCACGCCTCGCATCTGCTCAGGAACCTGCCCCGCAAGATGCCCGTCACGGCCACCGTGTTCGACATGACCTGCTGGCTGCTGCCCGAGATGCACACCCCGGCCAACGTCCGGGCCACCCGGCGCTACGGGAACGAAACCCTGCGGCAGGCACGCGGCCTGATTGCCATCTCGGAGCGCACGCGGCGGGACTGCGTCGAAATCCTGGGCATACCAGAGGAAAACATCGAAGTCATTTATCCCGGTGTTCCCGACGAGTTTTTCGATGTCAACGGCGAGGCCGCCGAGCGGAGCCGCCGGAACTGCGGCTTGTCGAAGCCCTACATCCTGTTTCTGGGCTGCATCGAGCCGCGAAAGAACCTCGGCGTGTTGCTCGACGCCTGGCAACAGGTCCGCCAAAGCACTAAAGGCGATTGTGAGCTGGTGATTGCCGGCCCGGCCGGCTGGAACAGCGACCACGTGGTTGCCAGGCTGGCTTCCACCGGCGGCGTCCGCTGGCTCGGCTACGTTCCCGAAACCAGCTTGCCTGGACTTACCAAGGGCGCCGAATTGCTCGTCTACCCCTCCCTGTACGAGGGCTTCGGCTTGCCCGTGGTCCAGGCCATGGCGGCGGGGACGCCGGTGGTTACCTCGAATACCTCCTGTCTGCCGGAGGTCGCCGGCGGGGCAGCTTACCTGGTCGACCCGAAAGAGCCGTCTGCGGTGGCCGCGGCAATCGAGACCGTGCTCTTCTCCTCCGAACTGCGGACAAGGCTTTCGGCCGAGGGCCGGCAGCGCGCCGAGCGCTACCGGTGGCAGACAGCCGCCGAGAAGTCCATCCGCTTCTTCCTCCGCCAGGCCGAAGCGGCGCACTGATTTGCCGCCCGGGGCCGCCGCCGGCTGCCGGAACCTGTCGCCTGGGCGGGCGGCGTCACGCTAGACTGGTTCCTGTGGAAGAGCAGATACGGGGCAAGATCTACGACCGGCGGCTGATGGCCCGGCTGCTCGGCTACTTCCGGCCCTACTGGCACGTGGTGCTCGTCTCGCTCTTCCTCCTGCTGGCCAATTCCTTGCTCCAGATCGTCGGTCCCCTGCTCATCAAGACCGCCGTCGACCGCTACCTGGTGCCGGTGCCGCTGCACCTGAACCTACCGTGGGACCGTTTCCTTTCCCCGGATCCGTCCACCGGGCTCGCCCAGTTGGCGGGCATCTACCTGGCGGTCATCATCGCCGGGCTGCTGATGCAGTACGGCCAGACGTACCTGATGCAATGGACCGGCCAGCGGGCCATGTTTGACCTGCGGCGCCAGCTCATGGCCTGTTTGCAGCGGCTCGACATCGCCTTCTACGACGGCAACCCGGTCGGGCGCCTGGTCACCCGGGTCACCACTGACGTCGATACCCTCAACAACCTGTTCACCGCCGGCCTGGTCACCATCCTGGCCGACGTACTGCTCCTCAGCTTCGTTCTGGTCGCCATGTTCGAGCTGAGTCCGGAACTGACGCTGGTGCTGCTGATGGCCGCGCCCTTCGTCATCGGCGCCACCGTTTTGTTCCGCCGCTCGGTTTCCGACAGCTACCGCCGGATCCGCGTCGCCATTGCCCGGATCAACGCCTATGTGCAGGAGCATGTCACCGGCATCAGCGTGCTGCAACTGTTCAACCGCGAGGAGCGCAGCCGGCGGGAGTTCGACCGCATTAACCGCTCCCACATGGAAGCCTACAAAGACGCCATCTTCGCCTACGGCTGGTTCTATCCGGTGGTGGAATTCATCGGCATGGCCGCCGTCGCCGGTCTGCTCGGTTACGGAGGGTACCAGATCCAGCGGGGCGCCATCACGCTCGGCGTCCTGTTGGCCTTCTTCCAGTACGGCATGCGCTTCTTCCGCCCCATCCAGGACCTGAGCGAGAAGTACAACATCCTCCAGTCCGCCATGGCGGCTTCCGAGCGCGTCTTCGACCTGCTGGATACGGAGGTCGCCATCAAGCCCCCGGCCCGGCCGAAGCCGTTTCCCCCCGGGTCTGCTGCAATTGAGTTTGACCGGGTCTGGTTCGCTTACCAGGACGAGGAATGGGTCCTGCGGGATGTCAGCTTCACCATTGCGCCCGGCGAAACCATCGCCATCGTCGGCCATACCGGGGCGGGGAAGACAACCCTGATCAGCCTCCTGCTGCGGTTTTATGACGTTACGCGGGGCAGTGTGCGGATCGGCGGCGTCGACCTCCGCGACCTGGACCCCCGGGACCTGCGGCGCCACTTCGGCGTGGTTCTCCAGGAGCCGCATCTGTTCACCGGCACCATTGAAGGGAACATCCGTCTCGGAACCGACTGGATTGACGAGGAGCAGCTCGTGGCCGCCGCCGAACAGGTCAATCTCATGAACTACATCCGCTCACTGCCGGAAGGGTTTTCCCATCCCGTGCGGGAACTCGGCGCCGGAATCTCCTCCGGGCAGAAACAGCTCATCAGCTTCGCCCGGGCGCTGGCTCATAATCCGCGCTACCTGATCCTTGACGAGGCTACTTCGAGCGTGGATACCGAAACCGAATCCCAAATCCGCGAGGCGCTATCCCGGCTGGTGGAAGACCGCACCTCGATTATCATTGCCCACCGCCTTTCGACGATCCAGAGCGCGAACCGGATCTTCGTCATGCACAAGGGACAACTGCGCGAGGTCGGCACCCACGCCGAGCTCATCGCCCGCCGGGGCATTTACTGGAAGCTCTACCAGCTTCAATACAAGGATCAGGAGATTCCCACTCCCCGCGCCGGCTGAACCGGGCCTGAGCCTGGACTGCAGGCAACCCCGGACCGCGGCCGCGCTGTGCTAAAAGGGTACCGTGCTGTTGCTGATTTTCCTGCTCGCCGCTCTGGCCGTGCCGGCGCAGAACGCCGCCGAGCGTCCCCGCGCCCGGGACCTGGGCATCGTGGTCGGCCGGTTGCCCACCGGGCCGCTCAATGCCATCACCGACGTCGCCGGCGTTCGCGTCGGCCATGCCACCCTGATCCGCGGTGAAAACATCCGCACCGGTGTCACCGCCATTCTGCCCCACGCTGGCAATCTCTTCCAGCAGAAAGTGCCCGGCGCCGTCTTCGTCGGCAACGCCTTTGGGAAACTGGCCGGCTCCACCCAGGTCAACGAGCTCGGCGAGATCGAAACCCCGATCCTGCTCACCTCCACGCTCAACGTTCCCCGCGTGGCCGACGCGCTGCTCGATTACATGCTGGCTCTGCCTGGCAATGAAAACGTCAAGTCCGTCAACCCGCTCGTTGCGGAGACCAATGACGGTTACCTCAACGATATCCGCGGCCGCCACGTCGGCCGCGCCGAGGTGTTCGCCGCCATTCGAAACGCGCGCGGCGGTCCAGTTCCCGAGGGTGCTGTCGGCGCCGGCACGGGCACAGTCGCCTTCGGTTTCAAGGGTGGAATTGGGACCTCCTCGCGGCGGGTCCCGGACGGCTACACGGTCGGCGTACTGGTTCAATCCAACTTCGGGGGCGATCTGCGCATCAACGGCGCCCCCGGGGGGGCCAAACTCCGCTCCGGCGGGCCTCCGCCGCCCGCCGATGGCAGCATCATCATGGTGGTGGCCACCGATGCCCCCCTCAGCGCGCGCAACCTGCGCCGGATGGCGTCCCGCACCATGCTCGGGCTCGGCCGGACCGGGGCGGCCGGCTCGAACGGCAGCGGGGATTACGCGATTGCCTTCTCCACCGCGCCGGGTGGGGAACGCCTCGACAACCGCCGGATGTCCCCCCTGTTCCTGGCGGTAATCGAAGCCACCGAGGAAGCGATCTATAATTCCTTGTTCCGCGCCACTACCATGCGCGGCAACGGGCACACCGTCCAGGCGCTTCCCATCGAAGCCACCATCCGCATTTTGAAAGCCCACGGCGCGCTGCGGCCGCCGGAGCCCTGAGCCTCACCAGCGGCCGCGGCTTTGCTTGTCGATCTCGTCCAGCAGTTTTACCTGCCCGTACCGGGCGGCCAGCCGCCGCGCCTCGGCCAGGTACGTCCTGGCTTGCCGGGCGTTGCCCGCGTATCCATACTCGACCGCGATCTCGTACAGCAACCGTGGCGTTTTCTCATCGCGCTTCTCCAGCGCCGCGTCGAACTGCTTTGCGGCTTCCTCGTACCGTCCCAGCTTCCGCAGCAGGCTCCCCAGGCGCAGATGAGCTTCCCGGTAGCCCGGCCTGCATTGAATCGCCTCCCGGTAGTTGCGCTCGGCCGGCTGCGGCTGGTGTTCGATCTCCTGGAGATAGGCGAGATGCATCAGGGCTTCCGGGTGGTAAGGATCGACGGCCAACGCCCGCTCAAACGCCGTCCGGGCTTCCTGGTAGCGCTTCTGCTGCAGAAGTACCGCGCCGTAATTGCTGTAGGCGTCGGCCGCATCCGGGTCCAGTGCAGCCGCCTTCCGGTAGTGTTTCTCGGCTTCGGCCGGCTGGCCCAGCTCGGCCGCGATCCGGACCAGCCGCGCGTGAGCCTCCGCGGCCCGGGAGTCGATCCGCAGCGCTTTCTCGTATTCCTGCGCCGCCTCCTTGATTTTCCCCCTTGACTCCAGTTCGTAGCCCCTTCTCAAGTAATCCGACGCCCGCGTGCTCTCGCCCCGGATGGCGGCCAGCAGCGGATCCGAGATCGGAGGAACCTGCATCTTGTATTTCTCGGCAAGAATGAAGTGTTCCCGTGCCGTTTCCTCCTCACCTGTTTGTGCAGCGGCCGACCCGAGGGCGAAATGCGCTGGCCCGTAAGCCGGGAACCGCTCACAAGCCCGGCGGTAGAATTCCATCGCCTCCTCCGGATGCCCCTGCCGGGCCTCAATCCGGCCCAGCCAGTAGTTGGCCGTCGCCGCGGCTTCCTCGTTTCCCGTCAATTGCTGGTAGATCTGTTCGCTCTCCACCAGGTTTCCCATCCGGAAGGTCAACTCGGCCAGCCGCAATTTGGCCGGTACATAGGAAGGATCCTGGCGCAGGGCGTGGCGCAGGGTTGCTACCGCCGCGTCGTAGTTGTCCTGGGAAGCCTGCGCTTCCGCGATGTAGTAAATCCAGCGAAACGCCCCCGGCTCCAGCAGGAACGCCCGGTGGTACAGGATTTCCGCCAGGGCGTAATTGTCCCGCCGGTGGAGAACCATCCCCAGCTTTCCGTTGGCTTCGGCCTCCCGCGGGTGGGCGACCACCTTCTCATACGCCGAATCCACTTCCGCGCCCAGCGGCAGCGCTTCCCGATCCGGTAACGCCGGCATTTCGGGCTGGAGGGAACAGGCGCCCAGCGCCAGCAGCCCCACGATGAGGCACCATCGCATCATCCTGTATCGTACCCGCCGGCCGGCGGTCAGGCAAAGGGCGCTCGCTTTTATACCCGAATGACCACCTTGCCCAGGTGGGCGCCCGATTCCAAGTAATGCATGGCTTCCCGTGCTTGCTCGAAGGCGAATACCCGGTCAATGACCGGGTGCAGCCGGTTGACGGCGATCGCCCGCGCCATCGCTTCGAACATCTCCCGGGAACCCACGTAGATGCCCTGGACCCGGATGTTTTTCATGAAAATCCAGTTGGGATTGAACTCACCCCGGCCGGCCAGTACCCCGATCAGGTTCACCGTGCCACCCAGGCGAACCGAGCGTAGGCTTTGCTCGAGCGTTCCGGCGCCGCCCACCTCGACCACGTGATCCACGCCCTCACCCCCGGTGGCTTCCCGTACCGCTTTGCTCCACTGCGGAGTCTTCTTGTAATTGATGAGGTGCGAAGCGCCAAGTGATTCTAATGTCGCAAGTTTTTCATCGCTGCCAGATGTTGCGATGACCTTGGCGCCCGAGAGTTTCGCAAACTGCAACGCAAAAACGGAAACCCCGCCGGAGCCGAGCGTCAACACCGTATCGCCGGGCTGAATCCCCCCGCTGACCACCAGCGCGTTCCAGGCGGTCACGGCCGCGCAGGGGAGCGTGGCCGCCTCCTCCCAGCTCAGGTGCTCCGGCACCCGCACCAGGCCTTGCTCGCCGAATACGGCCTGCTCGGCCAGCACCCCGTCGATGGCGCCTCCCAGCGCCGAGGCCGCGCCGGCTGCATCCAGGCGTCCGGACACCCAGGACTGCATGAAGATCGCCGCTACCCGGTCGCCCGGCCGCACGCGCGTTACACCCCCACCCACCGCGGTCACCTCGCCGGCCGCGTCCGAGGCCGGAACAAGCGGCAGCTTTAGCCCCCGCCCGTAACCGCCTTTGACCACCACCAGGTCCCGGTAGTTCAGCGAAACCGCCTTGATAGTAACCAGCACCTGGCCTGGGCCGGGCTTCGGCTCCGCTCGCTCGGTCAACCGCAAGGCGTCAATGCCGGCTGCTTGCTCGATTTCGTACACCTTCATGTCACAATCCTACCGGATGAAGTAGCCCGAAACCCGCCAGCGGCCGTCTTTGTCCAGCATGGGCGTCACGGTCTCAGTGGCTGACTTCTTGTTGGCGAACGAGGCCCGGTACTGGAGAACGACATACTCGCCATCCGGTGCGCCGGGCATCTCCGTCGTGTAACGCGCCGAGGACAGGTGCCGCGATTTCAGTTCCCCAAGGGGCTTGCGCCCTGCGGCCACCATCGCTTCCCACTTTGCCTTGGGAACGGCGTCCTTGAACAGGGACGCCGCTTCCTCCCAGCTCTCGGCGTACTTGCCCGCGTCCACCAGCGCTAGCCAGGCTTTCGCGGCTTCCTGCGCGGCCTGCTTCTTCGCCTCCTGAGCGTAACCTGCGACACCTGCCAGCAGCAGCGCGCCGCAGACCGCAATGCGTCCGATGGTTCTCATCTTCACCTCCCTGTCATTTCATACGCCCCGGCGCCGGCTTCCGTGCTGCCAACTGCGGGCGCGTCCGCCCTCGCTGCGGGCGGGTTAACTGATCTCGCGCGCGATCCGCCGCACCAGATCCGCGTTCTCGCGCACCTGATCGCTGTAGCGCGGGTACATGCCGACGATAACCGCGTCGGTGGGTTTGATATGGGAAAAGGCGAACTGGAAGGCCGCAGCCACCTGTTCCCGGCTGTCTGTTTTTCTCCCCGCCGCAAGAATCTTGAACCCGAGGCAGGGCCTGCGGGTCTGGCGGATCACCCGTGTCATTCGTTCCGGGTCTCTTTCCAGGTACAGTTCGCCCACCGGCGCTTCGCCCAGCTCCCGGACGATCTCCTCGTGCGTGCGCGTCACCCGGTAGAAACAGGCCTGATAGTAGTCCACTTCCCAGCCTTTGTCCTCAACGTACTCGATTACCGCCGGATTATGGCAGGAGATGCCCGCCAGCGCGCCGGCATCATGCACCGTTTTGAGAAAGTCATGAACTTCCTCCATCCGGCCGTCCCGGAACTTCGCGTCGGTGACGCCGCCGTGATAGGCAATCCCAACCGGGCCGAACTTCGCGGCTGTCCGGATCTGCTTCACATCCCGGACCATGCCCCCGTGGGCCAGGAAGAAGACGTTCATCTTGCCTCCCTCGGCCCGGTAGCGCTGCAGGTCAGAGTAGTTGCGTTCTCTGCAGCCCGTTTGCCAACTGCCGATCCCGTTGCGTTCGCACTGCTTCAGGACGCTGATCACGCGTTCCGGTGTCATCCATTCGATCATGTGCCGGCTGAACAGGCGGTTGAAATGCGAGTAGCCGTAAAAAGGATTGGAGCCGCATACCAGGCGCGTGACTTCATGTTGGCCGAAGTGCACCGTCGGCAAGTGTGTGTCTCCGGGCGTGGTCTCAGCACTCCCTGCGGTGGCAGCGAAACCGCCTACCAGGCCGGCGGCGGAACGAAGAACGGATCGGCGGGACCGGATCTGTTTCACGATGCTTCTCCATTTTGTCATGAGCGTTGCCGCGATGATCAGCCGCCGGGCCCCGCGCAACTGCTGGCGGCCTCCTCTGGCCTCGGCCGGCGGTCAGACCCGGCCCGTCATCAGTCCGAATATACCCTATTACCGGCGGTGCTGCCCGCCTCGGCGTCGTATTATGTCCTTGATGGGTGGTCTCCGCTTCGCCTGCCGCCCGGGTTGCACCAACTGCTGCAGGGTTCCCGGCTTCGTCTACATTACCGAGCGCGACCTCCGCCGCATCGCCTCCTTCCTTCATATCAGCGCCGGTGATTTCGAGGCGCGCTATGTCTACCGGACCCGCCACCGGCTGCGCCTCCGCAAGCCGCGCCGCTCCCAGTGCTACTTTCTCGCCGCCGATGGCTGCCGGATCCACCCGGTGAAGCCCACTCAGTGCCGCCTGTTTCCTTTTTGGCCCGAACTGGTGGAGGACCGCGACGTCTGGAGGGAGACCGCCGCGCTGTGCCCCGGCATTGGAACGGGACCGGTGTTTCAAATTGGAACGGCCCTGGAGATCGCCGCCGAGATGAAACGAGCCTACCCGGCGCTGTACTAGCGCCTGCTGGCGCTGGCTCACGCCGGGGCACACCCTGGCGGGCAATCCGGGCTGAGCGGTACTGGCCGGGGGTCCGCCCCGGTCGGCGCGGCGCCATTGTTTCGCCATTTGACAATTCGTTGGCGCCGGTGCGGCCGCTTTGCGCCCGGTTTCTCCCCTGGTGGGATCTGGCAATCGACGTGCCTGCATCCGGGTGAGATGTTGGATGGCATCGCGTCGAAGCTGGAATGCTACATGGACCTGCTGGCCGCGCGGCAGAAGCTAGTCGCTTCGAATATTGCCAACGTGGATACGCCGGGTTATAAGACCAGGGATATTGATTTCCACCGTGAATTCATGAGAGCGGCTGCGAATTCGCGCCCGGAGGTCGTCGAGGTCCGGGGACTGCCGAGCAAGAACGACGGCAATAATGTCGATGTGGACCGTGAGGCGCGCCTGCTGGCGGAGAACGCCCTGAGGTTTAGCGTGGCTTCGAACCTGTTGCGGGCCCAAATTCAGGCTGTCCGCGAGGCCATCCGGGAAGGTAGGTAAGAGCCGATGAGCTTGTTTTCGTCGATGTCGGTGAGCGCCTCGGGCATGGCGGCGCAGCGCATCAGGGCGCAGATCCTGGTCGAGAATCTGGCCAACGCCGAAACCACCCGGACGCCTCAAGGGGGGCCGTACCGGAGAAAGGACGTGGTCTTCACCACCGAAGAGCAACCCTCGCCCTTCCAGAGGGCACTGTGGCGCGAACTGGGCTCCGGGGGTACCGGAGTCCGGGTCTCCGAGATCATCGTGGATGACCGGGAGCCCGTCATGCGCTACCTGCCCGGCCATCCGGACGCCGACGAGGCCGGCTACGTGGCCTTCCCGCGCGTCAACCCGGCCGAGGACATGGTGGACCTGCTCAGCGCCGCGCGCGGCTACCAGGCCAACGTCTCGGCGATGTCGGCCATCAAGGACATGATTCACCGCTCCATTGACTTGCTGCGGTAAGCCGGGAGCTGGCGGGAGAGTAATCAATGTCGTCTCCAATTCACCTTAACGGTCCTTCCACGGCTGTTTCCCCCGTCCGGATGCCGGAGCTGGCCGGCGAACAGCGCGCCGGCCGGGGCGACTTTCAGCAGGTGCTCACCGACGCCATTGAGAAAGTCGAAAAGTTCCGGCGGACGGCGAATGAGAGCGTAGAGAAGTTTCTTTCCGGCGAGGAAGAGGATCTCCATCGCGTGGCCTTGGCCACCCAGCAGGCCGAGTTGGCCTTCGAGTTCTTCCTCCAGGCCAGGAATAAGGTCGTCCAGGCTTACCAGGAGGTGATGCGCATGCAGGTCTGAGCCGGGGGCGGCCGCTGGTTGAAAGTCCCGGCTTCGGCTTTGTGCAAACCCGATGAATGAGCTGAAGAGACTGATTGCCAGCCTGTCCTGGCGGCAGAAGGTATCGCTGGTGGCGGCCGCCGCGCTCGTCTCACTGGGCCTGTGGGGGCTGGCCCGCTGGAGCCGCGAGCGGGATTTCCGCCCCTTGTACACCGGCCTGGCCCCGGAAGACGCCGGGCACGTGGTCAGCCGCCTGCAAGAACGCGGCATTCCCTACCGGGTGACCGACGCCGGCGCCACCATTCTGGTTCCTTCGGCCCAGGTGGCCGAGACGCGCCTCGCCATGGCCGCCGCGGGACTGCCGGAGACCGGCCGGATCGGCTTTGAGCTATTCGATCAGACCAATTTCGGCGCCACCGATTTCGCCGAACAGGTCAACTACCACCGGGCGCTGGAAGGCGAGCTGGAGCGGTCGGTAATGGCGATGGATGGCGTCGAGCGGGCCCGCGTTCACATCACCCTGCCCAAGGATTCCGTATTCCTGGAGTCCCGCCGCCCGGCCAAGGCCAGCGTCATGGTGAAGCTCCGGCCTGGCGTTCACCTTACTGCGGAGAACGTCCAAGCGCTGTGTCACCTGGTTGCCAGCGCGGTCGAGGGTCTCGAGCCGGATTCGGTCTCCGTTCTGGATATGCGGGGCAACCTGTTGATGCGCCCGCACAAGCAGGGCACGCTCGGTGGCCCGGAACCTTCCGAGGCTACCTTGGAATACCGCCAGAGCATCGAAAAGGACCTGCTGGCCAAGATCAATTCCACCCTGGAGCCCCTGTTGGGTCCGGACGGGTTCCGGGCCGGCGTCACCGTGGAGTGTGATTTCACTTCCGGGGAACAGAGCGAGGAGATCTTTGACCCGACGCGTTCGGTGATGACCAGTTCCGAACGGATCGAGGACGCCAGCGGCGTCCCGGTGGCCTCCGGTGTTCCCGGCACCGCCTCCAATCTGCCCCGGCCCGCTGCGCGCCCTGCCCTCAGCGCCAACGGTTACACGCGGCGCAGCGAAAATGTCGCTTATCAATCCAGCCGCACCGTGCGGCGCGTGCGGCTCCCCCAGGGTGACATCAAGCGGATTTCGGTGTCGTTGCTGGTGGATTATGAAGTTCACTGGGAAGGCGAAGGTGAGAATGCGAAGCGGGCGCTGGTGGCGCCGTCGGCCGAAAAGATCAAGGCGATCCGCGATTTGGTGATTGGCGCCACCGGCCTGCAGCTCGACCGGGGCGACCAGCTCATCGTCGAGAGCCTCCCGTTTGAATCCACCTTGAACTGGCGTCCGCCGGAGAACCCGCCGCCCACGCCCCCCCCGCTGGGAATCCCCCTGCCTTCCTGGCTGCAACCACTGCTCAAGAACCGGCAGGTTCTCCTGCTGGCCGGCGTTGGCGCCGCGGCTGCGCTGGCTCTGGTCATGGTCGTGGCGTTCCTGTTCCTCCGCGCAGCCAGGCGCCGCAAGCGGCTGACCATGGTCGCCGCCGAACAGGCCCTGCCGGAAGCCGAGCGCAGCGTTCCCGAGATCGAAGAGGGCGAAGCCGTCGCCTCCAAGATGGAAGAAAAGCTCGCCGAGCAGGCCGCGCTGAAGGCCCAGCTCGAGCAGGAGGCGCTGAAGTCGCTGAAGGCTCCGCCGGTGAAGACCAAGAAAACCGAGGTTCTTACCAAACACATCGCCGAGGAGGCCGAGAAAGATCCCGCCGCGATGGCCAAACTGATTCGGACCTGGTTGGAGGAGGGAGGCTAGCCCCGCATGATCAAGAACGTCCCTTCCGAAGAGCGGCTTCCCGGGGTCAGGAAAGCAGCGATCCTGATCGTCGCCCTCGGCGAAAAGGCCAGCGCGGAAGTTCTCCAGCACCTGCAGGAATCCGAAATCGAGCTGATCAGCCGGGAAGTGGCCCGGATGGATGCCGTTCCGCCCGAACAGGCCGAAAAGGTCCTGGAAGAATGCTACCAGATGCAACTGGCCCACAGCTACGTCATCAAAGGCGGCGTCGATTATGCACGGAAGGTGCTGATGAACGCTTTCGGGCCCGAGCACGCGCAGAAATTGTTGGACCGTCTGATCAAGGCGCTGGGGACTGAGGCGATCAGCTTCGATGAGCTGCAGAAGGCCGACCCGCAGCAACTGGCCAAGTTCATTCACAGCGAGCATCCCCAAACCATTGCCCTGATTCTGTCGCACTTGAACCCGTCCCAGGCTGCCGCCTTACTGTTCTCCCTGCCACCCGAGATACGGGCCGACGTGGCCTTGCGGATGGCTCACCTGGAACAGATCTCTCCCGAGGTCGTGACGAAAATCGCCAGGGTCATCGGCGAGAAACTGAAAGCTCTCGGCGAGTTCAGCCGCGAGTCCTACGGCGGCGTCCGGGCCGTTGCTGAGATGATGAACCGGCTCGACTCCGCCACCAGTAAGGAAATACTGGACAACATTGAGGAAGCGGAGCCGCAACTGGTGGAAACCATCCGTCACCTGATGTTTGTGTTTGAAGACATGCTGCTGCTCAGCCAGGAGGGAATCAAGGAAGTGCTCGCCCGCGTGGACCGGAAGTTGCTGACAGTGGCTCTCAAAGGAACCAGTGACCGGTTGAAAGACCACTTCCTGGAGTGCATGTCGCAGCGGGGCGCGGAAATGTTGCGAGAGGACATGGAGGCGCTCGGGCCGGTCAAGATCAAGGAAGTGGAGGCGGCGCAGCAGCAGATTATCGCCATCGTCCGGCAATTGGAGGCCGAGGGGGTCATCAGTCTGAAGGGCTCGGTGGGTGAGCAGTATGTCGTGTAAGATCATCACCGGCGAGGAAGCCGGGCGCGCGATGTCCATCGTCTGGCAGCAGGCCGGCGGCGAGTCCGGTTGGGCACCCTCCAATGCGGCGGCTGGCGCCGGCGGTCAGTCTGGCTCCGGCGAGGCGGCGCTGGAGGCGCAACTCGCCCGCCTGGAATCGGAAATGGCCGCTCGCGAAGAGCGGGCCCGCCAGGCCGGCTACCAGCAAGGCCAGCAGGAGACGGCCCGGAAACTCGAAGCGCCGCTTCGCGAGGCGGTGGACCGTCTGGCGACCCAGATCGAGGAACTGGCCCAGCTTCGCCGGAGGCTGCGCCATGAAGCGGAAAAGCAGCTCGTCTCGCTGGCGGTCGCTATCGCCCGGCGCGTGCTCCGGCGGGAACTCACCGCGGACCCCGGCGCCATTCTGGGAATCGTCAAGGCCGCTCTGGAGCAGGTGGACGCACGAGAAGTGCTCCGCATCCGCGTCCATCCGGACGACGTGCCCCTGCTCGAGCGATCGCTCGATTCCCGCCGGTTTCCCGACAAGCTTGAGATCGTTGCCGATCGTGACCTCGAGCGCGGCGGCGTTGTCGTCGAGACCGAGCGCGGGTCGCTGGATGCGTCGGTGGAAACGCAACTGGCGGAAATCGAGCGCGGCTTTGCGGACCTCGCGCGGCGGTGACCATGAGCGAGAACGAAGCTTTTCCGTTGGACGCTTACCTGAACGTGGTCGGCCGGGTCAATCCGTTCCGCTGGACCGGCCGGGTAACCCAGATCGTCGGTCTGCTGGTGGAATCCCAGGGCCCGTCCACCGCCGTCGGTGATTTCTGCGAGATCCACACGGCGGTCGGCCGGCGCATCCGCACCCAGGTGATCGGTTTCCGTGACGGCCGGGTGCTCTCCATGCCGCTCGAGGAGACCGGCGGACTGCAGGCCGGTGATGTGATTGTGGCCCGCCGGCAGGACGCGGCGGTGCCGGTGGGCCCAGCGCTCATGGGCCGGGTGTTGGACGGCTTCGGGCAGCCGATCGACGGCCGGGGTCCCGTCGCGGCCGAAACAGCCTACGATCTGTACCGGCAGCCGCCGGGCCCGCTGGAGCGGGAGAACATCCGGGAGCCGCTGGTCACGGGCATCCGGGCCATTGACAGCCTGCTGCCATGCGGGAAGGGACAACGAATCGGTATTTTCGGTGGCAGCGGCGTCGGCAAAAGCACGCTGCTCGGTTCCATGGCCCGCCACAGCTTCGCCGACGTCAACGTCATCGGCTTGATCGGAGAGCGCAACCGCGAGGTGCGCGAGTTCATCGAACAGGACCTCGGTTCAGAGGGGCTGGCCCGCTCGGTGGTCGTGGTGGCCACCTCGGACCGCCCGGCCCCGCTCCGGCTCCGCGCCACCTTCGTGGCGCTCGCCGTAGCCGAGTACTTCCGCGACCAGGGGGCCGATGTGCTGCTGGTCATGGATTCGGTAACCCGCCTGGCCATGGCCCAGCGCGAGATCGGCCTGGCGGCGGGAGAGCCGCCGAGCCAGAAAGGCTACACCCCATCGGTGTTCAACCTCTTGCCCCGCATCTTCGAACGGGCCGGCCGCTTTCGCCGCGGCTCCATTACCGGATTCTTCACCGTCCTGGTGGAAGGCGATGACTTCAATGAACCCATCTCGGACGCCGTGCGGGCCATCCTCGACGGCCACATCGTGCTTTCGCGGGAGCTCGGCGCCGCCGGGCATTATCCCGCCATTGACATTCTGCAATCGGTGAGCCGCCTGGCGCCGAAGGTCTCCACGCCCGCGCAACTGGAGGCGGCGCAACGGGTGCGGGAAGCACTCGCCACCTACCAGCGCTCCGAAGACCTGATTAACCTCGGTGCCTATGCCGCCGGCACGAACCCGGAACTCGACGCCGCCATTGCACTACGCCCGAAACTGCTCGAGTTCTTACGCCAGAAGCCGGACGAGACCAGCCCGTTCGATGAGACGTTGGAACACCTTTGCTCGCTGGTTAGCGTACCGGACAAGGCGGGCGGGCAATGAAGCGTTTCCGGTTCCCGCTCGAGCAGGTCCGCGCCTGGCGCCAGAGCCAGCTCGAAGTGGAACAGGCCCGGCTGCGGAAGCTGCTTGATGAACTCAGCCGCCTCGAGCAGGCCGCGGCCGAACTCCAGGACCGGCTTCGCGCCGCCGAACGGGAGTTCCAGTTAGCGGCCGCCGCGCAGCGGCCAATCGAGGCGCGGCAACTGGCCCGCCTGGACGAGTTTCGGCTTTATGCCAAACGCCAGCAGGCGCGCTTTGCCTCGCAAGCCGCTGAACTCCGGCAAAGGATTGCCAGCCAGCGGGAACGGCTGGTGGAAGCCAGGCGCCAGCATCGCTTGCTCGAGCGGCTGAAGGAGCGGGCACGGCAGGAGTGGCTCCGGGACTACGCGCGCCAGACGGAAAACCTGGCTTCAGAACTATACCTGGCGCGGTACACGCAGCGGTGAGCCGGCGGCCGCTGGCTCACGGGACCGGGGAGCCGGCCGCGGGGGTGCGCAAGAACGCGAGGAATTCTTCCGGGTCCCTGGTCAGCCCCGCGAAGGTCGCGATGATGTTTTCCTCCGGGTCCAGAATCGCGTAGTAAGGAATGGCGACGGTGGCGAACTTCTCTTCCTGCAGCGTCTGGTTTTGGGCTGAGGCTTCATCGGTGCCGTCGGTGTAAAGCTCCACCCGGATGAACCGGCTCAACGCGCTCGCGATTTCCGGCCGGGGGAACATGTTGGCTTTCATCCAATGGCAGTTCGTGCAGGCGTAGCCGGTGAAATTGACCAGCACCAGCTTCCCTTCCGCCCGCGCCGCCGCCAGCGCCTCCCGGTATTGGTTCTTCATCCAGTTCAGCTCTTGGCCCTGCCCGGCCGAAATCAGGCTCCGGCCCGGCTCGGGTGCCGGCACATAAGCGTCCAGCTCGCCCAGTCGGGCGCCGAACATGCCGGGAATCAGGCTCGCGGCGAAAACCAGGAACACCAGCCCGGTGAGCAGCCTCGCCACTCCCACCTTCTGGTCTGGTTCCACACCCTCCAGGTGCAGAAAGCCCAGCAAGTAGAGCCCGGCCGCCGCAAACAGCACGACCCACGCCGCCAGGAACCGGTCGCGACTCAGCAGCCCCCATCCCAGCACCTGGTCCACGTTGCTGAAGTATTTCAGCATCGCGGCCAGGATCACGAAGCCCAGCACGATCTTGACCCGCACCATCCAGTTCCCGGCCTTCGGCATGCGCTGCAGGTAAGCCGGAAACAGCGCCAGGAAGAAGAACGGCGCCGCCAGTCCGGTGGCAAATGCCAGCATGCCGAACAGCGGCCGCAATGCGCCGCCCTGGATGGAGGCCGCCAGCAGCGTTCCGACGAAGGGTCCCACGCAGGCGAAGGCCGCCAGCGAGAACGTCAGCCCCATCAGCAGCGTGCCGAGATAACCGCCCCGGCCCGAGGCCGCGTTCAGCCGGGTCAGCACGCCGGATGGCACCGCAATCTCAAACGCGCCCAGCAGACTCAGTCCGAACAGCAGGAAAACCAGCGCGATAAAACCGTTCACCCACGGATTCGACCCGAGCCGCACCACCCCGAACGGCCCGAGAATCGCCGTCGTGATCAGCCCGAGCGTGGAAAACAGCACGATGATCCCGCCACAGAAGACCACTGCCTGCACTATGCTCTCCCGCCGCCCGCCGGCTTCCTTCTTCAGGAAGTACGACATCGTGATGGGAATCATCGGAAACACGCAAGGCGTGAAGATGCCGGCCAGGCCAAAACCGAACGCCACCAGCAGGAAGGCCGTCAGGCCTTGCCGGCCGCCCCCGCCGCCGGCTTCTGGCACGCCCGGGGAACCACTGGCGGCTGCCCCGGCCGGTTCCGCTTCTGCGCCGGCGCCCGGGCGCGCGGCTATGAATCCCGCCGGCACGGCGCCCGGCGGAACCCGCGCCGCGGGATCGATCCGCAGCATGGCCGACGCCGTCTTCCGCTTTGGCGGCAGGCACTGTTTGTCATCGCAGAGCTGGTAACGTACCCTGGCGGTCAACTCGACGCGCCCGGCGCTCGCCTCCTCGGCCAACTTCACTGCCAGCAGGAAGTCGGTTTCCTCCTCGTAGGTCTCCGTTTCAATCTGGAAATTCGGATCAAAGCGCCTTACCGGGGGGCGCTGGTACAATTCGTAGCTTTCGATGGCTGGATTCTCAGCGACTTCGATGGTCGTCGGGATGGGCCCGCCGGCGGGCGTAGTCGGGGAATACAGGTGCCAGCCGGGTTCCAGTTTCACGTGCAGGCGAGCATGAACCGTGGCGCCCGGAGGGACCGCCGGCTCTTGGACTGTGAGCTTCCATTTCGCTGGATCCAGCCGTTGTGCCGGAGCCGCCACGCCGGCCAGCAGGAGCGCCGCCATGGCGAGACGTTGCCGGATTTGCACTTCAGTTGACCTTGGCCGCCAGTTGCAGCGCGGACCAGCGGCGCAACTCCTCTTCAATCTGAAGGTTCACCTGGCCGGCGGCGAACTCCGCCGCCACCCGGATGGCGTTCTTCACGGCGTTGGCGTTCGAGGAACCGTGGCAAATAATGCACACGCCTTTCACGCCCAACAGAGGAGCCCCCCCGGCCTCGGAATAGTCAAGTTGTTTCTTGAACTCCGCGAAGGCGCGGCGGGCCAGCAGGTAGCCGGCCTTTCGCGTCAGCGACGCGCTCAGCGCGTGGCGCAGCATGTGGCGAATCGCATCCGCCAGCCCTTCGCTTGCCTTCAGCATCACGTTGCCCACGAACCCGTCGCAGACGATGACGTCCGCCGTCCCGGAATAGACGTCCCGGCCCTCGACGTTGCCGATGAAGTTCAGGGGCAGGCCTTTCAGCAGCGGCGTCGCGCTCCGGGTCAGATCGTTGCCCTTGTGCTCTTCCTCCCCGATCGAGAGAATCCCCACGCGCGGCCGCTCGCGGCGCAGGATCACCCGGGAATAGATCTCGCCCATCACGGCGAACTGCACCAGCATGCGCGGCGTGCAGTCGACGTTGGCGCCCACGTCCATCACCACCACCGGCGTCCCCTTGATCGTCGGCAGCGCCGAGGCCAGCGCCGGCCGGTCCACTCCGGGAACCATCCCCTGGACCATCTTCGCCGTCGCCATCACCGCGCCCGTGTTGCCGGCTGAAACCAGGCCTTGGGCCAAGCCGTCCCGGACCAGGCGGGATGCCACCCGGATGGAGCTGTCGCGCTTGGTGCGCAGCGCCTTCGCCGCGTTGTCTTCCATAGTAATGCGCTCGCTGGCGTGGACCACTTCGATCGGCAGGTGGGCGGCTCCATCAGTCCGCCCGAGTTCCTCGCGGAGCATCTCCTCCCGGCCCACCAGGATCACTTTGACGTCGTAAGACTTCACGGCGGCCACAGCCCCGTCGACCTCGGTCCTCGGGGCGTTGTCCCCTCCCATGGCGTCAACAGCAACGGTCACCATCGCTCAGGCTCCGAACCGTCAGGTCTCCGGTACCTCGATCACCTCGCGACCCTTATATTTGCCGGTGTGCGGAGAGACGCGGTGGGGCATCTTGGGCAGGCCCGTGTCCGGGCAGGTCGCCAGGGCCGGCTTCTTCAGCCCGTCGTGGGCCCGCCGCGTGCTCGTTCTTCTCTTCGAATGTCTGCGTTTTGGATTCGGCATTTCCTGTTCCTTACCTGAAATTGTATTTGTTGCCGGGGCGTGGCCGCCTCCGCGCGGCTCACTTCGCCTCCGGGTGGTAATGGCGAAGGACCGACCAGCGATCGTCTACCGCCTGCTGCTGGCAGTTGCAGGGCACCCGGTTGCGGTTCTGCCCGCAGATAGGGCAAATACCCTTGCAGTCGGCCTGGCAAACCCATTGCATCGGAAGCCACAGCAGCACTTGCTCCCTCGCGACGTCGGCTATTTCGACTCCGTCGCCCTCGTAATAACCGATCTCGCTTTCGCCGTCGTCGATTTCCATCTCCGGCGCTACCGAAGCCGTTGCCGCGGGCCGGTAGTACAGGTCGAAATCGCTGTCGACCGCCAGCAGCGCCACCTCCAGACACCGGTCGCACTCGCCTTCCAGTTCGCCCGTAATATGGCCATGGACACGGATTTCCTCGCTTCCACCGGCCAGTTCGGCAATTCCAGTGACGCGCAAGCCGGTCACCTGTCGAAACTTCGTACCGGAAAGATCAATTCGCTCCGGGGGATAGGTGATATCGAAGCGTACCTTCTCCCGTTCCAACTGACTCACGCTCAGGTGCATACACACCTCCACTGTCCTGCTGAAGGCGACAAACCCTTATTATAGCGCGGCATAGCTGTGCACACCGGCGGCGCGGCGCGGTTGGCCGGACGCGCGGCCGGCTCAACCCGCTGCCGCTACCTCACCTCGATCAACACTTCGTTGGCCTCCCTCTCCCCGATTGACAGCGACAGTTCTTGCCTGCCGGAGGGCAGCCCGGCCGGCACGCGGACATTTACCTGGTACAGTCCGAACCAACCCGGCGCCAGGCCGCTGAACTGGATCTGCGCCGGGGTGCCGGCAATCGAAACCCGCGGCTTGAGCACCGTTTCGCTGAGTTCGGGATTGGCCGCCAGCGGTTGCACCGGTCCCAGTCCGGTGCAGTAGATTTCCAGAAACTCTCCCGCCGCCGCCGGTCTTTCCGCGGTGGTTTTCCCGGTGCCTGCTACGACAACTGCTCCCAGGCCTGTCTGGGGCAGCACGAATACGCCCGGCGAAACTTCGGCCAGGGGAATCGGGACCACGGGTGTCATGCCAAGGGGAGTCGAAACCACCAGGCTGGCTGTGCCGGGCGCGACCGATGGCGGCACGACGAAGTTGATCTGGCGGTCGCTCACGTACAGAAGTTGCGCCAGGTTGCCGTTCACCAGCACCCGCACGCCGGCCAGTTCGGTGGGCGGCGGGAGATCAGCGACGGCCGTCGCGCCGGCCGCCAGGTTCACCCCGAACAGCGTCGCCAGCGCTCCCGGGCAAACCGGCGCCGCGAAGGAGGCGGCATTCACCACTCCTCCGGCTGCGAAAACCGGCGCTCCGGTGGTGGAAACCGTGAGCGTTGGACCGTCCGCCATCCCGGCCACCGTTACCATGAGTTCGTTGACCGGGCCCGGTCCTGGCGTCCACGTGAAGCTCGCCTGTCCCGATGCATCCGTAGTCGCCTCGCCCGGGACCACGGTCCCGGAACCGCTGGCCCGGGCCGACAGACGGAGCCCGGGGAAGGGAAGTTCGTTGACGTCGGTTGCCCGCACCACCACCGGCTCGGGCAGCGGCTGCCCCGCAACGGCAACTTGCTTATCGCCACTGACTGCCACCAGGCGCAACGCCGAAGCTGAGGCCAGCACCTCGATCTTGGCGGTGGCGCGCTGGTAGAGGCTGCCGGGGATTTCCGCCGTGATTTCGTCCACACCCGCCCGCACCCCGGTCATCGGCACCGAGGCCGTAGTTTCACCGGCCGGAATCGTGACGCCGGCCGGGATCTGCACCGCGCCCTCACGGCTGCTCAGCAGCACATCAAGCCGGCCCGCTGCCGGATGCTCAATCGAGATCGTGGCCCTGCCCGCGCTGCCCAGCAGCAGGCCCGCCGCCGGAAATGCCGACAGGTGCAGGGCGCGCTCCAGCCGGGTCTCCGCCCACGCGCGCCCGCCCGAAGCCTGGTGATAAAACTCCTCAAACTCGCGCCGGTACCGGTCAATCTGCTCCAGCGCGGCTGCCGAGGGTTCACTCCCGGCGGCCACAATCAATAGGAAGGCGAACCGGAAGCGCCGCTGGGAAACCCGGTAATCCGGCGTTCGCCGGCCCTCGGCATCGATGATCTCCTCGATGCGTATGTCGCGCCGCTGCCCGTCGAAAGCGACGCCCGCCTGGGGCTGCCGGCTGGGATCGCCGGCCGTTGAGTTCTCCACCAGGAAGGTGTCCGGCACCTCCCACCACGGACGGAATCCCATCAGGTACTGGTCCAAGGGCGAGTAGCCCTCCACCGTCGCGGTCGTAACGAAGCGGCCGGACGGCGGCGCCGGCGGGCACTGATCGGGCGTCCGCTCCCGGTCGCAGATCCGGTTGCCCTCCAGCAGCGACGCCTCCGAATTGAAGGAAAAGTTCCAGTGCGCCCTTTGCCGGCCCAGCATCGGCCGGGCCTCCGGCCGGTTTGGGTCGCGGATGCTGGCGTAGGCCAGGAACAGGTGCCCGGCTTCGTGAGCGAGAATCGTCAGCGGCGTGTCGCCGGCCACCGCTCGTCCGGGCACGGCGGCATCCGGATCCACCGGGTACTGGCTGAGCGGTCCCATGTTCAACACGGCCTGCAGCCGGCTCGGCGAGCCGAACTCCGCCCCAACGTCGACCTGCCGGTCGCCATAGCCGGAGCGGTGATTCCGGACCGTGACTTCATAGGCGATGGCCCCGGGCGCGGCGGCGACGCCCAGATCGTTGTAGATGATCAGGTAATCGTAGGCGTCGTCGTGTGTTTCGTAAAACTTCTGCGCCGCCAGCACGATGTCCACCTCGCGAAGGCTCGTGAACCGCTCCACGATCGCCGCCGTGAATTCCTCGTTGCTACCTTCGGAAAACGAGACCACCGCCGTGGCACCCGCGAGCCCTCCCGGGGCGATCCCCACCACGGCCGTGCTCGTCGTGATGCCGTTGTAGGCCAGTTCGATGCGCCCGTCCGCAAACAGGCGCACCTGGAAGGTCTGCAACGGCCCGGCGCCGAAGCTGCTGTACTCGGGCACCGACACCCAGCTCACCGTGAATCGTGTCGGCTGCACGAGCACCCGCACGCCGTCCAGCGCGCGGCCCGGGTCCAGGTCGCGGAATAGCGGGGCGATCCGGGGCGGCCCGGCTGTCATTCGCCCCAGCGAGCGGTCCAGTTCCGTGTCCCCGGCGCCAAAGGTCAGGTTCCCGTCCGAGTTCACGAAGATGGCGTGGTACGTCTGCCCGAAGAACGGAAAAGGAAACGGAAGGTTGAACCGCCGCGTGTCGTCGTCCCCCAGCCCCTCAATCACCGTGCCGGCGCCCGCCGCGGCGTCGTCGTATCCGCCGTCACTCACGCTGAACCGGTAGCGGGACGCCCCTGCGGCGGTCGGCTCGAAGCGCACCGTCCGGCGGTCCAGGTCGAACGCGTTGCGCCGGGAGACCACCCCGTCAGCGTCCTCCAGCACGACGATGTCGCCGGCGTCGCGGGAAGCCGCTCTTGCTGAGGCCCGTTCGCCGGCCGCGGCCAAGCCCATGGCTGTCGGAAGCCGTTCTCGAAGCTTCCGGGCCTTCCGGTGAAGCTGAAGTTCCGCCCGCCACCGGTCCGCGCTCGAACCGCAGACGACGGTCTGCTGCCGTGCCCAGGCGGGATTTGCCGTCAACAACAGTGCCAGCAACAGAGCAGTGCGTGTCCGCATGGGCGAGGCTTTCTCTATTGATTGTAAGATACCGGTCTGGAGACAATTGACTTATGCCATTTTGCACCAACTGCGGATCGCAGCTTACCGAAGGCGTCCGGTTCTGTTCCAGTTGCGGCCAGCCTGTCGCGCCCGGCACGGAACCGCCGGCGGCCGCCTTGTCCGTGCCGCTCGACTACACCATCCACGGCGACAACCTCCAGGTGGCCCGCGTGCGCCTCAAGCCCGGGCAGGAACTCTACGCCGAGGCCGGCAAGATGGTCTACAAGACGGCCGGCGTGGAATGGGAAACGCGAATGAGCGGGGAATCCCTGGGCGAA
>CAZXVW010000049.1:0-23343 GCA_964644025.1 uncultured Solibacteraceae bacterium | reverse complement strand
GTCTTCTCCGTCAAGTCTGTCCTCTTAGCTTTTCTGAGCCCGGAAGAATCTGGCCGCCTGTCGCTGCCCGGTGGACGGCGTCCCCGAATCAACAAGCAATTTTTCGTTCGGATTCCCGGAAACAGTGCCAAGCTGTTCTCAGACCGCCGCTCTAACTCCACATCCGGGTCTGGGCGCGCCTTGCGGGAGCCGATCAAGAAAACTTCCCGGCGAGACTAGTAAACAAGCCAGCGCGAGCATGACTGTGCCTGTTTTGGCTCGCCGCCGGTATTCTGGGAAGACCTGCTGTAAGAATCCGGCGTAGGACGAAGAGCTGCGGATACTTGAATTCTGGGAAAGACCGAGGGGCGGTGACGGCAACGTCACACGGCGGTGGCCCGCCGCTCAGAGGGAGATGCTGACAATGGGGGACACCACACGATCGGTCGTGGACCTCATGTTCGGGAGATGGCGCAGCCTGATCCTCTACACCGGAGTGAAACTCGGATCTTCGACCTGCTGGATACGAAAGCGAAACGCACCGACGACCTCGCCGTGGCGCTCGGCAACCACGACGACCGCCGGAATTTCCTGGCCGCCTTTACGGAGAACCCGGGCGAACACCCGGCGATCAAGAACAAGTTCGTCAGCGTGATCGAGGCGGGCCCGGTGCGCTTCATTCTGCTCGACTCGCTGATGAGGGCGAACTTCGTGCCCGGCCTGCTCGGCAAGGCGCAGCGCACCTGGCTCGACGCGTACCTGGCTTCAGCCGCGCCCCGGCCGACGCTGCTTTTCGTTCACCATACGCTCGACGACGGCGACGGCTCGCTGCTCGATGTCGAGCGCATGTTCCGCATCATCAAGCCGCGCCGGATGGTGAAGGCCGTGGTTTACGGCCACTCGCACCGGTACCATTTCGACACCTGGGAGGGCATTCAGTTGGTCAACATTCCGGCCGTGGGGTACAACTTCAAGGATTCGGAACCGGTCGGCTGGGTCGAGGCAACGGTCACGGCCGAAGGCGCCGATTTCCGCCTGCACGCCATCGGCGGCAACACGGCCGGCGACGGCAAGACTACCTCGGTCGCCTGGAGAAGCTGACGGACAAGCATCCGGGGGCCGGCGCTCTCCCCGGTGAGCTGCTCGGCCAGGAAGGGTGGCGCGGGTGGGGAAGCGGAGTCGGGCTGTGCCGGGAAGCCGGGCGGGGCGATTTCGCACAATCGCTGTTCGCTCCGCTCACGGTTTTCGTCCGCCGGGACGCTGAACAGCTTGTATTTTCCAGCACTTACGTTTGGCCTCCGGAGTGCGTTCCCTGACGGGGATGAAACAGGTGCTCATTGCCCTCTGCGCTGGCGTGAGTTTGTTCGGCCAGCCGTCTCCGGCAGGGCTCGTTGGAGAAGTTGTGGATTCGACCGGCGCGTCCGTGGCGGGAGCCGTTTTGACGCTGCGCTGCCCCGCGCGGCCGCCGGCGGTCATCCGAACCGGAGCGGACGGGAGCTTCCGGTTCGTCGCCTTGCCGGCAGCCGGCTGCCGGCTTGAGGTGCGCCGCAAAGGCTTTCGGGTGGTGAAACGGGTGGTCGGCGCCGCCAGTTCACCTTTGCGGATTACGCTCGCCGTGGCCCCGATGCACCAGCAGGTTACCGTCTCCGGGGCGCCGGCCCAGGTCCAGGTCGAGCCGGCCGGGAATGTGGACACGGTGGAGGTAAACAGTGAAATGTTAAACGCGTTGCCCATTCTGGACCAGGATTTCCTCGGCGCCGCCGCCGGATTCCTCGATGAAGGCCTGACCGGTTCCTCCGGTTACCGCCTGGTGGTCGATGGTGTCGAAACCGACGGCCTCGGCGTTTCGCCCTCCGCCATCAAGGAGATCCGGATCAACAAGAACCCGTACTCGGCCGAGTATTACCGCCCCGGACATGGGCGCATCGAGGTGGTCACCCAACAGGGGACTCCGCGGTTCCATGGCAGCCTGAGCTTGCTGGCGAGGGGCTATCCCCTGATCGCCCGGAACGCGTTTGCGGCCACTCGCCAGCACGAATACCGCCGCACCGTTGAGGGCCACCTCGCCGGGCCACTCGCCCGGGGCGGCAAGACCTTCTTCCTGCTCACCGGGGAGTATGTGCGCGACGATGATTGGCCGGTGATTTACGCGCGCACGCCCGGGCAGTTGCTCACCGGGCGAGTGCGGCAGCCCGACCGGGAAAAGGAGATGTCCTTCCGCCTGAGCCGGATCATCAATGAGGCGCAGCGTTACTCACTTCAGTACGACTACGACGGCGAATCGTCCCGGAACCAAGACGTGGGCGGTTTCAACCTTCCGGAAACCGCCGCCGACGGCTTCGAAGACGAGCATGAGGTTCGCTTCAATCACCAGGCGGTGATCGCGAACCGATGGCTGAACCAGTTGTGGTTCCGCCTGCGGCGGAAAACCGAGCAGACCCGGAGCCGGGTGCATGGGATTCCGCGCATCGTGGTCAGCGATGCCTTTGTCGCCGGGAGCGCGCAGCAGGACGAGCTCGAAGGCAGGAACGGCTTCGAGCTGACAGACGTGATCTCGGTGGCCCGGGGGAAGCACTCCGTGCGGGCCGGCGTCGATCTGAATGACATCGACCGCCGGAGCTGGAATGACCTGCGGGACAGGGACGGCACCTTCTACTTCTCTTCTATCGAAGATTACCTGGCGGGCCGCCCCTACTCCTTTGTCCGTCAGGCCGGCGACGGACGGGTGGTGTTCTGGACCGGCAATCCAGCCGTCTTCCTCCAGGACGACTGGCGCCTGCGCGACAACCTTTCGCTGGGCTTCGGGTTGCGCTGGGAACGCTGGGCCTGGCCGGGGGGCCGGGGGAGCCTGGCGCCCCGGTTCTCCATGGCGTGGGCGCCGGGCCGAGGACGCCGCACGGTACTCCGGGCTGGAGGCGGCGTCTTCCACGATGGGCTGGACAGCTCTGAGCCCCGGGACGTGCTGCTGTTCGACGGCGGCCACCTCAGCCGTTTTCTGTTGACTGATCCGAGCTACCCGGAGGTGCCGACTCTCGACGGCGCGACGGCCCTGCCGTCGAGCGTGGTGCGTTTCTCCCCGGAGCTACAGACGCCCGTCCTTTGGAACTACAGCCTCGGTGTGGAGCGCCAGCTCTGGGCAAAAACCACGCTGGCGATCACCTACGCCGGCATTCAGGGCCGGCGGCTGTATCGCTCGCGCGACCGCAATGCCCCGGTCCCTCCCGGTTTCGAGCGGCCGAATCCGGCGCTGGGCATCGTGCGGGAGATCGAATCCGGCGGTCGGCTGGCGAGCCACAGCCTCGAGGTGACGTTCCGGGGGAACCTGACGCGGCTGTTTAACGGGGGGATTGTTTACCGGGTGGGAAGGGCGATGAACGACACGGATGGCGCCGACTGGATTCCGCCGAACAGCCTCGATCTCAGCCGGGAGTGGGCCCGGGCCGGCTACGACCGCCGGCACCGTCTCCGGGCCTACGGCGCCATTCAAATTCCGAAGCTCTTCGATCTTGGCCTGGTGCTATCGGTCTCTTCCGGCCGGCCTTATTCGCTGACAACGGGCCGGGATGACAACCACGACGGCCGCGGCGATGACCGCCCGCCTGGAGTGCGCCGCAACAGCCTGAACGGACCTGCCAACGCGACGCTGGACCTCCGCTGGTCAAAGCAACTGTCCTTGCCCTTCGCCGGGACGGCCGACCGGCGCCCGAAGCTCAGGCTGGCGGTGGATGCCTTCAATGCGCTGAACCACGTAAACTACACGCGCATGGTTGGGAACCTGAGCTCCCCGTTCTTCGGAAAACCGGTGGCGGCGGCTGCGGCGCGCCGTTTCCAGCTTTCGCTTCGGGTTCAGTTCTGATATCCCAGTAAGTAAGGGATATGAAAAAACCGCTCACCGCCGCGCTGCTGGCCCTGGCGCTGGCCATGCCGCTGGCGCGTGCCGATCACGACGAAAGCAAGCGGGAGAAGAAGCAGCGAGAAAAGATCGAGGATCTCACCGAAAAACTGGAGCGCCGCCTGAGAAAAGAGAACCCAACCAATATCAACATCTACTTGCATCAGCAAGCGGTGGTGCTGCTGGAGCGCACGAAACGGGCGCGGGAGCAGGACTACCGGTTTGACCGGCTTGCGCACGCCACCGACGCATTGCTGGAGGCCAGCCAACGCGTCTTCGAGGCCAACGAAGCCGACGATGACGACGACTGCGATGAAGATGACCGGCGAGAGACCGCCTTGGATCTCCAGCACGATTACTTCCGCGTCCAGCAGGCCGAGTACTTCGCCAAGCTGAGCCGGGAGAAGGAGGCCAAGGCTTACGTGACCTATGCCCGGGCACTTTATCAGCAGGCGCGGCAAGCTTACGACGCGGGGGAGTTCTGCAAGGCCAAGAAGCTGGGGGAAGCGGCCAGCTACATCGCCCGCGCGCTGGAGTACCTGGCCCAGGCCGCGGTCCGAATCCCGGAGCCGCCGCCTCTGTAATCATGTTCTCTTTCCGATCGCAGATCGTGATCGTCATCCTCGCCTCGGTGGCCATGCTGGCCCTGGCCGGCGTGCTGGTCCGTGACGTCATCTCCCGGACCGAGAGCCGCCTGGTGGAAGAGGCCCGGCAGCAGTGTACTACGGCGTGTCAGGAACTGCGGCAGCAATTCGAAGAGCGGGCCGCCTTTGCGGCTGACGATCCCTTGGACAAGCTGCCGTGGAAGCTTCAAGACATATCCTTGCGCGGCCTCTCGGCAACGGTCATGCGTTCCTACGAGGGAGTCGAGGGCGGCTTCCGGATGAACGATTCGAACCGGATTTTGGGCTTCTCCCGCGAGGGAGTCCCGCTGACGCCGGAAGAGCGCGCGGTTGTGGAAGGCGTGCTTGCCGCGGCAGAAGGTTCCTCCGGCGTGGTGACCCGCCAGGCCGAGTCGAACAACGATATCGTGGTGGCGGCGGCCGCGCTGGACCGGACGGGGAGGGCGGTGGCCTGGACGATGAAACGGCTGGCCGGGGTCCGGGATCCGGTGGGGCAGCGGCGGCGGTGGCTGCTGGCGGCGCTGGTGCTGTCGGCCCTTTTGGGAATGGGTGGGCTGGTGTCCATCTGGTTCTCACTGCAGTCCGGAGTGGCCTCGGTCCGCGAGGGTCTCCACCGGCTGGAGGACGATTTCCATTACCGGCTCCCGGAAACCCGCGGGGATTTCGGGCAGATTGCATCGGCCATCAACCAGATGACGGCCCGGCGTACAGCGCTAGAAACCGAATTGCGGCGCCAGGACCGGCTGGCCGCGCTGGGGAAAGCCGTGGCCGGCGTGGCGCACGAGGTTCGCAACCCGCTGAACTCGATCAAGCTTACTCTGGAGTTGCTCGGCCGCCGCATGAGGAGGGGCCGGGCAAGCCCGGAAGACATTGCCGGCGCCATTCGGGAGGTAGACCGCCTCGACCAAATCGTCGCGCGCCTGCTGGCCTTCGGCCGTCCGGCGCTCACCGACCGCCATCTTCAGCCGCTGAGGCCGCTGCTTGACCAGGCGGTCAACATGGCCCGTGAACACGCCCATCAGCAGGGGGTGCGGATCGAGACCGAAGCCGGCGCCGGCGAGGAAATATCCGCTGACGTGGACGGTCCCCAGATCCAGCAGGTTCTGATTAACCTCCTGCTCAACGCCATCGAGGCTTCTCCGCCCGGGGCGGTGGTCAAGTTGGAGCTGGCGCGGACCCGGCGCCACGCCGTAATCACGGTTACTGATCACGGCGCGGGCATCCCCGAGCAGGCCCGGCCCCACATTTTCGATGTCTATTTCACCACCAAGCCGGACGGGGTGGGGCTGGGACTGTCCGTGTCGCGGGAGATCGTCATGACCCACGGCGGAACGATTGATTTTGAATCGGGCGCCGGCGGCACCAGTTTTCGCGTTGCGTTGCCCATTGAGAGGTACCAAACGAGTGAAACGGAAAGCGTCGATCCTCGTCGCCGAGGATGAAGCCCAGGCGCGCGAATCGCTGCGCGCGCTGCTGGAGGAGGAAGGCTACCAGGTGGCCGCCGCCGCCGACGGCGAAGATGCGGCCCGGATCTTATCATCGGGGGGCGTGGAGGCGGCGCTGCTGGATATCCGCATGCCAGGCAGGGACGGCCTGTCCATCCTGCGGGATCTCCGCAACCAGGAGGATCCGCCCGCGGTGCTGGTGATGACCGCTTTCGGGAACAGCGCCGTGGCTATTGAGGCGATGGCGCTTGGGGCGTTCGATTACCTGACCAAGCCGCTCAATTTCGAGGAACTCCGCATCCAATTGGAACGCGCCATCGAGAACCGCCGGCGGATTCGCGAGCTGGAAGCCTACCAGCGGGAGGAAAGCGAGGCCGGCGAGGTCGAGATGATCGGCAATTCGCCGGCCATGCAAGGTCTGTACAAGATGATCGGCCAGGTTGCGCCCACTGAATCCACGGTGCTGATTTGCGGGGAATCCGGAACCGGCAAGGAACTGGTGGCGCGCGCCATTCACCGGCACAGCCGGCGCGCGGATCGGCGCCTGGTGGTAGTCAACTGCGCCTCGATTCCGGAGACCCTCCTCGAGGCCGAGCTGTTCGGTCACGAACGCGGCGCTTTCACGGGCGCCACCCAAAGGCGGATTGGCAGGTTTCAGTTCGCTGACGGCGGCACGATCTTTCTCGACGAGATAGGAGAACTCGCTCCGGCGACACAGGCCAAGCTGTTGCGGGTGTTACAAGAACACGAGATTGAGCGGCTGGGCGCGAACACCAGCATACCGGTCGATGTGCGGGTGCTGGCCGCCACCAACCGCGACTTGGAGGAAGCCGTCCGCCAGGGCGCTTTCCGCAAGGATCTCTACTACCGGCTCAAGGTGGTTACGCTCAGGGTGCCGCCGTTGCGGGAACGGCGGGAGGATATCCCGGTGCTGGCGCGTTTTCTCCTCCGTCGTTGCGCGGCCCGGTTGGGGCTGCCTGAGGCGAACCTGGACCGGGAAACGGTGGGCTGGCTCACCAGTCTCGATTGGCCGGGTAACGTCCGCGAGCTGGAGCATTCCCTGGAGCGCGCCTTGATCCTCAGCCACGGAGGGTTGATTACTCCCGACCTGTTCGAGGCTGCTTCGCCGACGGAGGCGGGAAACCCCTTTGACCGGATTCCCGTCGAGGAGGGCTTCCACAAGGCGGTCGCGCGGCTGGAGCGGAGCTTGATTAAGCGCGCGTTGGCCGCTGCCGGAGGCAACCGCACCCGGGCGGCGCAATTGCTGAAGATCAACCGCCGGCTGCTTTACGACAAAATGCGGGAATTCGGGCTGGAGTAGCGCTTATTTTTTCTTGCGATTCTTGCGATTCGCCTTCTTGGATGACTTCTTGCCGCCGGAGCCTTTTTTCTTCTTGTCCAACGGGTCGCGGGGGGTGTAGTCGAGCTCGCGGGACAACACCTCGACGACGGTGGTGAGCGCCTTAACGCGCGCCCAGTGCTTGTCATTGCCTTCGACGATGGTCCAGGGCGCTGTGGCGGTGCTCGTCTTCAGCAGCATGTCCCGGAGCGCCAGCTCGTACTGGGGCCACTTTTCGCGGTTGCGCCAATCCTCCGCGGTCAGCTTCCAGGACTTGTAGCCGCTGGCCTGGCGCTGCTCGAACCGGCGCAACTGCTCGTCGCGGCTGATGTGGATCCAGAACTTGATGATCACCGTGCCGAAATCGCGCAGGTTGCGCTCGAAGGAATTGATCTCGCGGTAGGCGCGCTTCCATTCCTCCTCGGTGGCGAAGCCCTCGACGCGCTCGACCAGCACGCGGCCGTACCAGGAGCGGTCGAAGATGGCGATCTGGCCTCTTTCCGGCAAGCGGCGCCAGAACCGGTAGAGGTAATGATGCGTCTTGTCCTCGCCCTCCGGGGCGCTGATGGGGTAGACGGCGTAGCCGCGTGGATCCAGCTTCTCGGTGAGCCGCTTGATGTTGCCGCCCTTGCCGGCCGCGTCCCAGCCCTCGTACAGAATGACCACCGGGCGCTTCTGGATGTAGACCTGGTAGCCGAGCTCCCGCAACTGGATCTGGCGGCGGACAAGCTGGGCCACGTACTGTTTCTTGTCCAGCGAGAGCGAAAGGTCGATGTTTTCAAGCATCAGGCCTCCCTCCCGGTTTCCTGGGCGGCTCTTGCTTCCTGCTGAGCGGTCTCCTGGCGGCGGGCGGCGGCCTTCATTTTCCGGTAAGGCGGGGCCTTGTCGCCGAGCCGCTCCTCCAGCGCGCGGATCAGCGTGTCGAAGATCTTGCGGCGGGCGAACCAGCGATCGGTGGCTTCGACGATGGTCCACGGCGCCCATTCCGCCTCGGTGCGCTCGAACATTTCCTCGGCCGCCAGCCGGTAGTCTTCATAGTTGCGGTGCCGCTCCCAGTCCTCCGGCGTGACGCGCCAGCTCTCCAGCGGATCCTTCTCGAGCGCCCGGAAGCGCTTGCGCTGTTCCTTCTTGCTGATGTGCAGCCAGAACTTGATGATGGCCGTGCCGTCGTCGGCCAGCATCTGCTCGAATTCGGAGATGTCGCGGTAGGCCTTGCGCCACTCCTTTTTCGGCGTGAGCTTCTCGACGCGCTCGACCAGAACGCGGCCGTACCAGCTTCCATCGAAGATGGCGATTTCGCCGTAGTTGGGCGTCTTCAGCCAGAACCGCCAGAGCCACGGGTGCTGCTGCTCGTAGGTACGCGGGGCGCGGATCGGATAGAGTTTGAAACCGCGCGGGTCCAGCCGCTCGGTCAAGGTCGCAATGGCGGAGCCTTTGCCGGCCGCGTCCCAGCCCTCGAAGATGACGATGACCGGGACGTTCTGGTCCCAGCAGGCCTTTTCCAGGTCATAGAGCCGGCGCTGCAGCTCCGGCAGAAGCTGCTTGTACCGCCGCTTGGGCAGCTTCCGGTCGAGATTGACTTGCTCGAGCATCCGAGCCCTCCCTTACGGTTATCGGCCGGCCCGCACAATGAGGTTAGCCGCCCGGAGCCGCCGGCCTGGTTTCCGCGCCGGAAGCGCCGGGGAGATTTTCATTCGGCGTTCACCCAGATCGGCGAACTCCAGGCCATCTGGTTGTCCACCTGTTGCACTCGCACGTAGTAATATGCGTTGCCCTCCCCGGCGTTGCTGTCCTCGAAAGTGAAGCTTACGTCCTGCTGCATCGGCTGGCGCGTGTGCAGGAACTTGTTGTTCTTGATGATATCGATCTGGCGGATGGGCGCGGTGCCGATCACCTTGACGAGCAGCTTGAAGCCGCGGCCGGCCTTGAGGATATCGCCCTGCAGGTACTCCTTCCCGTCGCTGGTCTGGAGCCGGTAGTCGAGGATGATGTTATCGGTGGCGCCGTAGCTGTGGCGTTTCTTCATGGCCTCGACCAGGCCGCGGCGCGAGTATTCTTCCGAGATGGTGCAGGCGTAAGAGATGTGAGTGGACAGGTGATCCGAGCTGGCCTGCACGCCGAGCTTGTAGCCCTTGGCCCAGGCGTTCCAGACGTAGCCGAGCGGGCGGAGTCCGCCTGGCGCCCCGGTGAGCTTGCCGCTCCAGGCGGCCTTGGGCGCGCCCTCGTATTCGGCCGAGACGCGGTCGCCCTGGTAGATTTCGACCAGCGGTTCCACCGCGGGGTCGTTGTCGCGCCAGTCGGTTCCCATGCCGGTGGCGGGAGTGTGCGAGATGGCGATGCCGTCGTATTTCTTCAGGTACGCGTAGAGGGCCTCGGCGCCGGTCTTGCCCCGGGCCTCCTCAGGCGGAATCGGCAGGGTCGGGTGGCCGCGCTCAAAGAAGATGACGTTGCGGTGCCCGTTCGGGTAGCGCACGCTGCGCTCGTAACCATACAGCGGTTCGAAGCGGCCCGGCAGCATGAGCACGTCGGCCATTTGTTGCAGCAGCCAGTTGACGTACTCGACGTCGGGGCCGCCCCGGTTGTTGTGGTCGCTGACCATCAGGTAGTCGAGCGATACGGCGTCGATGGCGTAGCGGTAAGTATCGACCAGACTGCCGTCGTTGTGGCCGTCGTGGGAGAACTCGGTGTGGCGATGCGTGTCGCCGCGGTAGATGTGGTACGTCTTGCCGCCGGAGTTGATGGCATAGCCACGGATGCGAGCCAGGTCCTGGGCTTCGTTAGGGTGCAATGGATAACTCTGGATCTTGGCGGGGATGCGCCGGCGGAACTTCGCCGCCGCGGGTGGACCGGGAAAGCCGGGGATCCGCGCCGCGTAGACGTCGGCGTGCTGGAACAAGAAAGTTTCGAAGTCGCGGTTGTCGGTAGGCCAGGCGGCGTAAATGTTGCCGGCGGCGTCCGCGCCGACGCCGATGCGCATGTCGGTGCGGCCGCGGCTGAATGGAACAGCGATGGGCGTCGCCCAGCGGGCGCCGTCATAGCTGGTGGCGTAGATTTCCCACGCGGCCTTGTGCATCGGCGCATCGCTCGGCGTGTCGAGAATCCGGGGGCGCCGGTGCCGGAACAGAAGCCACATCCGGCCCTTGCCGTCCGGCTGGAGGATGGGCAGGTCATTGTAGCCGCGCAGCCCGGCCGGGAGTGCTCTCTCGATATCGGTCAGCGGCTCCTGCCACAGGCCCGCCTCGAAGACGGCCACCGCCATCCAGCGGGACTGGTACAGGCGCGTGCCCTGGCGCTTGACCAGGAAGCCGGTATCCTTGCCCCACTGGGTGCCGCTTTCGTTCCAGGCGGCCCACAGGCGGTTTTGGCTGTCACAGGCCAAGTTGACGTGGGCCTCGAACTTGGGCGTGGCCGCCACCGTGGCCAGTTCGGACCAGCGTCCGTTCTCGTACTTGCGCAGGACGACGTCGTAGTTGCCCTTGTCATAGGTATCCCAGGCGACGTAGACGCGGCCTTCGCGGTCGGCGGCCACCGACGGCTCCCAGTCGTTGGCCGGCGAAAGGGACACCTTCTCTTCCGGCGACCAGGAGGAGCCGTCGTAGCGGCGCGCGAAGATGTCGGACTTGCCGTTGCGGAAACCTTGCCAGACCAGCCAGAGGTTGCCGCTGGAATCGCTGGCCACGGCGTGGTAGATATCCGGCTGCGGAGCGGTGGTGAGCCGCTGGATGGCGGACCAGGAGCCGCCCGCGTAGCGCCGCCCGTACAGGTCGAAGTTGCCGTCGACCTGGCAGGACCAGATGAACCAGACGCCGCCGGCGGCGTCGCGGCCCACTTTGACCAGGAAGATGTCGCCGTGCTCGCCGGAGACGGTCTGCTCCGGTTCCCAGGCCGAGCCATTGTAGTGGCGGGCGCGGACCTGGTTCTTCCAGCCCGAGTAAGCCACCCAGGCCGTCCAAAGCTCGCCGCCGGGTCCGACCAGGAGGGTGGCGAAGTCATTCTGAAAGCCGGGCCCAGACAGCTTCTGCACGGTGGGAACGCGATCGACGATCACCGCTCCGCCGAGGAACCGTTGCGGAGCACCGGGAGCGATGGCAAACGGCTTCACCGTAAACGAACCGTTCTTCGTGGAGAATTGCAATGAGGTGCCGCCGTTCCCTTTGACGTCCACGATGAGGCCGGGAATGAACAGGTAAGGCTGAGGCCCGACCGTCGGTTCCTGCTCCCATGGGCGGAAGCGAAAGTTGGGGCCTTTGACCGTGGCCAGCTTCCAGCCGGTGACGCCCTCAATCTGGTGATTCGGGCGCGGGCGCCAGTCTCGCAGGTTCAGCACCTGGCCGCTCTTCACGGCGAGCGTTCCGTCCCAGGCGCGGGGAGCGGTGTCGGTGAGACCGAACCGCACCCGGATGGAGACAACGCCGTCGTCGGCGAGGGGAGCCACGGCGGGAGACTGGGAAAAGACGACCGCCGGCGGATTGAGCAGCGCCAGCAGTCCAGCTACCGCGGCGACGGTGAGCAGCCAGTAAGTGATCTTCCTTGACATTGCCGTTCCTCCGTTACGTCAGATTCAAAGCAATGTTATCGCACCGGCGGACCGGTGGCGCAAGGCCGCGGTCCTAGGACACCGCGCGACGATTTGAGGGTTCGGCGGCCGGCTTGCGATAATGAACTACTTGACGCTGAGCGCGTCAGCGCTACCCTGGAAAGTTTGCTCGCACTGCTGGCAAGCCGGCTCTTATGCCCGGCTGGCGGAAACGGCTGTGCTGTGAGCGTTCGCCCGGGGCCGAGTCACGCCATGAAGGGAGATGCGAATGGCTAAGAGCGCCGCCACGAATGAAGCCGTTACGCTGCGGACGCTTCCTGGAGACGACGTGCGCCAGATCCTGTGGCGCTTCGCCGACCGGTTCGACTTGCAGATGCTGGTGCAGTCGGTGCGCCAGATCGCCCGGGGAACCGTAGCCCGGATGGTGGCCGAGGGTGCGCGGAACACGCACGAGTGGACCGACCGGAAGGCGGAGCTGCTGGCCGAGTTCGACGCGGCCGGGATCACGTCCATGTTCATGGATCCGGAAGAGGGCGGCTACATCGAAGGTCCGAAGAACCTGGCCATGGCCCTGGCGGCCTTCGAGCTGTCCTGGGTGGACGCCGGCGCGGCCACCTGCAGTCTGGCCACCGGCCTGGCGCTGGCTCCGATCCACGAGCGGGGCACCGAGGAACAGAAGAGGCGGTACATGGGCCTTTCGGTGCCCGGCGGCGCGGGCCCCGGGCAGCCGCCCTGGCGCGGCGCATTCTGCCTGACCGAGCCGCTGCCCTACGTGGGCGTGGAAACGGGCCTGCTCGCGGGCAAGGTTCGCGTCGCCGAGTGGGAGGAGGGCGCCGAGCCGGTCCTGGAAGTGACCAAGCGCGGCCGCTTCATCACCAACATGGCGTTCGCCAACTACGTCACTGCGGCGGTGGATTCCGGCGACGAGCGCATCAAGGGAAGCTGCATGGTGATCCTGGAGGAATCCGATCCGGGCGTTTTCGATCGCGGCGCGGCCACCCGCAAGCTGGTGCACCAACTTTCGGCGACCAACGACCCGGTCTTCCAGCTCAAGGTGCCCGCCAGCCGCATCGTGGGCGGTTACACGGTGAAGGACGGCGTCATCATTCCGAACTACAGCCACGGGGAGATCATCGAAGCCGTCTTCCGCCGCACGCGGGTGACGGTGGGCCTGATGACCGCCGCGAAGCTGCTTTCCGCCGTCGAACCGCTGATCCGTTACCACCGGAACCGGTTCCGCGGGGCCGAGGGCGTACCGGAAGGCTCGCCGCGTTACGAGCTCGGCCTGCAGCAGCGTGAGGATGTGTTGCACCGGGTGGTGGAGATCTGGGCCACCGGCGAAGCAGCGGCGTCGCTCGGCTTCGCCGCCGCCCGTTTGTTCGACGAACTGGATCCGCTGGAAAGGGAAAAGGACAGGATTCTGGCCGAACAGGGAGTCAAGCCGGGCAGTGGTACGTTCAAGGCCCTGCGGCGGCGCCAGAAGGACGCCGTCGCGCTCGTCGCAATGCAAGCCCTGCCGGAGGAAAAGCGCGATCCGGCCCGCTGGGAGCAGCTTAGCGGCGATCCGATTCTCCGCTACCTGTTGCTGGACTCGGTGGCCAACGTGCTCTGTCCGGCGACGAAGCTCTGGAACACGGGGCACGGGGTGACGGTGATGCGGGAGGCGGTCAGCCTGATGGGCGGCTACGGCATCACCGAGGATTGCCCCGGTTTCCTGGGCCAGAAGTGGATGGACGCGCAGTTGGAGGCCACCTACGAAGGCCCGGAGGCGGTGCAGCGCCGGCAGTTGAGCATCACCATGGCGAACGAGGTCTTCCTGGCACAGTTCCGGGCCTGGATCCGCCAGATGCGGGAGATCGCGGGGCGGCGGCCCGGCACCGGCGCCTGCACGCTGGCCTCGGCGATGCGGCTGTGGCTGTGGACGCTGGAACACCTCCGGAAGGCCCGGGACGCGGCCGGGGCGAAGCTGTTTCAGGGAGCGCGCCAAGGGGTCACCTTCCCGCTGGCCGATGCCCTGTGCTGGATTCTGGCTTCGCGGCAGCAGATTCTCGACCTGCTGGAGCTGGAGCAGAAAGGTCCGCAAAATCCCGTGGTGGCGGAAGGTCTGGAAGGCACGCTGGCCTTTCTGAGCGACCTGGCCCACGTGCAGGTGGCCCGGGCGGCCGGCGAAGTGGGCCGCATTTGCGCCGCACTCGTGTTCGGCTATCAGCGCCCACCGGGCTGGACTGATGAGAATTGCGCGGCCTGTTACGGGGAAGACGAACCGGCCAAGGCTGCCTCGGGCGCCGGTTTCGAGGGCCTGGAAGATTTCCTCCGGTTGCGGGCGAAGCTGGACGGCTGCCTCACCGGCGCCTTGCTGGCCAAGGACCGGGCCGCGCGGGCGCTGACCGGAGTCATGATCCCCGCCGCGCTGGACTACCCGGCATGAGCGAGAGCGAAATTCCCCGCCAGAGCATGGACGTGGACATTGCCTGCGCCGGCTTCGGGCCGGCCGCCGGCGGCTTCCTGACTACGATTGCCCGGCGGCTCAGCGATGCGGAGGCCGCGCCCCTGGAAAGCAAGGTGATGCCCGGGATGCCGCTGCAGGTGGTCTGCTACGAGCGGGCCGATGATGTCGGCTTCGGGGTTTCCGGCCTGGTGACCCGGGCGCGCGGCATTCGCCGGAGTTTCCCCGAACTCGACCCGGCCGGGATTCCGATGGCGGCGGAAGTGAGCGAGGAAAAGATCGTATACCTGCTCGACCCGATCGGCGCCAGCCGCCGGCCTTTTCTGCTGCGGGTGGCGGACCGGCTGCTGCGGGCCTTCCGCCTGGCACCCCCGTTGAGGCACGAAGCACTGGAGCTGCCGTACACGCCCGGCTTCCTTCGCAAAAGCGGCGGGCTGGTGCTTTCCATCGGGCAGTTCAGCCAGTGGGTGGGCCAGCAACTGATGCTGAGCGGGGCGGTGCAGATCTGGCCCGGCTCGCCGGTGGCCGAGCCGCTCTGGGAACAGGACCGCGTGGCCGGCCTGCGCCTGATGGACCAGGGCGTCGACCGGGAGGGAAAGCCGGCGGAGGGCTACATGCCGGGGATGGACGTGAAGGCGGCTCTGACGGTGGTGGGTGACGGGCCGGTCGGTCCGGTGGGGCGCAAAATCGATGAGAAGATCGGTTTGCCGGCCGGGCACACGCGCCACGAATGGGCCGTCGGGATGAAGTTCGTCGTGGATCTGCCGCAGACGGCGGAGCTGAAGCCGGGGACGGTTTTTCACACGTTCGGCTACCCGGAGCCGGAGATCTTCGGCTTCTTCTACGTGCATCCGGAGCGGGTGGCGTCGGTGGGGATCTTCGTGCCGTCGTGGTTCGACAGCCCCGTGCGCACGGCCTATCGCTACCTGCAGCACTACATCCAGCACCCGTACCTGTGGCGCTACCTGAAGGGTGGCAAGCTGCGCTCGTGGGGCGCCAAGTCGCTGCTTGAGTCCGGGCGGCGGGGGGAACCTTACCTGGCCGGTGACGGCTACGCCCGCATCGGAGAGGGTTCCGGTTCGACGAACGTGCTGACCGGCTCCGGGGTGGACGAGGCGTGGACCACCGGGGTGCAGTTGGCCGAAGGAGTCATCGAGCTGCTGGAGCAAGGCAAGCCGTTCACCCGGGAGAACCTGGAGAAAGCCTACGTGGGACGGCGGCGCGCCAGTTGGGTGGACCGGGAGGCAAAGGTTGCCGAAAGGGCGCGGGACGGCTTCCAGCGGGGCTTTCTGACCGGCCTGATCGGCATGGGCCTGGCGGGGCTCTCCAGCGGGCGGTTGGCCATGCCGGGAAAGCCGTTGCCGCCGCAGGAGCGGATCGGCGCCGTGGAAGAGTATTTCGCGGACCGCCTGGGAGACGGGGAACTGGAGCGAATCCGGCGGGAGTGCGCCCGCGAGGGCAAACCGCTGCACGACGCGCTGATGGAGGCCTGCGGCTGGCCGGCCATCGAATATGACGGCAAACTGCTGGTGAGCCAGCAGGACGCATTGCTGGTGGGTGGCAAGGTGCAGGCGCCGGGCGGAGTGGCCGATCACGTGGTCTTTCTGGATCCGGCGCTCTGCGAGAGTTGCCGCGCGCGCACCTGCGTCGAGATTTGTTCCGGCGAGGCGATCCGTCCGGGCGAGAGCGGCGTGCCGGTGTTCGACCGGGAGAAGTGCATCCACTGCGGAGCTTGCGTGTGGAACTGCTCGCGGGCGAACATCCGCCTGGAGGCGGGCGCTGGCGGCCTGCATTCGGCCGAGAACTAGAAACCCGGGGACAGAGAAGCTGTTTCCCGGTCTTGAAGAGGAACACACTAATGAGTAGCGCATTTCATATCGTCGTTTGCGGTGGCATCGTGCCGGACCCGTTACAGACGCTGGAGCCGGTTACCGGGCCTGCCGGGCCCGCGCTCAAGAACGAGATGATGCTGCCGGCGGTGCTCGATCCCTGGGCCGCGCACGCGCTTTACGAAGCGGCTCATCTGGCCGGCGAGGCGGCCGGGAGCAAGATCTGGCTGGTCAGCTTGAGTCCGAAAGCCAAGCTCCAGCAGGTGATGATGACGATCGCCCAGAAGGCGCCGTTTGAGCTGGTAGCCATCGACGGGCCGGCGAGCGGGTTTACCGACAGCGCCCAGGCAGCAGCGGCGCTGGCCTCGGCCATCGAGGCCATTCCCGGCCTGGACCGGAGCCGTTTGCTGATCTTCGGAGGGTGGGAGTCGGCCTCGCGCGGGGCCGGCGCCACGCTGCAGATGGTGGGCGAACGCCTTGGGATTCTCGACCAGTTCCAGGGTGTCGATCTGCTGGAAGTGGAGCAAGGAGGAAGTTTCCGGATCCTGGAGCGTATCGAAGGGGGCCGGCACCAGGTCTCCCGGTGCGCCGGGCCGCCCGCGGTGCTGGGCTGGGCCACCGGCGAATTGCCGGAGCCGCCCAATCAGCCGCAGCTCGGCATGCGGAACATGCGCACGCTGATGCCTGCGCTTCAGCGCGCCCGCCCGGCGGGCCTGGCGGGCGGGGCCATCCAGTTTCGCCAGGTCGCCTTGCCGGCTCAGAAACGGGAGACGCGGGTCGTGAAAGACCTCTCGGCCGAGGAGATCGCCCGGGAAATCGCCGCGTGGATCAAGGAGTGAACCATGGAAAAAATTCTGCTTTTGCTTCACACCGAAGAGGATGGTTCGCTGGCGAAGCCGGCTTTCGAGGCGGTGGAAGCCGCCCGTGGCCTGGCCTGTGAGCTGAAGGACTCGAGCTTGACGGCGGGACTGGCGGGCGGCGATGTTAGCCGGGCGGCGCGGGCGATTGCCAGCGGCGGGGCCGGCCGTTTTCTGGGAGTGGCCGGTGAAGAGTTCGCCGTTCCGCGTTACGCCACCGATGCGGCCGCGGCGGAGGCCTTATGCCGGGCCGCGGGAGCCAGCCTGATTCTGGCGCCGGGCACCTCGCGCTGGCGACGCGCGCTGCCGGGCGTGGCGCACCGTCTCGGCGGCGTTGTCGACACGCACGCGGTGGCGGTCGAGGTTGCCGACGAGGCTCCGGCGGTGCGGCGGTGGTATTACCGGCAGCGCATCGAGGCCGTCCAGGCGCGCGCAGGGCGGCCGTGGATCATCCTGCTCGAGCCCGGCTCTGGGCCGGCATGGGCCGGCGAGCCTGGTGAAGCCGCGGTGGAGATGGTTCCGGTGGAAGTCTCCGGCGCCCTGCGCCGCACCTCATACGCCGGGATCGAGGCGCCGCAGGCGGACGAGCAAACCATCCGCCCGGAGGCGAAGCTCCTGTTTGTCGCCGGCGCCGGCTGGACCAAGAAGCAGCCCGACGGACAGGTTCACATCGAGGAAGCGGCCACGTTGATCCTGGAGTTCCTCCGGCGCTCGCAAGCCTCGCTGGGCAGCAGCAAGTCGCTGGTGGATCTGTCCGGAGAAGGCCAGGCCGTGCTGCCTTTTCTCACGCATCTTCACCAGGTGGGCCAGACCGGCTCGACGCCCCGCCATCGGAAGGGCCTGGCCACCTGCTGCCACGGCGAAGAGCCTCATGTGGTCGGCTGGCGCTTCATCAATGAACGCCGGGCGGTGAACCTGGATCCGAACTGCGGCTGGGTGCAGGGTAAAGCCGACGTGGTTTACGTGGCGGACGCTTTCGAGGTGATGCGGAAGCTCAACGAACTGCTGTGAGCAGGCTCCCGGGCGGTGATGGGCGCTTCCCGGCGCCGTCCGGCGGGCAGGGTTTCGCAGCCCGGTCGGTTGGCTGCCGTTGTCAGGACCGGCGGCAGCGGCAGCAGGATCAGTGGAGATAACCCAAGCTCTTGAGAATCTCGATGTCCCTCTCGGTCATCTGATTCTCGCCCTCTTCCCCGGCGGTAGACTTGAACCAGCGCTCCAGCCGGGCCGTCTCCGCCTTGTACACTGGGGTCTTCCGGTCCGGCGTGCTGGGCTTCAACTCCAGCGGGTCCCGGCTGATATCGAAGATTTCCAGCCGGTTGTCACCGGGTGTCCAGATCACTTTGCGGTCGCCCGTGGTCTGGCCCATTTTGAGGGGCAGGCTGCGCATCAGCCACCGCGTGGCCAGCCACGTGGTGAGCACCCGCGGGAGAAGGCCCTTCTTGCCGGAGAAGGTGACGTATCGGACGGTTTGCTCGTCCGGTCCGGCGCCTCCGTCGAGCGCGGCAGCCAGGTTTCGTCCATCCATCGGGAGCGGCATGTCCAGCTTTTGCTTGCCGCGATCCACCGTCAGTCCGAGGATGGTCGGTGTCACGTCCAGCAGGGACACGTCTTCTTGGATCACCTTACCCGGCCTGGTGACGCCGGGGAGGCGAAATATCAAAGGAACCCGGATGATGTTCTGGTACAAGTGGCGGCCATGGCCCACGTAATCGTGCTCGCCGAGACTTTCTCCGTGATCGGCCAGCAGAACCACGAGGGTTGACTGGCGCAAATTCAACTCATCGAGGGTGCTCAAAAGCTTGCCGATGTAATGGTCCGCGTAGCCAATTTCGGAATCGTATTTTTGAATGCGGTCGCGGGTCTCCTCATCAATCCCTTCCAGGTGCTTGGGGGTGGGACGGATCTGCTCGGGGTGCGCGAACTCCTCGCGCAGGTGGTACGGGGAGTGGGGATCGAAATAATGGACGAACAGGAAGAAGGGCCGGTGATGGTTCGACCGGAGCCACGCCAGCGCCTTCGGCGTGACGTCTTCGGCATACCGGCTGGAATTGAACAGTTGGTAGGTTCGCGGCATGTCCTCGTCATAATGGTCAAACCAGACGTTGAGGTGCGTCAGCCGGCTTTTCAAGGGCCAGCCGCTGACGAAGGCCGCATTGCGGTAACCGAACCGGCGGAGAATCTGCGGCAGGAACATCACCCGGGCCTTCTTGGAAACGGCCAGCCCGTTGATCCTGGCGCCATGCTCCTGCGGGTAGTGGCTCGTCAGCAAGGAGATGTGCGAGGGACCGGTCAGCGGGATGGTGGTGTTCGCGTTCTCGAACCGCACGCCTTCGGCGGCCAGCTTGTCGATGTTCGGGCTGGTTCTCAGGTGATAGCCATAGCAGGAGAGGTGATCGGCCCGCAGCGTGTCCACCGAGATCAGCAACACGTTCGGCGGCGAAGCGGCTTTTTCGGCGGCCAGTGCGGGCAGCGAAAGCAGCGCCGATACGAGGAGGAGAATCCAGGACATCACCTTACAGTTTACCCGAACCACCGCGCTTCACCAAGGGAGTTGGGAGGGGTACACGAGATTGTTCCGGGGAGCACTTCCTTGGGGGCTATCACGAATGAGGAGTACCAGGAGACTCAAGGCTACGCTCGGAAAAATCCGAGAATAGCGTGCAATTTTTCCGGGTCTCAGCCCACTATCTAACTCTGTAGCAACAGCAAGAACCACTGCAACAGCTCGATCATTGCTGAGGCGGATCGAGCCGCCCACGAAAGGTTTGTGTTCATGCGGGACCAGCGTATATGGAAGCGGCACGGGCTGGGAGGTGAGACCGGCCCGGAAGCTCACGCAAGGATCCAGGCGATGGCGAAACTGCTGCAACAACAGTTGCGCGGATGCTCCCGCCGGGAGCTGGAGATGCTGATCCGCTATTACGCCAACGGGCAGGACGAGGCGACGGTCCTGCGGCAGATGGGGGCTTCGGCGGAGGAGTTCGCGCGGCTGCGGAGACGGCTGAGACATTCCGTGATGCCGGAGACGCCGCGGGAGCCGCCGCGGGTCAAGACCGCCAGTGCCGGCTGAGGGTGCGGCCCGGCTCGTCGTGATATGCTAAGCGGGCTGGATGCCTGTCGAGATTCCCGCCGCGATTCGCACCCGGATCGCCCAGATCCAGGCCGACAACCGGAGTGGTGCGGTCGCGCTGGCCGCGCACGCAGCCGAGGCCCTGGCAGCGTTCGCGCGAGATGTTGTGGCTGCGGCGGAGGCCGGCACTGCCGATTCCCGGCAGGGATTTCGCGCCAGCCTGGTTGAGGTCTGCCGCGCGCTGGTGGCGGCTCAGCCGGCCATGGCGTCAATCCTGAACGTGGCCAATAGCGCCTTATGGGAAGCTGACCGCGCCGCCTCGCCCACGCTGGCTCCCGGGGCGGTCGAAGCGGCCTGCCGGGCGTGGGTGGAAACCCTCCGAAGCTCCGGCCGGCGCATCAGCCGGCACGCCTCCCGGCTACTCGCCGGGCGCGGAGCCGTCATCACTCATTCCTACAGCCAGACAGTGCTGGAAGCGCTTCTCGCCGCACGAGAGACCGGCCAGGGACCCCGCGTCATCTGTACCGAATCCCGGCCCCTGTGCGAGGGAACAGCGATGGCGAAATCGCTCGCAGAAGCCGGCATTGAAGTGACCCTGGTAGCCGACGCGGCCGTCTACGCGGTGATGGCGAAGGCGGAGCTGGCCATCGCCGGAGCGGATTCGGTTTCGGCCCGCGGCCTGGTGAACAAGACGGGAACCTCCCTGCTGGCGCTGGCGGCGCGGGAGTGGAAGCGGGGTTTCTACGCCCTGTGCGGTTCGGAGAAGTTCCTGCCGGCGGGATACGAGCCACCGCCCGAGCCACCGAAGCCGCCGGCCGAGATCGCGCCCCCGGTCCCCAACGTCTCGATTGAGAATTTCTACTTCGACCGGACGCCGCTGGAGCTGGTCACCGGGGTGGTCACCGAGGATGGTGTCCTGGGCCGCGAGGAACTGCGCCAACGCCTGGCCGGCAAGCGACTTCATCCGGCCCTGGCGCGCGGCCGTTGACCTCTGTTTCCGGATTGTCCCGATGAGCCGGTTCGCCATCCGCCCGGGGGCGCCGTGAAGGAGGAATGCGTCGTTGTCCGATTCCCATTCCAGGTTTCCGGAGACCAGCCTGGCGATGTAAGGGCGCGCAGCGCCGGGGCCCGCGCCTCAGACCGGACAGCAACAGTGGAGCATTCTCTCCACTTTGCGCCGGATGGTGTCTCCGGCCCCAGGTACGTGCAGCACGTCGCATTCCGAGCCGAGAATATGGGGATGCCGGCAGGCCCGCATTTTTTCGAGAAGCTCGACGGTCAGCCGTTCGACCTTTTCCACGGGCATCGCGGCGTCCGAATAGAACGTCTTCGTCGGCAGGTTGCCGTACAGGACGACCTGGTCCGGTACCAGCGCGGCGTCTTCCCAGAGTTTCCGGGAGCTGCCCAGGCTCAGGATCACCGGGTCCAGCCGGGTGGCGAACTGCGCCACCATCTGGTCGTTCAGCTCCCCGCAGTTGTGGAAGATCAAGTCGACGCCGGCTTCGTCCATCCGGCGCCGCAACCGAAGGTTCGGCTGGATGACGTAGCGGTCGAAGATGTCCGAACCATCGGCGATCATGTTCGGGGAGAGAAAGACCACGTTCGCGGCCGGCTCGCAAACGATCACCGCTTTCGCCCCGGCACGGATCTGGGCCGCCAGCGAGCGCGAAATGGCCGCCTCGGCCAGCGCCAGCCCGCGCTCGGCGAGGCGGACGCCGGCGTCCTCGTCCGCGCTCAACCCCATGCCGGCCATGGCGACGGCCACGATGGGGTCCGCCACCAGCTTCGTCATCAGCGAAAACGGGCCGATGAGCATCCCGATGGGAACGAGATCCGTGTTCCCGGCGATGTAGTGAATGGCGTCGAAGTGAGCCTGGCTGGCGGCGTTGAACCGCGCGCCGGCGCTAGCCCGGGCGGCCTCGAAGATTTCTTCACCCGGGGGTTCGCTGAACAGGTAGGACTCGGCCTGGTCCGCGGCGACGCCGATTCTTCCCAGCAAATCCGCCTTCTCCAGGTTGAGATCCATCAACGGCACGGCCAGCGGAGTTTCATAGCGCCGGGCCGCGCGTTCGACCACCTGCCCGAGCCGCCGGCCGTCCCGGCGAACCACTTCGGGGTCGTTCTCTTCATGGAGCACGAGGTCCGTGCCGATGGGCATGCGTAATCCGGCGGCAGCCAGTTCCAGATAAAAGGAACGTGTCATGAAAGATCGATTCTACTAAGCGGGCTTACCTGGCCGCAGAACCGCACCCGTTGCAGCGTCCGGGGCGGCTAGTTCTGTATCGGGTCCGCCGGCGGGCGGGATCGGCGGACGCACTGCCTTTCGGCGTTGCCAGCGGGGTTGCCAGGACGATGGGGTTGAATGTTCGGCTGGGGCGAAGTACATTCAATACATGTCAAACACAGCTCTTCTTAACGAAGCCCTGGCGGCCGGAGAAGGGATCGTACGCCTGGCGCCGTGCTGGGTGCCGCGGTCCTTCCTGATGCCCGGAGGCCGGCTGAAACTGGATCCCCGTGATTTGTACGCTCTTGGAGCGCACCGCGGGGGAATTGACGAGCGGTGGTTCTCCTCGACCACGAACGCCGATAACGGCCCGGGAACGCCGGAGGACGAGGGCCTCAGCTACATCGCGATCGACGACAAGCGCGTGCTGCTGAAGGAAGCCATCGAAACCATCGGCGACAAGTTTCTGGGCGCCGACGTGATGGCCCAGCAGGGCGGCTGGAACCTGCTCTGCAAGTTCTTCGACAACCTCGGCCCGATCCCCCATCATATGCACCAGACCGAGGAATTCGCCCGGCGCGTCGGTGCAAAGGGCAAGCCGGAAGCCTATTACTTCCCGCCGCAGTACAACCTGAAGGAAAACAACTTCCCGTACACCTTCATGGGTTTGAATCCCGGCACGACGCGCGACGATGTCCGGCGCTGCCTGGAACGATGGAACGAAGGTGACAACGGCATCCTGTACCACTCCCGGGCTTACAAGCTTCAGCCCGGCACCGGCTGGCAGGTGGACGCCGGCATCCTGCACGCGCCGGGTTCGCTGGTGACCTACGAGCCCCAGGTGAACTCGGACGTCTTCGGCATGTATCAGTCCATGGTGGAAGGCCGCGTGGTGCCCTGGGACCTGCTGGTGAAGGACGTGCCCGAGGAGCATCACCATGACCTGGACTACATCCTGGACATGCTCGACTGGGAGAAGAACCTGGATCCTGAATTCGCTAAGCACCGGCTATTTGAACCCACGCCGGTGAAGGACCCGGCGGCGATGGCCGAGGAAGGCTATTCCGAGCAGTGGATTGTTTACTCGACCCCGCACTATTCG
>CAZXVW010000048.1:0-24015 GCA_964644025.1 uncultured Solibacteraceae bacterium | reverse complement strand
CGGGCGTTCGGCGCCGGCCGCGGCCGGTTGCTCGAGCGTCTGGCCCGGCACGAGGCCGCATTCATCGCTGGGGCGGGCTTCGCCCTGGTCCGGCCCGGCGCGGCGGCTTTTACCTTTGGCCCTTGTGTGGCGCTGACGCCGAAAACGGCGCGCTCCCTGCTGGCCTGGTCTCTGAGGTCCCACCCGCGCGACACTATCTATTGGGACCTTCTTCCGGAGAACGCGGAAGCTGTCCGGCTCGCCCGGGAATTCGGGTTCGAGATGAAGCGGCGCCTGGTCCGCATGGTGGGCGCCGGCGCCGCGCGGGCCGCCCCTGTTCGGGGAGATCCCCGGCTGGTTTACGCCACTGCCGGTTTTGAATACGGATAGCGCACGATGAAGCCACGACCCTGCCTGTGGAAGCTGAAAGATCGCGAGATCCCGCTCGGAGATCGCACGCTGATCATGGGGGTGCTGAACGTGACGCCGGATTCCTTCTCCGATGGCGGCAAGTACCTGGATCCTGACCGGGCCTTCGTCCGGGCACTGGAGATCGAGGATGAAGGCGCCGACATCATCGACATCGGCGCCGAGTCGACCCGGCCCGGCTCCCGGCGCGTCTCCGAGCACGAGGAACTCCGGCGGCTGGTACCGGTACTGCGCCGGCTGCGGGGAAAGCTCACCATCCCGATCTCAGTGGATACTTACAAAGCAGCGGTGGCAGAAAAGGCGCTGGGGCTCGGGGCCGAAATCATCAACGACCCCAGCGGGCTGACCTTCGACCCCCAAATCATTCGGCCCGTGGTGAAGCACGACGCCGGCCTCATCCTGAACCACATGCGGGGCACGCCGGATTCCTGGGCCAGGCTCGGCCCGCTGCCGGATGTGCTCGCCACGGTCCGCGCGGATCTGGCCGCCGCCGTACACCGCGCCCAACGGGCGAATCTCGACCGGACGCGGATCGTCATCGACCCGGGCATTGGCTTTGGCAAGCGCGGCGAGCAGAACTCCGAGCTGTTAGCCCGGCTGCGGGAATTGGCACGGCTGGAGCTGCCGATCCTGGTTGCGCCCTCGCGGAAGTCATTTCTGGGGCAATCAACAGATGAGGGAAAGCTGTTCGGCACCGCAGCGGCGGTCACCGCGGCGGTCCTGGGCGGCGCTCACATCGTCCGCGTCCACGACGTCCGGGAGATGGTCCCGGTGGTGCGGGTCGCGGACGCGATCCGGAACGCCGCACCCGGCTGAGTCGTGTGACGATGACGGGCACGCCCGGCCGGACGAAACCCGCCGTCGGCCGTCTGCACGGCCTCCGGGCGATGACGCTCACACAGATGCCCCGGCGGCAAACCGGCTGGCCGGCTATTGCATGGTGATCTGGGTGGTCTTGCGCGCCGTGATGGTGATTTTCTGCTCCAGCGGTGTTCCTCCGGCAACCGGGACGACGCGGAGGTTGTATTCTCCCGGCTTCAGCAGCAAGACCTGTCCGGGACCGTTAAACTCGTCCGCTTCACCGTAATAAGCTCCGTTCAGGTAAACGGCGGCTCGCCCGCCCTTCTTGATCTTGAACGATCCGAATGGCGGCTGCGCCACCGCTTTCGGTCTGAGACTCTGGCGGATGGTCTGGGTCTTGCCTGCCTCAATCTTCACGGTCCGTTCCAGGGCCTCGTATCGAGGATCGACGATCTTTACTTTGTGTTCGCCGGCCGGCAGCGCGATGCCCGCGCTCTTGAACTGGGAAGCTGTTCCGTGGTAGTTGCCGTCGACGAACACCCCTGCCACGTGAGGCTTGATTCTGGTTCGCAGATACCCGTTACCGGCTTGGGCAAGAAGCGGCGTGGTGGAAATCAACAGCACGAACAGTAGTGCTGCAGCGGAGTGGAAATGAAATCTCGAATCGTTGTACATTGGAACCCTCGTAACTTTTGGGGAATCGGGCAGGATACTAGTGTGAACCCTCCTGCTCCTGAAGCGCACTTGCCTTCAGGATTGAACTGCCTCTATTTTACGCCCATTGACAGTGACGCGCACAGCGTCCCCGGTCAATGTCGCCCGCAGCCCGGTGAGGCCGGGCGTGCCGGCCCGGCCGCCGCCGCGAGTTTAACAACTCGCCAAGTGTCAGCCGGGGCGTGGTTGAGCTGCAGCGGCTCCCCGCATAAGATGGGACATGGGGGTACAAGTTCCTGATGCTGAAATGGCCCCCCGGGGTCTGCAGGCAGCCCGGGGGCCGTGGCGTTTCCTGGCTCTGGTCGTCATTCTCCAATTGGTGAACCCGGTGGGAGCCGCCGACGATAGCCAGCGCGGCGCCGCCGGCTCAGCATCGCAACCTGCGGCCGCAACTTCAACGGCGGGGGGCCGGAGCGCCGGCGGCCGGGCGGCCGGCCAGTTCCATTTCACGCTGGCGGAAAACCCGGTGAAGATCGACTACAGCCGCAAGGGCGTGAAGGTCGAAAGCCGGAGCGGCAACTACGAAGCCACCATCCGAGGGCGGGTGCAGTTGCGATTCAGCCACCCCCTGGACCACGACCCCAGGAAAGAGTCACACTTCTCGATCCAGCAGAGCCGCTTCCGTTTCCGCCGCGCGCGCTTGAAGGCCGAAGGGCATGCCGTCCGGCCCTGGCTTACTTTCAAGTTCGAGCACGACCTGGTGGACAATCACCTGCTGAATCTGCGCGTCACGTTCAAGAAATACGAGTGGCTGCAATTCCGCGCCGGCCAATGGGAGCTTGAATACAACCGGGAGCGGGCTACTTCTTCCGGCAAGCAGCAGTTCGCCGACCACTCGACGGTGAATCGCGTCTTCACGATCGATTATCAGCCGGGTTTCGAAATTCTCGGCCACCTGGCGCCGGGATCACGGGGGGACTCCTGGTACTTCGCCGGCATCTTCACCGGAACCGGCCGGGCCAACGGTTTCGACCATGACGGCCACCCGATGTACATGGCGCGGTATCAGTGGAATTTCCTGGGCCGCGATCCAGGTTTCTCCTCCAGTGACGTGGAGTACCACGACAAGCCCGCGGCCAGCCTGGCGGTAGGTGGTGTGACCAACCAGAGCCGCTACACGCGGTTTTCCTCAAGCGGCGGCGGCGAACTGGACGGATTCGAACCTGGCGCGCCGGGGCAGTATTCCATAAAGCAGGCCATGGGCGAATTCTTCTTGAAGTACCGGGGGATCTCTGTACAACACGAATCGCATTGGAAAAGAATCCACGACAACATCAACCTCACCACCACAGACCTGCGGGGCGCCTACGTCCAGGCGGGATACTTTCCCCATTCCGTGGTCCGGTGGGTCCCGAGGCAATGGGAATTCGCCTACCGCTACGCCTACGTCGATCCCAATACCGGCAGGCCGGCCGATCTGCGGCAAGAGCACACGGTGGTCTTCAATTGGTTCTTTGAGGGACACGACAACAAGCTGACTCTCGAGGCCGGCCGCCTGTCGTTGGCCCGGCCGGGGCGCCCGGACCGAAGCGAATTCCGCTATCGCGTCCAGTGGGACGTGCAATTCTGACCGCGTCATCGCTCCGCAGCGCACGCCCGATAAAGGGCTTCCGGCCGCCGGCCGTATGCCGCACCCACCGCCGTGAGCGCGTAGCCGGCGTAGGAGGGGTTTGCATAGCCACCACGAGCGCAATCGCGGGGCGCGGCGCGGCGCGATCTCCAGACCGGGTTTCACCGGCGGATTCGCTCCGACCGCGTCATGCTCCCTCTCTCGCTCCTCCGGCCTGCTCGCGCAACACTCGCTTAAGAATCTTCCCGGAAGCACTCTTGGGCAGTTGGTCGACGAAACGCACCTGCCGCGGGCACTTGAAGACGGCCAGGCGCTGCCGGACAAACTCAATGATCTCGGCCTCGCCCGGTTTGCTTCCCGGCTCAGGCACCACGACGGCCATGACGGATTCGCCCTGGTACGGATCGGGCACGCCGATGACCGCGCAGTCAGCCACATCCGGGTGCCTCATGAGCACGTTCTCGACCTCGATCGGATAGACGTTATAGCCACTGACAACAATCAAGTCTTTCTTCCGGCCGGTCAAGTAATAGTAACCGTCCTCATCCACTCGGCCGAGATCCCCGGTGTGAAACCACCCGCCCCGCATCGCCTCCCGGGTGTCCTCTTCGCGGTTCCAGTAGCCCTGGAAGATGTTCGCTCCGCGGGCGCAGATTTCGCCCACGGCGCCGGTGGGGACCTCGTTGTCATGCTCGTCCAGAACCCGGATCTCGATGCCCGGATAGGCCGGGCCGACCGAACCGGGCTTATTCACCGGTCCCGCCGTGTTGAAGGTAAGCACTGGCGACGTTTCACTCAGCCCATAGGCTTCCGAGATTTCCACGCCCGTCATCTGTTTGAACCGCTCCAGGATGACTACCGGCAACGGCGCGGCGCCCGACATGCAGTTCCGCAAGGAGAAAACATCGTATTTCTCCAGCCCCGGTGTATTCACGAAGGCGTGGTACATGGGCGGGGCGCCCCAGAACAGCGTCACCCGGTGCTTTTCGAAGAGCGAGAAGACCAGGTCGGCGTCGAAGCGGCGCACCAGTACCATGGTTAAGGCAAAGGCAAACGAGAGACCGACGCCAAGGTCCAGCCCGAAAGCGTGAAACAAGGGAAGCGCCAGCAGGGTTACGCCATCGGCGGACAGCGGATACCTGGGCAGCGTCGCGACCATGTCGATGGCGGCCATTACGTTGCGATGCGAGACGATGGCCCCTTTCGGTTCGCCCGTAGTCCCGGAGGTGTACTGAATCATCGCGAAGTCTTCCGGCCGCAGCGGGACCGCGGGACGTTCGGGGGCCTCGCCTTGCATGATCGCCTCCAGGGTGAGTGCGCCCGCGGCCTCCGGGCCCACCTCGATGACCGTTTCCAGCCCGGGCAAGCCCCTGGCCACCTCCGGCAGCCACGACGGCGGCGGACCGGGAACGCAGAGCACCCGGGCGCCGCTGTCGGCAAGGATGTGACGCATCTCCTCGCCTTTGTACATGATATTGGCCGGTACCAGGATGGCGCCGGCGCGCAGGATGCCGAAAAACAGCACCAGGAATTCGGGGCAGTTGCCAAGCTGCACGGCCACCCTGTCACCGGGCAAGACGCCGAGCCGAACCAAACCGCTGGCCAGCCGGTTCGCCTCCCGGTCAAGCTCGCGGTAGGTTGTTTCAGCCCCTTCAAAGACGATGGCCGTCCGGTTGGGGTAGAGCTGCAGCGCGACGTCGAGCATGTCCGCCAGGGTCGCTCCCGGCTTCCGCAGCGAGATGCAGCGCCGGGCCCAGGACATTGTCCCCTCCGCTTGACTTTCCATCGGCAACCGGGGCAACCCTTATCCCTCGCCGGATTGCGGCGCGCGAAACACCCGCTCGAAGTAGGCGCCGTCCTCGGCGGTGCTGTTGTCTTCTTCCCTCGGAATGCCGGCGAGGCGTCTGGCCAGCCCCTTCTTATATTCCAACTGCATCTGGCGGGCGATCATGATGCGCTGAGCCTGGGGTGAGCCGGCACCGTGCAGCGATTCGGTCAAATACGAAACGGCGTTGCGCCCCAGCGTCATGTTCTCGATCAGGCGAAGGATTCTCCAGCGGTCCTCGACTGGAATCCCTCCCCGTCCGCGGAGGTACTTGGCCACCAGGTTCCCGGTTTCCGGGGACCGGAGGTCCTTCTCGGACGGAAGGGTCACCATAAGCCCGCCGGCCAGATCCTGCGCCAGGCGTCCGATCTCGAACGGAAGTTTCGTGACGTGGTGTTTGCAGATGTTGGCGAGCATCGGGTCACACAAGTAGCAGCCAGACTTGCTGGCATAGCCCTGGTAAGAGGAGGCGATGCCGGCGGCGTAAATGGTCTCATTCAGGTGTGTCATTTCGACCAGCTTGTCTCGCACGTGCGCAGCTCTGGCGACGCCGTTGTAATCGGCGATTGCGCCGGCCGCGCCGATCAGCACGTCGCCGATGCCGCTCTTGCACACGTAACTGCGACGGTGGTAGGAAGCAAAGCGTTCGACCAGCATCAAGGCGAACTCGTATTCACCGTCCATGAACACGTTCTGCCAGGGGACGAAGACGTTGTCGAAGACGACCAGAGCCTCCTGTCCCGAAAACCGGGGGTTGCCGAGGTCCAGCTTCCCTTCCTCGAGGCTGCGCGTGTCAGAGGACTGCCGGCCGCAGATGAAGGTGATGCCCGGCGCCTGGACCGGAACCGCGGCGGCGACGGCGTAATCGGCGTCCTCCGCCTTGAGCCGCAGCGTGGGCATCACCACAATCCAGTGGGAGTGGACGCTCCCGGTCTGGTGCAGCTTCGCTCCCTTCAGGACGATTCCATCTTCTGTTCTGCCGGCCACGTGCAGGAAAAGGTCCGGGTCCGCCTGTTGGTGGGGCGGGAGGCTGCGGTCGCCTTTTGGGTCGGTCATCGCGCCGCCGAGGACGAAGTTGCCCGCGTGCATCTTTATGAGGAACCGCTTCAGCCGTTGGTGGTAGCCTGTGCCGTGTTTCTCGTCGATCTCGTAAGTGGTCGAATGAAGCGCATTGAGCGCATCCATGCCCACGCAGCGCTGAAAACAGACGCCGGTGAGCTGACCGAGCCGGCGTTGCATCTTGTTCTGCAGAACCAGGTCCTCCGCGCTCCGCGCGATGTGAAGGAAGCGGCTGACCTGCCTGCCGGTGAACGGTGAGGTCGCCGAAGCCAGCTCAGGTTCCCGCCGCGCCAACTCGTAAGTCTCTGCCAGGGCGTTTGCCGAGGGCCGGAGGATGGGATGATCAACGGGGTCCTTGATCCGTTCGCCCAACAGGTAAACACGGAGATTGCGCCCCCGCAGGCTATCCAAATACTCGGCGCCGGTCGTGATGGGACACATCTCACGCGGGGCGCCGGTTGCCGATTCCTTTTGCTCCATCTTCTTTCTCCCCGTCGCTCCATGATACGGAATCCGTGCTGAACATCATCGTGGCTCCCGCGTGTGCTCCCCATTCGTCGGGCTGCCCACGGTTTCAGGCGAGTTCCAGCTTCACCGGGGCGAAACGCCGCCGGCCGAGGCTCATTTCCAGCTCCTGGACTCCAGGAGGCGCACCGGCGGGGACCTTGAAGTTGATCTCATACTTCGGCACGCGTGGATCAGTGCAGAAGTAGTCGTAATCGAGAACCGGTTCGCCGGCCAGCCGGGCGGTCAGGCCCTGCGGGCGGTCCACTTCTTCAAGGACGACCTTGACGCTGCCGCTGACGATTTTCTTTCCCGAGAGCAAGTCGATGCCGTCGGAGACGCTCACGATCCGTGGCACCGGGGGGCCAGGCGGGATGACGCGAAGGATCGCCGGCGGGCAGAGCGGCTCGCCCAGCCAGCAAAGCTCCGTCAACTGCAAACCGGTCGGCAGGCCCGGCGGGAGGCAGGCGTTCAGTTGGCGCAGACCGTCGCGAGCCGGAGGGCCGATATACGTGGGGAATGCGCTCTTCCCGCCGACGCGGGCCTCGATGTGATTGAGGTCGCATGCTTCGGGCAGCTCTTCCACCCAGAGAGAAACCGAAGCAAAGCGCCCCCGGTTCGGCGCCACCGGTTCTCCGCTGAAAGCGTTCGTGATGCGCCGGATGCGCGTTTCCGAGCCGGCCTGGTCCGGCCGTAGGTCGGCCACCCAGCCGCGCGGTTGCTTCCGCCAGGTGGTCCAGAGGTACTGGGTGGCGGCGCCTTCGAGCGCGAGCAGTTGAAAGTCATTCTCGCGAGCGAACTCCGCTATTTCCGCCGCGCTAATGCGCACGCCGCTCCAGGTGTCATACCGGGCGGCGCCCTCCGGCAGGCCGTTGAGCTGGAACCGCGCAATCGCTCCCGGTTTCAGCACGCGGCGGGTTTCTTTGAAGTACCGGAACACCACCTCGCGGTCCGGGATGTGCTGGAACACGGCGTAGGAGTAAACGAAGTCGAACGAGTCGTCGGCGAAGGCGGCGAGATCAGAGGTGGGCGTGTGGTGGACGTGCGCGTGGGGAATGCCGGCCAGCTTTTCCCGGGCCAGCGCGATCATCTCGTCGGAGACATCCACCCCGTGGATCTCCCCGAAGTGGCGGCTCAGGGGCCGCATTAGGCGTCCCGGCCCGCAGCCGATCTCGAGCGCGCGCCGCGCCCGGGGGCTCACCTCCCGCGGCAACCGCTCGAGCTCGTTCTCCAGACCGCGCGCCATCTCCGCAGCCGTGGCGAAGAACTCCTCGTCGTCCTGGTCCCGCCGGCCGAAGGCGACAAAATAGTGCGCGTCTTCCCGCGCCCGCCGGTTCCAGTCGGAGCGCATGCGCTCGTTGACGTCGTCCAGGTTCATCGGGCCTCCGGTGCGTCCCGGCAAATGTTGTTCCGGATCCGGTTGGCTGAACGCGGGACTCCGGGCGCCAGGCCGATGCACCGCGTGCTCATCTTGTAACCGGTGATCTCGTTGTTCTCCACCAGGTTTCCCGTAGCGAGGGCGGGCCGCTCGGCGCCCCGGCCCAGGTAGATGCCGCTTCTGAGCAGGTCCGGCTCGCCGGGAAAATACGAGCAGCCAGGTTCGTCCGCCTTGTCGCCGCAGCGGGCTTTATTCAGATGCAGCAGGCGATTGCCAACGATCCGGTGACCGGAGCCGATGACGAAGATACCTCCGTACTTCATCCCGTCAATGTAATTATCTTCCACGGCGATATTCCTGGACTCCATGTCCGGATTGGCATTGTTCATGACGATGCCGTAATGGCCGAACGGGTACTGCCCGGCGTCCAAATGGTTCACGCAGCCGTTGCGGCGGACTTCGCCGTCATGGAAACCGTCCAGGTCGATGCACTTGCCGTTGACCTCCTCGAAGTAATTCTCGCCGTAAACGCTGTGATCCACGTTGCCCGCCGTGTCGATAGCAACCGGGGTGCCGCCACCCTCCACGTCGACTTCCGGCACGGGATACCCGATCCGCTCGCCGTTGTTCTCCAGCACGCGGACCCGGGTTGCGTGCCCCACCTGGATGGCGTCGCGGGCTAGGTTGTAGAACCAGTTGCCGCTGATCACACCGTCATGGTTGCGGGGCGAGCCGTAGCGGGAATGGGTCCAGACCCCGTTGCCCCGAATGTTCCGGAACAGCGAATTGCGAACGGTGAAATCCGACGTGCCCTCTTCCAGCAGGATTCCTCCCGTCGTGTTGTTCCGGCCGCGTTCATTGGTGGAGCCGGAATCAGCCACCCGGATCGCATCCAGGGTCACGTCTTTCGAGCGGGCGATGAGAACGGCAAAATTCGCGATGTTGATGAATTCGACGTTGGAAACCTCGAGCCCGGTGGCGTCCTCGGCGATCAGGCCGTTGTTCCGGTAGAAATCAACGAACGCTACATCGGAAGGCGGCAGCCCGACCGGCTCGGCCAGGGCGCTGCGGTTACCGTCGATCGTGAAGCGCCGCAACCGGACGTGCGAAACGGACTTCATATGGATCACCGCCCGGCCTTGAAAGTCGTCTGCGGCGCGGAGCACGGTGCCTTCAGAAGCGCCGCTGACTTCCAGATCGCGCGCACCTTCCGGGATCTTGATTTCCCGCGAAACCTCCACCACGCCGGGCGGCAGTTGAACGACGCCGGTCGTCTGCTGGAACAGTTCGCCAACGTCGGGGGCGCCTGTCCGGCACGCAAGACAGCATGCCACGGCGAGCAGAAGCCTGACCTTGCTCATGAAACCGATATTCTATCTAGCATGGCAGTCGTCTTCCGCGAAGCGAGCTTCCCGCCGCTCAAAGACTTGAGCGCCACCGCGCCGAACGGCGCGGTGATTGGCATCATCGGCGAGGGCGGCGCAGGCAAACATCTTCTGCTGCGGCTCGCCACCGGGCAGGATCAGCCGGTCGCTGGCACGGTGGATTCGACCGAACCCCGGCGTCTGATCGGCATCGCCGACCCGCTGAACCTGGCGCCGGTGGGCACGCTGGCGCTGGATAACGCCTTGGCGCGCCACGACGCGCTGGTCCGCGCGCGGACCCTGACGGCGATGGAGCGCTTGCGGCGCGGCGGTACCACGATCTTGCTGGCCTCGCACGAGCAAGATTTGCTGCGCGCCGTCAGCGATGAGATTTGGTGGCTTGACCAGGGCAAGCTGGCCGCCCAGGGTGACCCCGCAGAGGTGCTGCGGCAATATAACCGGCACGTGGCCCGGAAGCTGCGCGAGTGGGGCGAGTCCGTCTCGCAGCCCCTGGCGCCCTCATACCGCCGAGGGGACGGGCGGGCGGAGATCCAGGGCCTGGAAACACTGGACGCCGCCGGCAACCGCACCATGATCTGGCAAAGCGGGGAGCCGGTCGCGGTCCGCGTGACGGTCCGGTTTGCGGAACCGGTCGAGGACCCAGTGATTGGCATTATGATTCGCACCCGCATCGGCTTTGACGTTTACGGCACCAACACCGAGCTGGAGAACGTCAAACTCGGGCCGTGCCAGGCCGGGGAAACGCTCCGCATCAGCTTCAGCTTCCGGTGCGAACTCTGCCCGCAAGAATACACGTTGACGGCGGCCTCGCATGATCCCGACGGTGTCTGGCACGATTGGATCGAGGACGCAATCGCCTTTTCGGTCACCGATGAGCGGGCCACGGCGGGCGTCGCTAACCTGCGGGCTCGCGTCGAGGTGGAAAAGCTCTAGGTGTTGTTCTGGCTCGCGATGCAGCCGGGATCCTAAGACTTGCTTTCGAGAATGAAGGTGGGCGCCAAGCCGGTCAGCGTGGAGAAGCCGGTGCTGCTGGCATCCCGCAGCCAGCTCGAGCACCCGCGCAATTTTCCGAGGTAGATGTGGGGCCGGACGTCCACCTCCATGTTCTTCATCTCGAGTGATCCGAACCGCAGCAGCGGGAACACGAAGCTTCTCGGATCCACTCTCTCTTGCACCACATAAGAGTTCCGGAGCGCGGTCTGAATGGCCCGCTGCCAGCCCCGCTCATCGGTTTCCCAGCCGGAATAGGCATGCTGGTCGGTGGATACGTCGTTCGGCTTCAGCACCAGCGACTCCCGGTTCCTGTAAATGAATTCCAACAGGTCAACCACTTCGTCCTTATAGGTCGTCTTGGTGGCGGCCACCACGCGCGTCCAGGGAATGTGCTGGCGGATCGCCTTTCGCTCGGCGGCGGGAAACTTGGCGGTAATCTTTTCGTCGGTGAGCAGATCGAAGATCGCCTTCTTATACGCAAGTTCGGCACGGAAGCTGTTCACCACGCACACCGCCCCCTCCCGGTAAGCACGCACCAGCGGGTGAGTCAGATCGAAGCGTACGAGGAATTCCTGCACGGTGAGCCGGCGGTAAATCAGGTCGATCAGGAAGTCGCCGGCCCGGAGCTGGCCGCCCTTGTATTCCAGCGCCTCCGGAGCCACCACCTCGGTCGGGTAGCCCTCGCGGCGGAAATACTCGGCCAACAGCAGATTCTCCGGCGACGGCGAGCTCTGGAATTGCTGGCGAAATTCGAGAATCGCGATTCTGGGGAAACGCTTGTTGCCAAAGGCGTTATAAGCCGTCAGCAGCGCATTGAGCAAATCCTTGACGCCACCCGTCTTGGTGAGCTGGTAGCGCTGGCGGAACTCCTTGACAATCGGGCTGTTGTAGAACAGGTCCGAGAGCGCTTCGCTGGAGGCTACCCCCGCCGGGGTGCCCACGGTAAACTGCATGAAATAGAGCGCGCCGTTGTTGATCAGGGTGTCCAGCCGGGAAGTGACCGCCGAAAACGGATACCCAGGGTCCACGGAAGCCAGCATCTTCTCGGCCGGCAGCAGCTCCATGCGGGCCAGCAGCGAAGGCGTGGACAGGGCGAGCTGCTTTACCCGGTCGATGGCCGAAAGCAGCGTCTCGCTGGCCCGGGTGAGGCTGGCATACTGGCGCCGGGTGATGAAATGAGGGCGGAGTACCGGCAGGATGGCCCGGGTCCCGCCGGACAGATTCCGGGCTTCCATCTCTTCCTGCAAAGCCTCGGCCCATCCTAAATCCCGGTACTTATCACTTTCCAGGAGCCGGTGATAACGGGCGATCGCCTCGTCCAACTGCGTCATGCTAACCACTAAGTCTTTCTACAATTTAGTATCGCACAGCGATGGACCCAGGCGAAAGTAACCGGCTCGGGTCGTGTTAGTTAACCCTCCATTTTTCAATGGGTTACGTGCAAGGAAAAATTTGCGCGGTCCGCAGTACACCGCCCCGAAACACCCCGCCGCGCGCCTCACCGCCAGGCCGATGTAGGACAATTGGAGAGATACCATGCGCAGAACACCCCCCCTGCTAATCACGCTACTGGGCCTGTTGATGGCCGCCGGTAGCCTGCTGGCCGATGAAGGTCTCTGGCTTTTCAACCACTTCCCGGTCCAACGGGTGAAGCAGGTCTACGGCTTCACTGTTACCCAGAAGTTCCTCGACCACATCCGGCTGGCCTCGACGCGGCTGTATCCGTATGGATCCGGCTCGTTTGTCTCCCCCCGCGGACTGGTCTTCACCAACCATCATGTGGCTTCCGACTGCATTCAGAAGCTCACCACCGCCGGGCACAACTACCTCCGGGATGGATTCTATGCGGCGACCACCGACGAAGAGAAGGCCTGCCCGGATCTCGAAATCAATGTTTTGACCCGGATCCAGGATGTCACGGCCCGCGTGAAGCGGGCTGTCCCGGCCGGCGCCTCCCCCTCGGAGGCCAACCGTTTGAAGAAAACGGAAATGAGCCGCATTGAAAAGGCGTGCATGGAAGCCGGCGGAGACCGTTGCGACGTAGTGACTTTGTACTCGGGAGGAGAGTACAACCTCTACGAGTACAAGAAATACACCGACGTGCGGCTCGTCTTTGCTCCCGAGGAAGCGATCGCGGCCTTCGGCGGCGATCCGGACAATTTCAACTACCCCCGCTACTGCCTGGACTTCGCCTTCCTGCGCGTTTACGAGAACGGCAAGCCGGCTCGAACGGCCAATTACCTGAGATGGAGCCGGGAAAGCATCCAGGAGGGTGAGCTGACCTTCGTTTCGGGCCACCCCGGCACCACTGGCCGCCTGCTGACTTACGCAGCGCTGAAGTTTTACCGGGATGTTTCCTATCCACTGACCCTGCGGCGACTGCAGTCGCTCACCCACACGCTGCTCGAGTTCAGCGCCGCCAGCGCGGACAACAAGCGCGTGGCGCGGGACAACTTGCTGACGGCCCAGAACAGCCTCAAGGCTTACACCGGCTTCCTCCGCGGCTTGCGCGACCCGGCGCTCATGGCGCGGAAGCGGGACGAGGAGGCAAGACTTCGGGCGGCGGTGAACGCCGACCCGAAGTTGCGGCGCCAGTTTGCTGGGATTTGGGATGAGGTGGCGGCGGCCTACGCACGTTTCGCGAAGTTCTATAAACCCTACTATCTGCTGGAGGGCCGACCGGGCCGCGGTTCCCAGTTATTCTCCATCGCCCGCAACATTGTCCGTTACGCCGAGGAAAAGACCAAGCCGAACGACGAGCGGCTGCGGGAGTTCGTGGACTCGGCCCTACCCACCCGCGAGCAATTCATGTTCAGCCCGGCCCCGATCAACGACTCTATGGAGAAGGTGGTGCTGGCGGAGTACCTTCGCTCCCTCCGGGATGAACTCGGCGCTGATGACCCGGTGGTGAAAGCGGTGCTCAACGGCAAGACGCCAGAGCAGGCGGCCGCGGGCTACGTCGATGCCACGAAGCTCCAGGATGTCGCCGTACGCAAGCGGCTGGCGTTCGACGTGCAGGCGATGCGGAATTCCAGCGACGGGATGATCCGGCTGGTCCGGACGTTGGACGGGCCGGCGCGCAAGCTGCGGAAGCGGTACGAGGATGAGGTTCAGGCGGTGATCACCTCCAGCGCGGGCCGGATTGCGCAGGTCCGCCATGCTGTCTTCGGCGGCACTGACTATCCGGATGCCACCTTCACACTGCGCCTTTCCTACGGTCCGGTGAAAGGCTACACCGGCGCCGACGGGCGGCCGGTTCCGTTTACCACCCGGTTCGCCGGCCTCTACCGGCGCGCTACGGGCAAGGAACCGTACCGGCTTCCGCCAAGCTGGATCCAGCATAAAAAGGACCTGGATCTGAATACGCCGTTTGACTTCGTCACCACGAACGACACGCACGGCGGCAACTCCGGCAGCCCGACCATCAACACCAAAGGCGAAGTGATCGGCATTCTTTTTGATGGGAATCTCGAGAGCCTCCCGAACCGCTTCGTCTACCGGGATGAGCGGGCGCGGTCGGTCCACGTCGCCTGCCAGGCAATTATCGAGGCGCTGCGAAAGGTATACGACGCCCGGCACCTGCTGGAGGAACTGGGCTTCGAGTAATCAGCGGCGAACGACGAGAGTGCCGGCAATCAGGTCGTGAAGCCCCTGTTTCTTGTCGGTGAAGGCGATCATGATAAAGCCGATGTACAGGATGCCGGAGAGGATCTTGCTCCAGTAGCGGGCGTTGGCCCGGCCGAATCCAATGCGCGCGCCGGCTAGGTCCGTCACCGCCAGATTCAGCATCTTCTTTCCCAGCGTCGCCTGCCAGCCCGATGACTCGGCGAGCGTGAAATAGAGCCAGACCAAGGCCGTCATGACTACGGTGGCCAGTAACACGCTGAGCACAATGAAGGGCTGAAGCCCGGCTGGATGAGTGCCCTCCCGGATTGCCGGAAACCCCAGCAGCAGCACGATCGGGGCGCCGAGGATGACCATGCCCAGCGACACGATAATCGAATCCAGGAAATACGCCGCCAGGCGCACCCAGAAGCCCGCGTAAGCACGGGCCGGCCGCGGCTCCGGGGCGGAAGCAAGCGGCTGGCCGCAGGCGGTGCATACGGTGGCCGCGGCGGGATTCGCGTGTCCGCAATGAGGGCAATTCCGCGGAGCCGCCACCCGCACCGGCTCGCCGCAGTGCGGGCAGAAGGTCGCTTCCGCACCGATTTCCTTTCCACATTTCGAGCAGAACATGATTTCCTAAGAATAGCCGACCGTGAAACGGTATGGGTCCTTCCACCGGCCGGATCTCCGGCGCGGAACGGGCAAGCGCCTTCCAGTTTCTTCCGGGCCGGGGCAGGCTGTAAACTATGAAGCGCAAGAAAACACGGGGCCTAGCCGGCGGTCCTGCTGCCCCAGCTCTGATGCGCAGAACCGCCCCAAGGTTGGATCGGGGACCCGTCATCAGGTGACGTGATGAGGACAAACATAACCCGACGAGTCTTTCTGATGAGCCAGGCCATGCCGGTGGTCGGGGCTTGGCGCGGCGCCGCTTTCCCGCGGCCGGTTCCGTTCGCCCGTAACGGCAGCTTGAAGATGTTGTACGACAACCGGATGTACCCGCAGGCGGTGGCGCACGAAGGCAAGGTGTACATTGTCTGGCGGGGGAAGGATGGGTTTCCGTTTATCCGGTGTTATGACCTGGAAAGCCGGACCTTCTCGGAGCCTCGGATGCTGCTGGCCGGCCTGAAGGTCCGCGTGGACACCCGGCGCCTGAAGCGGGACCACCACTTCGCGCCGGTCATATGGGTGGCCCCGACCGGCTACTGGCACGTCTTGTTCGGCTGTCATGTTCGTCCCGGCATCCACCTGGTCTCGGACAGGCCCGGCGATATCACCGCGTGGAAGCAAAGTTCGGTGATCGCCGACGCGATTTCTTACCCCAAGGTTCACCGGATTGCCGGCGAGCGAACACTTATCTACTTCCGCCACGGCCCGCACCTGGGATCCTGGACGTACCGCGTTTCTGCCGACGGCGGCCGCACGTGGACCGGGCCGGAGCGTCCCGTGGTTGATCTGAACAGCGAGCCGCAGGATGGACTGATGGCGGATCACGCCGGCTCCTACGAAACCACCCGCGTGAGCGCGGACGGCCGGACGTTGCATGTTGGTTTCATCTGGAAGGTCGAAAAGCCGGTGCCGAATACCCGGTACCACCGCGTGCTGGGTGATCACACCCGGCGGTACAACCTTTACTACCTTAAGGTGGATCTTGCTTCCGGGAGGGCCTTTAACTATGACGGACGGAAGCTGGCAACTCCAGTGAACAAGAGCACCGCAGACCGCGAATGCCTGGTCTGGGACACACGGGAGCGGGTTGCCGCCGTCGGACCGTCGATTTGCCTGGATGAGGACGACCAGCCCTACCTGCTTCTTCCTGTGTCGGAGGAAACGCCCTACCGGTGCCGCTTCTATTTCGTGAGGCGGCGCGGCGGGCAATGGGTGAAAACGCCCATCACGGGCACCTCACACCCGTTCAACTCGTGTTACCTCGACCGAACCAACGACGGCCGGTTCCGGGCTTTTCTGGTTACCGGTCCGGGAGAGGCGGTCCCGGAGGAAGGAATGGACGAGTACGGATGGGGAGACCGCGTCGGAGAGTGGATCTCGGACGCCAGTGGAGAGAACTGGAAACTGCGCCGGGATCTTACCCCGATCGAGGGATGGAAGTATCAGAACATCCAGTTTGTCTCCAGGGATATGAGGGGGGCCATCCCGGACATGCTCCTGTTCTATGGCTGGAAGGACACGCACGGACCCGGCACCGCCTTCCTCTGGGATAACCGGAAGTAAGCCAACCGGAAGCAACCGGGGCGGACCCGCCGCTCGGGTGGAGGCATGGAAATCACCTCCCGGTTTCTCATATCAGGAAGAGATCTGGCGGGGCGGCCAGGCGAATGGTACATCTTGTACTTCACCCACGGCGGTTCGGCCGCAGTGAACCTCAGCGCTTACCCGGGTGAGTTTACACTCCGCTGGGTCAACATCCAGACCGGTGGCTGGGGACCGCGGGCGGCGATTGCCGGCGGCGCCGGAGCCGCGATTACGGCTCCGGGGCAGGGCCCGTGGGTGGCGGCGATTCGGCGGCGTTAGGCTCGCTTTCCGCGGGCGCGGCCTCGGCGCGCCCGCCCTGGCAGCGCCAGACGAGCACGCCAGCGATCCCGACCACGATCAACACGATCCAGCTAATCACCGCCGCCCGGGGCTCGGCCTCCTGGTGGCTGGCAATCGCCGTTTGCAGCAAAATGACCTCGACCAGCAACCACAGCGCCGCCAGCAGCCACATCCACCATTGGCGCTTGCGAATCCTGATCGCGTAGTAGTCTTCCGACATGACTCAACTCCTCGTTCCCCGCCGGGTGTCGACGCCGAAGGCCGGCCAATCCCGCTGCCACCATTGCTCCGGGTCGTGCTGATGCCCGTAGCCGAAGGCGTCGTCCATGATCCGGAAGAACGAGTCCGCCGCCGGCGCCATCGAGGCGGTGGCCTTCACAATGTCGTGGATCCATGCCTTGGCGGCCTTGGTATATGGGCATTCCATGAAACAGATCGTGCATCCAGTGGTGACATTCTGCCATTGCTGGTAACACTTATAGCTGTCCTCGAACCAGGCCTTGTGGCCCGGGTTGTTCCATGGCCCCTTGACCTGGAAGCTGGGCTCGTCATCGAACGACAGCGCTCCGGAAGGGCAGGCCTCGGCGCACTTCTTGCAGCGCTTGCAGAATTCCACTACGCCGAAGTCGATCGGTTGGTCGTAGGCCATCGGCATGTCGGTAAAGACCTTGCAGAGGCGGACGCAAGGGCCGAATTCCGGCGTGATCAGACGGTTGGTGCGGCTCAGCTCCCCCAGTCCCGCGTCCACGGCGAATGGAATGCTCTGGGCCGTATCGTTGACGCTCGGGATCGCCTCATAGCCCAAGGCTCGGATGAACTCGGCCAGAGTCCCGACGGTGAAGGCGCAGTGGCTGTAACCCAGCGACGCCGCGCCCTCTCCCAGTGCGGTCGGGCTGCGCTGGATCAACTCCAGGTCCATTTGAATAGCGATGGAGACCACCCATTTCATCCGTTTCGGAATCACGAGGGTTTCCTTGGTCGCCTTCGGCGTCTCAACATCGTCGAAGATGATCTCCCGGCCCCTTTGCCGGCGGTTGACGTATTTCTCATTCATCGGCGCGATTCCCACCAGTGCGGCGCCGTACAACCGTGCGGCAGCCTTGACCGTGTTCGCCATTTCCTCGGGGGAAGCGCGGTAAGGTTCCACGCCCATCCGCTGCGGGGTCCGCACGCGCAAGCGGGTCCAGGAGAGCAGGCTGCCTGGCCTTTGGGCGGAGCGCATCACGGTCCAGGAAGCATTCTGGATGGCACGGTCCCGCAGGGTGAAGCCGGCCTTGTCCTGGCGAATCCAGTCCACGATGCGCTTGCGCTCGTCTTCCTGCTCGGCTTTGTAAGCGCCCTCGCCTTCCCGTTCATCTTTGAGTTCCCGGTACAAGGTGAAGATGTTGCGTCCGCTGAACCGCTGAAACTCAGCGTTCGTTTCACCGAGCGTTGGTTTGTTCACCTTGCGCACCCACCAGGGATGCTCATGAATCGGGTGATTGGAGCGTGCCCCCGCTCCCGAGAGAGCGCCGGCTCCGGCGGCAAGACCCGCCGCCTGAAACAATCCGCGGCGGGTAACACTGTGACGATTGGTCATAGAAACTTCCCCAGCCGGAGGTTCCGGCTTCCGAGACAGTTTATCTCAAACCGGGCGGCGGATCGATGAGAGCGGCGCGCCTTCGGATTAGAATAGGTTGGCAGCCAGGTGAGCGAAAGGGCTCGCCAAGGAAGAGGAGGCAGCGTGATGAGACTGAATCGCAGACGATGGCTGGCGGGCGTGGTGGGCGCCGCGGCCGGGGAGCGCGCGGTGGCCCTGGCGCAGACAGACCGGCCATCGAAAAGCGCCGGAAGCCGGAAACCGCCCTTGTTGTTGGTGGATTACCAGCCGAAGAGCATGCTGCACGTTCCGCAGACCGAGATCCCCCGGGCGCGTTTCCCCGTGGTGGATTTTCACACCCACCTTACCCGGAGCGACACGCTCGGCGGCCGGGAGAAAACGGATCCTCTGGCAACTCCCGAGGAGGTCCTTCCGGTAATGGACCGCCGCAACGTGCGCATGATGGTCAACGTCACCGGCTGCTGGGCCTGGAGGTAAAGGCGTAAAGGTTCGGTCCCCGCCGGCAACGGGCCGGGGAAAGCAGCATGTTGTCCGGCCACCGCCAATTCGCATATAACAGGACAGGAGATGAGCGTGAATCGTCGTCATTTCTTCGCGGTAGCCGCCGCGCCGGCGCTAGCCGGCTGCGGGAGTGGGAAACAGACACCGTCAGCAGGCGCCGCCGCACCCGGGCCGCCGGTCGCGGAGCTGGACCGGGCCGCCGCCGCACCGGTTCTCCATCTGGAGAATCTCACTGCACCGGTAATTCTCGACTCCATCCGCCTGCTGAAGAAAGGACGGGAGTACTTCGTCCACGTTCGCTCCAAGGATGGCGCCGAGGGGATTTCGATTACCAATTCCAGAGCGGCGTACCTTTACCCGATCTTCGAACAGCGCGTCAAGCCCTACTTCCTCGGTAAGGATGCGCGGCAGCTCGAGGATCACCTTTGGGGCCTGTACCGCTACCAGAGCAACTACAAACTGCAGGGCCTGGCCTTCTGGTGCCCGCAGGCTTGGCTGGAATTCGCCATCCTCGATATGCTGGGCCGGGTGACGAATCAATCCATGGGCGAACTGCTTGGCGGCGTGGTGCGCCGGCAGGTCCCTTACTACGTCGCGAGCGGACGCCGCGATACCACTCCGGAGGAAGAGGTCGCCTATCTCCAGAAGCTGCTGCAGGAGACCGGCGCCCGCGCGGTGAAGTTCCGGGTCGGCGGCCGCATGAGCCGGAATGCGGATGCGATGCCGGGCCGCACGGAGAAGCTGATCCCGCTGGCGCGCAAGACGCTGGGTGATGCGATCGACATCCACGCCGACTCGAACAGCTCCTACGACCCGCCGCAGGCGATCAAGATCGGGCGCATGCTGGAAGAGATTCACGCTATCTTCTTCGAGGAGCCTTGTCCTTTCGATCATCTGGAGGACACAAAGAGAGTCACCGACGCGCTGCAGATACCCGTGGCCGGCGGCGAACAGGAATTCAGCCAGCGCCGGTTCCGCTGGATGATCCACAACCGGGCCGTCGATATCGTCCAACCCGATCTGCAGTATTACGGTGGCATGATCCGCTCCCTGCGCGTGGCCCGCATGGCCGCGGCGGCGAAGATGCCGACCACGGTCCACATCTCCGGCGGTTTCGGGTTCGTCTATATGCTGCATTTTGCCTCTTGCGTAGCCGCCCCCGGTAAGTACCAGGAATATAAGCGCGGCGTGGAACGCTACGGCGGCTGGTTCGATCCGCCGCTGAAGGTTAATGACGGTTCATTCATCGTCCCCGAAGGGCCTGGCGTGGGTATCAAGAGCATCCGCGACGTGCTGAGCGGCGCTCGCGAACTATAGCCGGGGTTTTTCATGAGAGGCGGAAATCAAGCGCGAAGTGAAGGCCTCCCGGTGACAATCCCCGGGGAGCCCTTGCGGGTGCGACAATATGGTGCGGAGGATAATCAATGCGCAGCAGGCAAGTCAACATGACTCATTTCCCAAGTCGCCGGCAGTTTCTCGGCGGCGCCGCCGGCGCGGCGGCCAGCCTTTCACTTTCCGGGTACGGTTGCGGGGCCGGAGGTTCCCAGCCGAACATCCTGTGGATGATCGCCGAGGATTTCTGCCCGAACCTGGGCTGCTACGGCGAAGAAGACGTTTACACGCCCAACATTGACCGGCTGGCTTCGCAAGGCCTGCGGTTCACCAACGCGTTCATGACGGCGCCGGTTTGCTCGGCGACCCGGTCGGCACTGGCCACGGGCATGTACCAGACCACCATCGGCGCGCACAACCATCGCAGCCACCGCCGGGATGGCTACCGCCTGCCCGAGGGAGTCCACGTTTTCACGGACTACCTCCGCCAGGCCGGCTACTATACCGCGAATCTGAAAAATTCACATGGTTTGCACGGCAGTGGCAAGACGGACTTCAACTTCAACGTGGACAAGCCTTTTGACGGGGAAGACTGGAGTGAACGCCAGCCAGAACAGCCCTTCTACGCGCAAATCAACTTCCACCAGGTCCACCGCGCCTTTCAGCGCTGCCCCGAGCACCCGGTGGATCCGGCAAAGGTAAACCTCCCGCCCTATTATCCCGACCACCCGGCCGTGCGCCTGGACTGGGCGGTGTATCTGGAGACCGCGGAAAATCTTGACATCAATGTCGGCCGGGTGCTCGACCGGCTGGAGAAGGAAGGCCTGACCGATGACACCATCGTTTTCTTCTTCGCCGACCACGGCCGGGCGATGCCCCGGGGCAAGCAGTTCCTCTACGACGGCGGCATCCACATCCCGCTCATCGTGCGGATCCCAGAAAAGTTCCGGGTGGAAGGTTATACTGCCGGCGGGGTGAACAGTGACCTGGTAAGCTCGATCGACATCACCGCCACCACGCTCCGGCTGGCCGGCATCGATCCTCCGGCCCACATGGAAGGACGGCCATTCCTCGGCCCCAATGTCACCAAGCGCGACTATATCATCGCCGCCCGGGACCGCTGCGACGAAACCGTGGACCGCATCCGCTGCGTCCGGGACAAGAAATTCAAATACTTGCGCAATTTCTACCCCGACCGCCCCTATACCCAGCAGAACGTATACAAAGACACCCAGTATCCGCCGCTGCGCGTCATGCGCGACCTCAAGGCCGCCGGTAAACTCACCGGGCCGCCCGCGCTGTTCATGGCTGACAAGCGCCCGGCGGAAGAACTGTACGACTTGGAAGCCGATCCGAATGAAATCCACAACCTCGCCGCCGACCCCGCTCATGCCGAGCAACTCAAGCGCATGAGGGGCATTCTCGAGGACTGGATCAAAACCACCGGCGACAAGGGCGCAATCCCTGAAGATCACGTCATGGCGTGGGACCAGGACCGCAGCGAGGTGGATGGATGGTGCACGCGCAGCGGGTGCAAGGCTTCTAAGGCTGGCGGCCTCTTGAAGGTGGACTGCTACGGAAAGGGCGCGGCCATATTGCGTTCGGTCGTCCACCCCGGCGAGGAGATGGTGGTCCAATTCCGGGCCCGTTCCAAGGATGTATCGCCCCGGGCGCTGCTCTGGGGCACCATCGAGAACATGCGGAACGCGAAGAACCGCGTGCCAATCGATTTCAAGGCTGACGGCCGCTGGCACGAATACTCGGTTCCGTTCCGCCCGGGAGGCTACCTCGGTCAGCTTACTTTCGATATCGGCGAGGCTAAGGGCACGCTGGAGTTCGACTGGATCCGGCTCAGCCGCAAGGAAAAGCGCCGCACCCGCAAACTCGAACAGTGGGATTTCGCCTGAGGCGGAGCGAGGGGGCCGGTTCGCCGGCCCTTCCCTGTCTGGACGGTCTGCTGGCTAGGCCTTCTTCTCTAGAATCAGCAGATAGGCGTTCTTGCGCTTGACCATCCCGATGACGCGGTAACCCTTGTCGATGGCGCTGGCCAGGGTGACCTGCAATGTGGCGGGCAAGGAAGTATCCAGCAGCAGATATTCGTACCTGGTGTTCTGAGGGGGCGTCTTTTCCATCAGCAGCACCACGTTACTGCCGCCGAAAGTCTTCCCTTTGGCGGTCACCGTCTGCGGCATCAGCCGGAAACCCTGCGAAGCAGCCAGGCCGATGCGCTTTTCCAGGTTGCCGGCATCGCTTTCAGAAATGATGATGTACTCGAAACGGGCGCCTTGCTCCTTGCTCTTCTCCAGCAACAGCGCCACCTCGCCGCCACCGGTGTCGGATCCCATCACCACCCGGATCCCGTTCAGGCCGGCCTTGTTCAGGTCCCGCTGCAGCTTGCTGACATCTTTCCGGGAAATCACCTGGTAGCGCTGGGTAAGATCCAAGACCTGGTTGGCGCCCGGCGCCGGAAACGATAGCACGCTGACCAGACCGGCCACCAAAACGATCCCGCTCATGCTGAGTCTTTCCCGCACATGTTCCTCCTCGGTTGAGAAATAACTCGCCGACAGCCGGTCGCGCAGAGCGCCATCGGCATGCGCAGCGCACTTCATCATAGCATCCACCCAGTGCCTCCGGATCACGCCGTCTGCCCTGCCGGAGGACCGGGTTTGAGCACCGCGATGACACCGAGGTTTCGGTAAAGCTGCTTGTGGTCCAGTCCAAAGCCGATGACAAAGCGGTCCGGAATCTCGAAGCAGCGAAACTCAACCGGCACCCGGACGAGCCGGCGGCAGGTGCGGTCGAGCAACGTGCAGATGGAAAGCGAGTTCGGCCCCCGCCCAGCCAGAGTCGCCAGCAGGTATCGGGCCGTCAATCCGGTATCGACAATGTCTTCGACCAGCAACACGTCCTCGCCTTCAATCGATTCGTCCAGGTCCTTGGCAATCCGTACGACACCAGGGGAACCGCTCTTGGAAGAAAAGCTGGAGATCGCCAGGAAGTCGATCTTCAGTGGGATGTCGATTTCACGCGCCAGGGCGGTCAAGAAGAACACCGACCCCTTCAGCACGGCGATCAGCTTGAGGTTGCGGCCCCGGTATTTTTCGGAAACCTCGGCCGCCACCTCGCGGATGCGGCGCTGGATCTGCTGCTCGGTGTAAATGACACGTTCGATGTTGGGGGGAAGTGGTGTGCTCATGGGCGGGTCACGCGGTCCGTAAGTCCGTACTTAAAAATAAGGTTTTGAAAATCCTTCTGGTAGAAGACCTGGATGTTGACGCCGGGATAGATCTGCCGCAGCAGGCGGATCTTCCGGTTCTTCTTTGTCACCAGGGCCTGCTTCATGGTCGTCAGCTCAACGTAAAGGTCGAATTCGGGAAGGTAGAAGTCCGGCGTGAAGGCCTCCAGGACTTTGCCGTCCTTGTCCCACTGGAGCGGGAAGCTGCGCGGCTCATACTCCCAAGCAATGCGGTAGAAGTCCAGCAAATGAGCGAAAATCTCCTCGCTCGGATGGACGAACACCTTGCGTTCCAGGCTGACCTCACCAGGCGGGCGCATCCGGTGCTTGGCCAGTTGAAGGCGGATCTTGAACTGAATCTCGGCCTCGGCTGCCGCGCCCAGCAGCCCCTGCTCGGCCAGCCCGCCGGTCCGGGCGGCCGCCACCAGCAGTTGTGCCAGGATTTCCGCGTCCATCGAGCCGGCGTTGAGTGTGATGTCGAACTGATTGGGCGGGGGCGTGGCGCGCCCAAACTTTCGCCGCCGGTCCTGTCTCTGGTCCCGGTCCAGCTT
>CAZXVW010000047.1:0-24317 GCA_964644025.1 uncultured Solibacteraceae bacterium | reverse complement strand
TGGCGAGTTCGGGCCTCATCGGTTCACCGCCGCCGGGCTTTTGGAGTGGAAAGCTCCGCGAGGTTGCCCAGGTGCGTGGGGTACTGGCCCGTATAGCAGGCGTAGCAGTGTTCGAGCTTCTCGTCGTCGTCCACCGCTTTCCGCAGCGCCGATAACGAGAGATAGCCGAGCGAGTCAGCTTCCACGTACTTCTCGATTTCGGCCACCGTATTGTTCGCCGCGATCAGCTCGCGCTTGCTCGGCGTATCCACGCCGTAATAACACGGCGAAACGGTGGGGGGACAAGAGATCCGCAAATGCACTTCCCGGGCGCCGGCGGTGCGAACCATCCGGACGATCTTCCGGCTGGTGGTGCCGCGGACGATGGAGTCGTCCACCAGGATCACGCGCTTGCCGGTCAGCAGGTGCCGCACGGGATTCAGCTTGAGCTTGACGCCGAAGTCCCGGATCGCCTGCGAGGGCTCGATGAACGTCCGGCCCACGTAATGGTTCCGGATGAGCGCCTGGCGGAACGGGATGCCGGATTCATCGGCGTAGCCGAGCGCGGCGGCGACACCGGAATCCGGGACCGGGACCACGACATCGGCGTCGACGGGATGCTCCAGCGCCAGCAACCGCCCCATGAGTTCGCGGGAATGTTGCACCGAGCGGCCGAAGACGATCGAATCCGGCCGGGAAAAGTACACCTGCTCAAACACGCAGTAGGCGGGCGCCTTCGGGACGGTGTAGCGGCGGCGCGTCATCCCCTCCGGCCCGACGATGACCATCTCGCCCGGCTCGACCTCGTTCATGTAAAGCGCCCCGATCAGATCGAACGCGCAGGTCTCCGAGGCAAAGCAGTAGCACATCTTGCCTCCCGGCAACTCCATCAGGCCCATGACCATCGGCCGGAAGCCATGCGGATCCCGGGCGACAATCACCTGGTCGCGGGACAGGAACACCAGGCTGAAAGCGCCTTCCAGTTGGAGCAGCGCCTCCCGCAGCGCACCGGCAAGGGTTCTCTCCCGCGAGTGCGCGATCAGGTGCAGGATCACCTCGGTGTCGCTGGATGCCTGGAAGATCGAGCCGTCCCGTTCCAGTTCGCGGCGGATCTCCCCGGCGTTGGTGATGTTGCCGTTATGCGCCACCGCAATCGGCCCCTTGTTGCACATCACGTAAAACGGCTGGGCGTTATCGAGCACGGTATCGCCAGCCGTGGAGTACCGGGTGTGTCCGATGGCCATGTGCCCGCCTAGACGACCCATCACCTCGGGGGTGAAGATCTCGGCGACGAGTCCCATGCTCTTGTGGTAGGTCAGGTTACGGCCGTCGGAGGTGACGATGCCCGCGCTCTCCTGGCCGCGATGCTGGAGAGCGTGAAGGCTCAGGTAGGCGAGATTGGCCGCCTCCGGATGACCGTGAATGGCGACCACGCCGCACTCATCGTGGAATCGGTCTTTCATCCATGCCTCCACCCTGAAAGGCCGGCAATCCTCCGGTCACCAGGTGTTTCCCCCCTTCAACCAGTTTCCTACGTTATCGCCGTTCCCATCATCTCCGGCAGGGCGCTTTCCCACTTCGCCCGAAGCTCTCCCACGTCGAGGCGCACCAGGCGCGTCCGGCGGTTTTCGATGCTGAGCCACCGGGGCTGGGTGGCCCCAATGACCGGCGCCTCCACCTGGTACTTGCCGGCAATGGCGCGCACCGCCTCCGCATCCGCCGTGGCGATGAGAACCCGCGACGGCGCCTCATGAAACAGAAGCAACTCGCTCCGCAGGTCCGAATCCAGCGTGATCGCGGCGCCGGTCCCGGCCGGACCGAAGCAACACTCGGCCAGCGCCACGGCGAGACCCCCGCCGCCGAGGTCATGGGACGATTCGGCCAGGCCGCCGTTCACGATCTCGCGCACCGCCGCCTGCACCCGCTTCTCATACTCCATATCCAGCGCGGGAGGCAGCCCCCAAAGCTTCTCCAGCACGGCCTTGGCGTACTGGGTCCCGCCGAAGCGCGTCTCGTCGCAAGTTCCGAGGCCCCCCACCAGTACGATCGCCCGGCCGGGCCGCTGGAACTCGAGCGGCGTCACCGGCCCGGTCTTCATCGTGCCCACGATGCCCAGCACCGGCGACGGCCATACCGGCTCGCCGAGGGTCTCATTGTACAGGCTGACGTTGCCGCCGGTGACCGGGGTCCCGAACGCCTCGCACGCCTCCGCCATGCCCTCGATCGCCTCCACCAGTTGCCCCATGATCTCCGGCCGCTCGGGGTTGCCGAAGTTCAGGCAGTTGGTCGCCGCCACCGGCCTGGCGCCCATGGTCGACAGGTTCCGGCAACACTCGGCCACCTGGAGTTTCGTTCCCTCTCTCGGGTCCAGGTGGCAGTAGCGCTCGTTGCCGTCCAGGGCCATGGCAACCGAGGAACCGGTCTCCTTGATGCGGACGATCGCGGCGTCGGCGCCGGGCCCCTGGATTGTGTTGGTCCGGACCATGTAGTCATATTGCTCCCAAATCCAGCGCTTCGAGCACAGGTCCGGCGACTGCATCAATGCCACCAGGTCCTCCTGCACGTCGGCGCTTTGGAAAGCGGGGGCTTGCATCGGCGCCTGCCGGTAAGGGGCGGTGTGCGGCCGGTCGTAAACCGGCGCGTCGTCGGCCAGCGCCCGGGTCGGAATCTCAGCCACGACCTTGCCATGATCCCTCACCCGGAGCATCCCGTCGCCGGTCACCTTGCCGATGGTGACAGCGTCCAGGCCCCATTTCCGGAAAACCTGGAAGACCTCTTCCTCCCGCCCCTGCTGGGCCACCAGCAACATGCGCTCCTGCGATTCCGACAGCATGATTTCATACGGCGTCATGCCGGTTTCCCGCTGCGGAACGTACTTGAGGTCGATCTCCACGCCTGTCCGTCCCCGGCTGCCCATCTCGCACGTCGAGCAGGTAAGCCCGGCGGCGCCCATGTCCTGGATGCCCACGATGGCTCCGGTGCGCATCGCCTCCAGGCACGCCTCCAGCAGGAGCTTCTCCAGGAACGGATCCCCCACCTGCACATTCGGCCGTTTCTGTTTCGACTCCTCGGTGAATTCGGCCGACGCCATCGAGGCGCCATGAATTCCGTCCTTGCCGGTTTTGGCGCCCACGTAGATCACGGGGTTTCCCACGCCGCACGCCCTGGCGAAAAAGATCTCGTCCTGTTTGAAAACCCCGAGGGCAAATACATTCACCAGGGGATTGCCGTTGTAGCAACGGTCGAAGACGGTCTCGCCGCCGATGGTGGGCACGCCGAAGCAGTTGCCGTAATGCGCGATGCCGCTCACCACGCCTTCCAGGATCCGCCGGTTGCGGGCCCCGGCTTCGGCGTCGTCGAGCGGCCCGAATCGCAGTGCGTCCATCACGGCGATGGGCCGCGCGCCCATCGTAAAAATGTCGCGCAAGATACCGCCGACACCGGTTGCGGCGCCCTGGAATGGCTCGATGAAACTCGGGTGGTTGTGGGACTCGATCTTGAAAGCGACCGCGTACCCGCCGCCGATATCCACGATGCCGGCGTTCTCTCCCGGTCCCTGCAAGACGCCCGGGCCACGGGTGGGAAGCTTCTTCAGGTGGAGCCGGGAGCTCTTGTAGGAGCAATGCTCGCTCCACATCACGCTGAAGATTCCGAGCTCGGTGTAAGTCGGCTCGCGCCCGAGCAGCGACTTGATCTTTTCGTATTCGGACCGGGTGAGCTGGTGTGCTTCGATCAGCTCCGGCGTAATTGCACTCATGTCGGTATGGCCAGCGCCCTCATCATCGATTGGAAAATGAGGAGTCCGTCGGTGGAACCCATCAGCGGATCCGCGGCTCGCTCCGGATGGGGCATCATCCCCAGCACATTCCGCTCCCGGCTCAGCACCCCGGCGATCGAGCGCAGCGAACCGTTCACGTTCTCCTCGTAGCGGAAAGCGACCCGGTCTTCGGCTTCCAGCTCATCCAGCGTGCGCTCGTCAGCCACGTAACAGCCCTCCCCATGGGCGATGGGGATTCGCAAAATCTGCCCCTTGCGGGCGGCGTTGGTGAACGGCGAGCCGGCGGTTTCCACGCGGATGGGCAACTCGCGGCAGATGAACTTCAGCCCCCGGTTCCGTACCAGCGCGCCCGGCAGTAACCCGCATTCCACCAGGATCTGGAAACCGTTGCAAATCCCGATCACGAGTCCGCCGGCCGCCGCATACTCCTTGACAGCGTTCATCACCGGAGAGAATTTCGCGATGGCTCCGCACCGGAGGTAATCCCCATAGGAAAAACCACCCGGAAGAATCACGGCATCGACATCGCCCAGGTGGCTGTCCTCGTGCCAGATAAACTCGGCGCTCTCCCCCAGATTTTCCGACACCGCGTACCAGGCGTCATGATCGCAGTTGCTGCCGGGGAATACAACCACACCGAATTTCATGGGAGGAAACACCAGTCTAGCAAAACCGCCTCATCCGCACCGGGCCACCGCGCCGCCGGGGATGCATCGCTTATACTGCCGCTCGCCGTGGTGCCTATTTGGCAGCCTTCGCCGTTCTCTTGGCCCGGCTGCGGCGAGCACGCACCGGGCGCCTGGGAGCCGGAGGTTCCCGGTCGATCTTTCTAAGATTCGGAATCACGATGGACGCAATGAATTTCTTCTCACCGTGGTCGTCGAAGTTGATTACGACATATTCCTCATCACAGGAGAGCAGGGTGCCGCGACCAAACTTGGGGTGTTCAATCTGGGCGTTGGAAGCGAATGCCGGCTTTATGGCCATGGGGTAGAATGCCTCTTAATAGTACAAGATTAACAAACCCGTTACACGGTGTCGAGGCGGCCTGCTCCGTAACCGCATGAAACTGCTGCCCTGTGGGCCGCGTCGTCCTCGTCGAAAGGAACAAGCTCATGTCGCGCTTGCTATTGCTGCTGGCCGTGCTCATCGGCCAAATGGCGTCGGCCCAGGGACGCTTTGATCGCTACGCTCTGATCCTGGAAGATCCCCCGCTCGCCAGACAAATGGCCCAGGCTCAAAAGGACGGCCGCCGGCTGGCGGCCGGGGACCGCATGCTCAAAGTCGAAGCGGCCCAGTCCAATTTGCGGAAAGCGCTGGCCGCCAGGAACATCGCCGTCACCGGCTCCACCCAACTGCTTCTCAACGCCGTCTACGTCTTCGCCCCCGGGGAACAGGCGGCCGCGCTGGCCAGCCTCCCGGGGGTGGTGCGGGTCGAGAAGATGCGCCCCTGGAAGCGCCAAATGGACCGGGCGCTCGACCTGGTGCGCGCCCGGGAGGCCTGGAACCAGGTCGGCGGGCCGGACAATGCCGGCGCGGGCGTCAAGATCGCCATCCTGGACACGGGAATCGACCAGACGCACCCCGCCTTCCAGGACGCCTCTCTGAACCCGCCCGAGGGTTATCCGAAGTGCGCTGGCGACGATTGCGCCTACACGAATAACAAAGTCATTGTGGCCCGGAGTTACGTCAGATCCCTGGTGCTGCCGGACCAGCCGGCCTTCTCCCGGCCCGACGACCTCAGCCCCCGCGACCGGGTCGGTCACGGCACCGCCACCGCCATGGTGGCCGCCGGCGTGGCTACCACCGGACCCTCAGGCACGGTTTCCGGCGTGGCGCCGAAGGCATTCCTGGGCAACTACAAGATTTTCGGCTCCCCGGGCGTCAATGATGTCACCTTCGATGATGTGATCATCCAGGCTCTCGAGGACGCCGCGGCGGATCAGATGGATATCGCTCTGCTCCCGGCGGGCTTGCCGGCGCTGTGGGGGCCGAGCGACAAGGGCGAAACCTGCAACCTTCCCGGGGCCGAGGCCTGTGACGCACGCGTCGAAGCCGTGCAGAACGCGGCGGCCGCCGGGCTCACCGTGGTCGTCTCGGCCGGCAACGATGGAGACCTGGGAGTGAAGTTCCCCGCTCTGAATTCGATCTACACCCCGGGGACCGCGCCCGCAGCGATCACCGTCGGGGCCACCACGAATTCGCACATCTTCTTCTCCTCGGTCCAGGTGCCGGGCGGCGGCTCCGGCTTGAATTGGATCCCCGCGCTTTTCGGGGACGGCCCGAAACCGGCCTCCGAGTTAACCGCGCCGCTGCGTGACGTGGCGGCGCAGGAGCCGGACGGAAAGGCCTGCCGGGCGCTGGGCGCCGGCACGCTGACCGGCGCCATCGCGCTGATCGAGCGCGGCGATTGCGCCTTCGCCACCAAGGTGAACTACGCGCAGCAGGCCGGCGCAGTGGGCGCCATCATCATGCAAAGCGAAGGGTCGGATTTCATCTTCCCGATGACGGGGATGATCGAAACCGGTATCCCGGCGGTCATGATCGGCGCCACCGACGGGGCCGCGCTCCGGGCCTTCGTTCAATCGAATCCCGACCCGACGGTTATCCTGGACCCGAAACTGGAACCCCTGGACGCCCAGTTCGACACCGTGGCTTACTTCTCTTCCCGCGGCCCCAACATCGGCGACAGCGCCATCAAACCCGAGCTGGTAGCCGTCGGCACCGATCTCTACATGGCCACCCAGAACTACGACCCCAACGGCGACATGTGGAACCCGGACCGCTACACCAACGCCCAGGGAACCAGCTTCGCCGCCCCAATGGTGGCCGGCGCCGCCGCCCTGGTCAAGCAGCTCAACCCCGGCTTTTCCCCGGCCCAGGTGAAATCCGCCCTGGTGAACACGGCCACCGGCGGCTTGACGGACTTCGATGAGAACGGCGCGTCCATTCCCGCCAGTGTGACGGCCGTCGGGGCGGGCAAGTTGAATGTGGCCGGCGCCATCAAGGCCACGGTGACCGCGCAGCCGGCCACGCTCTCTTTCGGGATCGTGGGGCCGGGGACCCTGCCGGCCATCGGTCTGGTGCTGACCAACACCGGCAACAGCCGGGTGGACCTCGGGCTTTCCATAGAGCCACCCGATCCGAATCTGGCACTGGGAACCACGGCCCTGTCGCTTGATCCGGGACAATCGTCCGGCCCCATCCCCGTTACCGTGACGCAGTTGCCGGACCCGGGTTCCTACGAGGGCTTCGTGGTAGTCACTGGCGGACCCACCCCCTTGCGGGTGCCCTATCTCTACCTCCGCGGCGACGGCGTGCCGTTCAACGCGCTGCCGCTGAGCGGCTTTGACTTCGTGGGCAACGTGAATGAGACGGTGCCCGGCGACCTCCTGTTCAAGGTCGTGGACCGTTATGGCGTCCCGGTTCCCAGCCTCTCGGCCCAGATCGAGCCCCGCGGCCAGGTCGACGTGGCTTGGGATCCCACCGACCAGCTCGGCATCGGTGGCGCCCGTGTCTTCCTTGGTCCGAACCCTGGGGAGCAGGAGTTCACGGCATCTTTTCAGCAGGCGCCCGACTTGACCGTCCACTTCCCCGGCCGCGCGCGGCTGCGGCCCGCAATCAACGAGGGAGGGGTCGTGAACGCCGCTAGCGGTGAGCTTGGGCGCGGCCTGGCTCCCGGCTCCTATATTTCGATCTACGGTACTAGCCTGAGTGAGGCGCTGCGCGTGTTTTCCACCCCTTACTTGCCGCTCTCACTCGCCGGGGTAAGCGTTAGTTTCGATATCCCGGAACAAGGCATCAGTGAACCCGGCCATCTCCATTTCGTCAGCCCCGGCCAGATCAACGTCCAGATCCCCTGGGAGTTGCAAGGAAGGACCACGGCATGGATGAAGGTGAGCATCGGTCCGGTCACCGAAAGCAGCCTGTATTCGGTGGCCCTCAACGATTATTCCCCGGCGTTCTTCGAAAAGCAGGACATCGGCGGCAGCGGCCGCGTGGTCATCGCCGCCCGCAACGCGGTGACCGGCCAGGAGATCAGCTCCGCGAACCCAGCCCTTCGAGGAGAGTACGTCTCCTTATACGCCAATGGCCTGGGCCCGGTGGACAACCCGCCGCCCAGCGGCGAAATCACGCCCCGGGATCCGCTGGCGCAGACGCTGCAGCAACCGGCCGTGACGATCGGCGGCCAGCAGGCCGAGGTGCAGTTCAGCGGACTGGCGCCCTATTTCGTAGGCCTTTACCAAGTCAACGTCGTGGTCCCGCAAGGGCTGGACCCAGGCCTTTATGAAGTCGTCATCACCATCGGCGGCGTCTCTTCGAAGGCCGGTTTGCTGTACGTTGGCTGATTCGCCGCGGAGGCGACGGCGGCTGACGAGAGGCCCAATCCTCTATAATGAGCGTCTAGGAGACGTCCTTACCGCCGAATGCAAGATCTGAAGAAAAAGCTCCAGGATGAGATTGCGGTCCTGGAGCACGAACTGCGGAACGAATTGCCGAAAGAGATTCGCAGGGCGCGCGCGCACGGCGACTTGAGCGAGAACGCCGAGTATCACGCCGCCAAGGAACGCCAGCGGCTCGTCGAGGCGCGGCTGTCGCAGTTACAGAGCCGGCTCCGGGAGCTGTCCCTCATCGACGTGTCCAAGATTCCCCGGGACCGTGTCGGGCTCGGCTCCCGGGTGATCGTCTTCGACGTGGACAAGGAGGAGCAACACACCTATAAGCTGGTGACCAGCGAGGAAGCCGACGTCTCCAGCGGCCTGATCTCGACCACGTCCCCCATCGGCAGGGCCTTGCTGGGCAAGGAGGTCGGCGACACGGCTCGGGTCCACAGCCCCGGCGGAATTCGGGAGCTGGAGATCATTGAGTTGACGACGATACACGACGCGGACTAATTTCAAGAGGTTGAATCCACTCCGGGCAAAAGCTTAGGGGTGGCGCCGCGCCATGTTACTCTTCGAAATGACCGTAACCGCAGATCAAGGATGAACGGATGAGTTTTACACGCGCGATCGGCTCAGCCTGCGACAAGGTTGTCGTGCTGATCGTTCGCGGACTGATCGCCGCCGGCGTTCGCCCGAACACGCTGACCTTCATCGGCCTGCTGGTCAACGTCGTCGCGGCCGCCGTTTTGGCCGCGGGCCTGTTCCGGACGGCCGGGTTCGTCATCATGGGCGCGGCCGTCTTCGACATGGTGGACGGCCGGGTGGCCCGGACAACCGGGCGGGTCACTCGTTTCGGCGGCTTTTTCGACTCCGTTCTGGACCGCTATTCGGATCTGCTTTTGCTGATCGGCCTGCTCGTCTACTACGCTTCCATCAACCGGTTCTTCTATATCGTCTTGACGGCAGTGGTGATGGTGGCCACGGTCCTGGTGAGTTACACCCGCGCCCGGGCGGAGAACGTCATCCCGAATTGCAAGGTCGGCTTCATGGAGCGGCCCGAGCGCATCGTGCTGCTGATCATTGGAGCGCTATTCGATCGAATGGCCGCTGTGCTCTGGGTCATCGCCGTGCTGGGCAACCTGACCGTTATCCATCGCATTATCTATACGTGGAAAGAAACCCGCCGGCTGGAGCAAGCCGCCGCGCCGGTCCCGGCGCACGCCCCCGAGCCGTCTCAGCAACCTGAGATCCCGCGGCGGGAGCCCCACACCGCATAACTCCACCCGCTCCGGTCCGGCTCACCGCTGCCCGGCCGCCGGGGCGGCGTCAGGCTTCCAGGATCACATGGGCGAGGGCCATCGTCCTCGTATGGGTCAGTGACAACGCGACCGAGCGCACGCCAAGCTCGCTGGCGAACTCCGCCGCCTTGCCGTGCAGCAGCAAGGTGGGCTTGCCGGTGGACAGGTTGGCCACCTCGAAGTCGCGCCAGCGCACCCCCCGGCGCCAGCCCGTGCCGATCGCCTTCATACCGGCCTCCTTGGCCGCGAACCGGGCGGCGTAACGCTCGGCGCGGTTGGCCTTCCTTTCCGCGTAAGCGATTTCCCGCGGGGTAAAAACCCGTTCCAGAAAACGCCGGCCGAAACGCTCGATCGTCCGGCTGATCCGCTCCACCTCGGCCAGGTCCACCCCCGTGCCGACGATCACAGTCCGGCTCCCGTCGAAGTAATCGTCAGCCGGCCGTGCTTGACGCCCTTGGTGCTGATAATCGTCTCGGCGATCTTCTTGACGACGCCCGCCTTCCCCCGAACCACCAGCACCTCCAGGCAATGGTCGCGGTCCAGGTGCACGTGCAGCGTCGACAGGATCTGCTGATGATGGTCATGCTGCAGATCGGTGAGCTTTTCATTCAGCAGGCGGACGTGGTGGTCATAAACCAGCGTCACCGTGCCCACCACCTGGCGGTTCGGCGACTCCCAGGCCTTCTCGACCAGCTCGTCGCGGATCAGATCGCGGAAAGCTTCCGAGCGATTGGCATATCCCCGCCGCCGGATCAGCTTATCGAACCTCGCCAGCAGGTCGGAATCGATGGCCACGCCGATGCGGCTCAATTCACTCATCTGTATGCCAGCGTAACGGAGTGCCGGCGCGAGGGCAAGCCGGGCCGCCGCGCAGGCGCCCCTTTTCCTGGCCGGAGTGGCCGGAACCCGTCCTCCATTTGGGACCACCCCGGGCCGGGCATGTCCCGGTGGCACGCTTTGCGAGCTTCGTGCTACCTTGGTTACCGATCCGATGCACATACCGGACGGCTTTCTCTCCACGCCCATCTGGCTTTCCCTGGATGCTGTCTCCATCCCGGCCATCGGCTACCTGGGACGCCGCGCCCAGCGGCAGACCGAAGAAGCCAGGGCGCCGCTGCTGGGAGTGCTGGGCGCCTTTGTCTTTGCCGCGCAAATGATCAATTTCCCGGTCGGGATCGGCACCAGCGGCCACCTGGTGGGCAGCGCGTTGCTGGCCTACACGGTGGGCCCCGCGCCGGCCGTGCTGGTCATGACGGCCATCCTGGCGCTCCAGGCGCTCATCTTCCAGGATGGCGGCGTCCTGGCGCTGGGAGCCAACGTGTTCAACATGGCCTTTGCCGGGGTCGCGGCCGCCTACCTGCCTTACCGCCTCTGGGGGACCGGGCGCTGGCGAAGACTCGCGATTTTCCTGGGTGGGATGCTGTCGATCGTGGTGGCCGCGTGCCTGGCTCTGTCCGAGCTGCTGATTTCAGGGATCAAGATGCCCGGGGGCGTGATCGTGGCCTCCGGGGGCTTATTTCTGGCCAACGCCGCCATCGAGGGCGCCATCACGGTGGCGGTCATCGAGGCCATGAACCGGCTGAACCCGGCCTGGGTTCGGGCGCCGGCAAAACCGGGCCGCCGGCTCCTGGGCGGATTGGCCCTGGCAGCCGTGTTGCTGGCTTCCATCGGAATCCTGTTCGCCTCGGCGGCGCCCGACGGGATTGAAAAGCTGGCCGAACAGATCGGGATCGCCGGTCGCGCCCGGAGCCTGCTCAATACCCCGCTGGCCGATTACCAGCTTCGGCTCTTTGCCTCGCCATGGTCCCGGGAAGCTGCCGCCGGCCTGATCGGCCTGGCGATGATTCTCCTCATTTGCTTCGGGCTGGCAAGACTGCTGGCGCGACGGAGGAAAACCTGATTGCACCACGTTGTTCTTGATCGCTGGAGCCGCCGCTGCAGTCCGATCCATTCGCGAGACCCCCGCGTCAAGATCCTGGCGGCGCTGGCCGTGCTCATCGCCATCGCCACGACGCCTGCGGCGGCTCTGCCGGTCGCCGCCGGCTACGCCGTCTACCTGCTGGGGGCGGCGGCCCTGGCCCGGCTTCCCGCCGGGGCCTTGCTGCTCCGGGCCGCGGTTGTGCTGCCGTTTTCCGGGACCTTCGCCATCGTGAGCGTGCTCGCCGGCGACCCGGGCCGGGCCGTGGCGCTGCTGGTGAAGAGCTACCTGTCCGCCGTCGCGGTCCTGGTGCTGGTGGGAACCACCCCCTTGCCTCGCTTGCTCCACGGCATCGAGTCTCTCGGCGCGCCGCGAATGATCGTTCTGATCATCCAGTTTCTGTACCGCTACCTGTTCGTGATTTCCGAACAGGGACAGCACATGCGGCAGTCGGCGCAGTGCCGCGGCAAGCTCGGCCGGGGCGGAGCGGGCGGACGGACCGTCCGGCGCTCCCGGTATCGCGCCGCCGCCGGCGCTCTGGCGGTGTTGTTCGGCCGCTCCTGCCAGCGGGCCGAAGCCATTCACCGGGCAATGCTGGCGCGGGGCTTTGAAGGACGCATGCGGCCCTTGTCTCAGCCGGCGGCTGGCGCTGCCGACGCCGTCTTCCTGTTGATCGCCATCGCCGCGCCGGTGGCGTTGCGGCTCGCCGCGGGAGTTGCCGGGTGATGGAGGCCCTCATCGACGTTTGCAACCTTCGGTACCGGTACGCCGACGGAACCGAGGCCCTGCGCGGCGTCGACTTCCAGCTCTTCTCCGGGGAAACCGTCGCCCTGTTTGGCGCCAACGGCTCGGGCAAGACCACCTTCGTACTCCATCTGAACGGCTTGTTGAAAGGCGACGGCACGGTCCGGGTGTGCGGCCTGGCGGTGACCAAAGAGAACCTGCCCGAGATTCGCCGCCGCCTGGGACTCGTTTTCCAGGATCCCGACGAACAGCTCTTCATGCCCACCGTCCTGGAGGACGTCAGCTTCGGCCCGCTGAACCTGGGCAGGGAACCGGCTGAGGCTGTCCGCGCGGCCCGGACCGCGCTCGAGCAGGTGGGCATGATGGAGGCTTTGGAAAAGGCGCCGTATCACCTCAGCGCCGGTGAGAAACGGCGCGTGGCGCTCGCCGGCGTCCTGGCGATGGAGCCGGAGATCCTGGTGCTCGATGAGCCGACCACGTACCTGGATCCGCCGGGCCAGCGGGACCTGGCCGCCTTGCTGCGCCAGCTTCCCCAGGCCAAGATCCTGGTCACGCACGATGCCGCGTTCGCCCGCGCGCTCGCCAGCCGGGCCGTCTTTTTTGAAAACGGCAGGATTGTCGGGGAAGGCTCAGTGGACGAGATCGTCCGCGAGCACGGTTGGGAGGGGTTGGGGGGACCGCCGGAGCGGAGCTAGAAAAGCTTCGAGGAATCCAGCAGGATCGTCACCGGGCCGTCATTGACCAGTTCCACGGCCATCATCGCCTGAAAGACGCCCGTCTCCACCGGGATGCCTCTCTCCCGGGCGGCCCGGACGAAATATTCGTACAAGGCCCGGGCGTCTTCCGGCGCCGCCGCCAGGTCGAAACTCGGCCGCCTGCCCCGCCGGCAATCCCCGTACAGCGTAAACTGGGAGATCACCAGCAGCGCGCCGTCCACCTCGCGGACATTGCGGTTCATCTTGCCGTTCTCGTCGGGAAAGATCCTCAGGCCGAGCGTTTTCTCCACCAGGTATTCCGCGTCGCCGGCCGCATCCCCTTTCCGGATGCCCAGCAGCACCAGCAGGCCGCGGCCGATCGCCCCGACCGTCTCCCCCTTTACCGCGACGCTGGCGCGGGAAACGCGCTGGATGACGGCTCTCATATGCTATAACTGACCCAGGGTATCCGGCCGAAACGATGATCGAAACTTACGCCTACGCACGAGCGGGATTGCTCGGCAATCCCAGCGACGGTTATTACGGAAAGACCATCGCCCTGATTGTCCGTAACTTTCGGGCAAGAGTCTTACTCTATCCCAGCGCCCGCCTGGAGATCAAACCTTCCAAGGCCGATATGCCGGTGTTCGAGGACCTGGAACACTTGTACGCCACCACCCGCTGGCGGGGCTACTACGGGGGCATCCGCATCATCCAGGCGCTGATCGTGCGGTTCATCGATTATTGCCGCGCCCAGGGAATTGCTCTGGAGAACCGGAACTTCACGCTCGAGTACGAGTCAACTATCCCGCTACGGCTGGGTATGGGCGGCTCCAGCTCCATCATCACGGCGGCGTTGCGCGCCCTGTGCCGGTACTTCGGCGTCGAGATCCCGCTCCCGGTCCAGGCGAACCTCGTGCTGGAAACCGAAACCAAGGAGCTGGGCGTTCCCGCCGGACCGCAAGACCGCGTGATCCAGGTCTACGAGGGTCTGGTCTACATGGACTTCCGCCGGGAATTGATGGAGAGCCGCGGCTATGGCGAGTACGAACCCCTGGATCCGGCCCTGCTGCCCAACCTCTATCTCGCCTACCGCAAGCGCCTCAGCCAGGGCACGGAAGTCTTCCACAACAACATCCGGCAACGCTGGGCAACGGGAGACCCGGAGGTCGTGGAAGCGATGAAGACCTGGGCCAGTTATGCCGAGCAGGGCCGCCAGGCGCTGCTCGAGCGGGATTATGAAGCCCTGGACCGGCTCATCAATGCGAATTTCGACCTCCGGGCCAGGTTGTACCGCATCAGCAAGGGGAATCTCGAAATGGTCGAGGCGGCGCGGCGGACCGGCGCCTCGGTGAATTTCGCCGGCTCCGGCGGCGCCATCGTCGGCGCCTTCAAGGACGACGAGATGTACCGGTCGCTTCAAAAAGCTATGGACGCGATCGGCGTGGGGCTGGTTCGCCCCCAGGTGATCCCCGCCGGACCGCCGGCCGGAACCCTGCCCAACACCTCCCCCGATCCCAGGGCAGCGCCTCAGTAACGCACCCAGATGGGGCTGGACCAGGCCAGCTCGCCGTTGTTCTGCTCGACGCGCACGTAGTACCAGTGCTCGCCCGGTCCGGCGTCCTGGTCCATGTACTCGAACTCGGCTTGCTGCGCGCCGGGCGTGACCTGGTAGATGTAGTTGGCGTCCCGGATCAAGTGAATCCTGGCGATCTCTCCGGTGCCGATGGCCTTGACGCGGATCTTCTGGGTTTCCGGCGCCCGGAAATCATCCCCCATGAAATGATCGCCCATCCAGAACTCCAGCACGATGTTGTCGGTGGCCCCGTAGGTGTGGCGCTTCTTGATCGCGTTGAAAATATCCTCCCGGCTCGTCCCCGGCGCATAAACCATCGCGTAGGAGATGTGCGTGGAGTAGTGGTCCGAGCTGGCGATCACCCCCAGCCGGTAACCCTTCTTCCAGGCGCTCCAGACCAGGCCCGGCTTCTGGAATCCGCCCGGAACCTTGTTTTCCTCGCCGTCATGAACACCGCGCGGGACATTCTTGGCCTCGGCGCTGTACCGGGCTCCCTGGTAGATCTCGACTACGGGTTCCAGGGAGCGATCGTTGTCGGCCCAGTCGGTGCCCATGCTGGTGGTGGCCGAGGTGTGAGAGATGGCCAGGCCGCCGGATTTGCGGATCTCGTCGTAGAGCAGCTTCGTGTCGTTGGCAATGGCGCTCCCGAAGCTCATTGAGTTGAAAGTCAGCAACTCGCCGTCAGGCGAATCGGGCAGCATAAAGCGCGGATCGATGCGCTGGTAGAAGGGCACCACGCGGTAATCGCGCCTGGTGTGAATGATGTTGCGGTGGCCGAACGGATTGCCGATGTTGCGCTCGTAGCCGTACAGGGCGGTGAAGCGCTGGGGGAAGTAGTACATGTCAGCCAGCTTCTGGGTCATCGTGTTCCAGTAGTCGTTGCCGCCGCCTTGGTGGTCGGTGGAGGCCCCGAAATCCATGTTCGCCGCATCGATCATGTACCGGTAGAACTCGATGATGGTCCCGTCGTCCTGGCCACCCTGGTCCGGGGAGAGTTCGGTGTGCCGGTGCAGGTCGCCGCGGAGCAGACGCAGGCTCTGGCCGCCGAGCTTGATCCGATGAGCACGGACGGTGGCCACATCCCTGGCTTCATGGGGATGGCCGAGGGGCGCGCGAGCGGGCTCCGGAGCGTACGCGGTCAGCCGTGGCTCCGGCCCGGCCGGCGGCAGTTCCAGCGATCCAGCCACCACCCGGTGCGACTGAGGCTGACTGGCGAAGTCCCAGCGACGGTTCTCGTCACCCCAGAACGCCCAGAGACGGCCTCCGGCCGCGGCCAGCCCCATGCGGATGCTCCGGCGCGTCCAGCTATGCGGCAGCGGGATGGGATCGGTCCACCGGCTCCCGTCCAGCCGGGTGAGGTAGGATTCCCAATACACGCTGGTCCGCCAGCCGGAGCGCGCGTAACGGCGCTTGAAAGCCAGCCAGAGGTTGCCGCGCGGGTCCGTGTAAAGCAACGGCACGCCTTCCTCGACCACGCCCGCGCGGAGGGAATCGTGGAACGCCACTTTGGCCGGCGTCTTCCACACGTTGCCGTCGAGTACGACCACCTCGATGTGCCGCGGCCCGCCCAACGGAGCCCCCGGAGCCTTCGAGCCCAGCACCCAGCCCAGGTCCTTGCCCCAGTTCACCGCGCCGGTCTCCCACGCGATCCACGGGCGGCCGAACCGGTCGACACTCACGCTGGCGTTGGCCTCAAACCGCCTCGTCGCGGCGACCTTGCGTTCCGCCGAAAGACCGGTGGCCAGGGAGAACGAGCGGCAGTAGACGTCGTAGCTGGTCGTGTAACGGTCCCAGGCGATCCAGGCGGCGCCGTTCGGGCCGGCGGCGACGGCTGGCATCCAGTCGTTGTCTTCCGATGAAGTTACCTTTACCGTGTCCGACCACTTCCCGGCCTTGAGGTACTTCAAGCGAATCTGGGAGACGCGCCCCCGCATCGCCTGCCAGACCACGTAAATGATTCCTTCCGGCGAGCGGGCCACGGCCGGCTCGATGTCGGGGAGCGGGTCCACGCTCAGGCGGTGGAGTTTTCCCCATTCGTTGTCCTCCCAGGCCATTGCATAAATATCCCAGTTGCCCTTGACCTGCTCCGACCAGATGAGCCACGGCTTGCCGTTTTCATCGGTGACCGCGTGCGGCCGCCAGAGATCTTCCGAGGCACGGCCCACCGGGATGAGGCGGGTCCACTCCTTGTCGCGATACCGGCGGAAGTTCAGCTCTTCCCTCCGGTCGTGATAGCTGAGCCACGTGATCCACAGCGTGCCATCCGGCGCGGCCCCGATGGAGGGAAAATCGTGCTGGCGCAGCCGGGTGCCGGAAAGGTCCGTGGCCGGCACGGTGCGTTTGATTTCCACGCGCCCGTCGATCTGCCTCTCCGTTTCCCCGATGCGGAGGCCCATTGGTGCAACGGAAAAGCTCCCGTGGTTCGTTTTCACGGTGAGACGGGTCGCCGTCGAACCCGCGCCGCGGATGAGAAGGCCTTTCGGCAGCAGACGGTCCTCCCGGTGAGTGGCGCCGTGGCCGGCCAGTCCGGAGGTGAACAGTACGCGAACGATCTCGGTTTCCAACCGGAAGCCGCCCTGGGGCAGCACCCGGTCCTTCGGCAGCTCGAACCGGTAGCCTTCCAGCGTGTGAATGTCGCCTGCGGCGACGCTCACTGTTCCGTTCCAGGAGGACGGCTGCGTGTCGCCGACCCCAAACAGGATCAAGGTTTCCCAAAGCCTGTCCTCGGGCGTGCCGCCGGGCTCGGTAGTGCGGGATTTCGTGTACTCGATATCGCGCTTTGCCCGCGCGTTGAGAGCCTCAACGCCGCCGGCGGCCTGCTGGGCGTGACAAGGCGCCAGGGAAACCGCCACGACGATGGAGAAGGTCACGCAAAGACGCAAGAAAACTGCGAAGCAACGAGACTCGCCGGTTCGTTCCATTGGGTTATCCTTTCCTGCGCAAGCGCTTGCCCACCTCTCGCAGGGTAGCCACGTCTTCCGGATGAATCGAGCCGTCCGGAAGCGGACCGGTGTTCAGCAACAGGTTCGCATTGACCTTTTCCGCATCCTCGAGCATCCGCATCACCTCGTCCGGCCCCCGGTGCCGTGCTCCCTTGCGGTAGCCCCAGGCGCGCTCCTGGAGCGTGTCGCAGATCTCACGCGGCTTGTTCCGGTTCAATTCCCAGGCGCGGCGTCCCACTTCGCCCCCCCGGCGGTGCGCCTGCACGGTGCGTTCCGGCGCCACGTAGTCTTCATCGCCATTGGCGCCCTGTTTAAAGCAAATCAGGCAGCCGGGCTGCGTCTTCCGGATCAGCGCGTAGCTCTGCTCGATCGGGAACAGGTCCGGCCGCGCGTAGTAGCCCATGATCGGATCCAGCCAGAGTCCGGAGATGGGTCCGTACTGGGTCAACAATTCCTTCATCTGCGCGTGGACGAAGTCGATGTAGTGCTTGAAGTCCTCGTCCTTCTTGAACTTGTACTCCGGTTGAGGCGTCTTGTAGTTCGGCCGCGCACTCGACCAGATTGGCATGCCCGCCTCGCGCGAATAATAGTACGGGTGCCGCCAGTCGAGCGCGTAAGAGTAGTAGTAGAAGATGCCGAGACCTTTCTGGTGGCAGGACTCGGTCAACGCGCCGATCAGGTCTCGTTTCGCCGGCGAATCGACGCTGTTGAACTCCGTCTGCCGGGTCCGGAACAGGGAGAAGCTGTCGTGGTGGCGGGAAGTCAACGTGACATACTTCATCCCGGCCTCCAGCGCCAGATCGGTAATGAAGTCGGTGTCAAACTTGTCGGCGCGAAACCGCTGCTTCAGCTTGCCGTATTCGGCCACCGGGATCGTCTCGCGAAGCTGGACCCACTCACCGCGCCCCAGCAGGCTGTAAACGCCGTAATGCATGAACAGGCCGAACTTCGCGTTCTTGAACCAGTCCAGGGTCTGCTGCCGGCTTCCGCCAAATGGCTTCGGAGCCGCGGCCGAGGTATGCAACGAGGCAGCGAGCGCGCCGCCGGTTACTTGCAACAGATTTCTTCGAGTCAACATAGGCGTTACCACAATATAACGTGTTCGCGGATCAATGGGGCCATGCGGCCGGATGATTCGCCTCCCCGCAAAGTGGCATGGCGCCGGCGCCATGCCCATGCGTGCAACGTGATCGGACCCGGATGCATCTCAACTGATAGGAAGGTGAACCGATAAGTTGAGTACAGCCGCTCGATTGACTGTGCCCCGGAGAGTGTCCTATGGCGACGCGAGTGCCACGTCCGCGCACCTGCTACACTGCCGCCATCGCTGTGCTCGCCGCCCTGCTCGTTCCGCTGGCTGCTCCCGCCGCTGAGCCTTCCGCAAACGCCCCCCGGGAATTTCGCGCGATCTACCTCACTTACTGGTCCGCGGCCACGCCCTCGCGCGTCGACCGCGTGGTGGAACTGGCCCGGGAAGGGATCATCAACGCGGTGGTCATCGACGTCAAAAACGTCACCGGATACGTGGCGTTCGACACCCGCGTGGAGGACGTGGAGCGGTACCACGCGAAGCGGGTTGTCATCCGCGATATCGACGGATTGGTGGACCGCCTCCATCGCGAGGGCCTCTACGTCATCGCCCGCATCGTCGTCTTCACTGACCCGAAGCTGGCAGTGGCGCGGCCCGAGCTGGCCGTGCACAGCGCCGCGAAACTCGCCGCGGCGGGCGGCGTCCTCAGCACCGCCACCCTCTGGCGGGACCGCCGAAAGCTTGCCTGGATCGATCCGGCATCCACCGAGGCCTGGGAGTACAACACTGCGATTGCGCGCGACGCGCTCAGCCGGGGCTTCGACGAGATCAACTTCGACTACATCCGCTTCCCCTCCGACGGCGACATGAAAGACATGCGGTTCCCGGTGTGGGACCAGTCCGTGCCCCGGCATCTGGTCATCCGGAACCTCTTCGCCTACCTGCGGCGGGGACTCGGATCGGCCACCATCTCGGTCGACCTGTTCGGCCTCAGCACGGTGAACCGGGACGACCTGGGCGTGGGACAGGTGATCGAAGATGCCTTTCCGTACTTCGACTACGTCTGCCCGATGGTCTATCCGTCGCACTACGCGCCGGGCTTCATCGGGAAAGCCAACCCGGCCGAGTACCCCTACGAGGTGGTCTACTACTCGATGAAGACGGCCGCCGGCCGGCTGGCGGAACTCGAAACCGGCACCGGGCGGAAAGCGAAGCTACGGCCGTGGCTCCAGGATTTTCACCTGGGAGCCACCTACACCACCGACATGGTCGAGGCCCAGGTGCGCGCAACACGGGACGCGCTCGGCGGCGACTACGCCGGATTCGTGATGTGGAACCCCCGAAACGTCTACAACCAGCAAGCGCTCGAGCTGGTCCCGGCCGAAGCGCCGCCGGAAGCGGACACTCCCGCCAAATCAGGCTGACCGATCCTGGCCGCGATGCTCCCAGCCGGCCCGGAAGAGCGGAATGTAATTCTCTTGCCGGTACGGGTGCTTCCGGATCTCGTCGATGTTCAGGTCAATCCCCAGGCCGGGCCCCTCTGGGATCTCAATGAATCCGTCCACCACCTCGACCGGGTTCGTCACGATGTCCCTCTCCCAGGGTTCGTTGAACTCGTCGAAGATCTCGTGGAGGAAGAAATTCGGCGAGCACGCGTTCAGGTGCACGCAAGCAGCCGAGCAGACCGGCCCCTGGGCGCTGTGCGGCGCGATGACCCCGTAATGGGCGTCGATCATGTCCACGATCTTCCGCGTGGCGTACAGCCCTCCCAGGTTCAGCGGTTCAGGCTGAAGAATGTTGACCACGTTATGCTTCAGCAGCTCGGCGAACTGCTGCTTGGAAGAGAAGCTCTCCCCGGTGGCGATGGGAACCGGGCTCCGCCGGGCCACCTCCACCATGGCCCCGATGTTGAGATGATGCACCGGCTCCTCGAACCATGCCGGCCGCAGCGGGTGCGCCGCCTGGGCGAATTCGACGGCCGTGGACACGTTGAACCGGCAGTGCCCTTCGATCAGAATGTCCACCTTGTCGCCCACGGCCTCGCGGACGGCCCGGACGATATCCAGAGAGAGATCGAACTCGTACGGGCTCATCATGCGCCAGTTGTCGCCGAACGGGTCAAACTTCAGCGCCGTGTAACCCCGGCGCACAACGTCTTTCGCTTTTTCGTGAAAACTTTCCGGCCTGCGCGGGCCGCGGTACCAGCCGTTGGCGTACGCCCGGAGTTTGTCATGGCAGCGGCCCCCGAGCAGGCTGTAGACCGGCTGGCCGGTCGCCTTGCCGATGATGTCCCAGCAAGCGATCTCGATGGCCGAGACGGCGCACATGTGCACCTGTCCCCCCTCCGTGTACACATCCCGGATCAGCCGCCGCGAAATCACCTCGATCTGGAACGGGTCCAGCCCGAGAATCAGGGGCTTCAGCTCATGGATCGCCGTCTCCACCGTCCTGGCGAAGTGATTGATGGTGCCCTCGCCGATGCCGTAAAGACCCTCGTCCGTGCTAACCTTGGCGAACAGCCAGTTCTTCCACGGGTTGCCGGCGATATAGGTTTCGATCCCAGTGATCTTCATCGTACTCATTAAAACATGAGGCACGGCCGGGGAAACGGCAGGGGCGGGATCACGGCGGCGGCGATGCTCACGGCGGGCGAAGCGAGGGTGGCGGCGGGACGGAGCACGAAGCCGCTTGCCCTGGCCGGCTATTCGAAGGAAACTGAAGTTTGCAGAGACAATGGTGAACCCGAAACTCAGCGAGAGTGTCACCCCCCGGGAACCGGCGGACCGGTGGACCACAGCCGACGCGGCCGAGCTGTATGAAGTGTCCAGTTGGGGCCAGGGTTATTTCTCGGTCGGCGGCAACGGCCACCTGTGGGTGCACCCGACCAGGGACCCGGCGGTGGGCATCGATCTCAAGAAGCTGGTGGACACGCTGCTGCTGCGCGGAATCTCCCTTCCCATTCTGGTGCGCTTCGGCGAGATTCTCCGGGACCGGCTGGACGAAATTCAGCGGGCCTTCAGCAGCGCCATTACGGAACTCGGCTACGAGGGCGGATACTGCTGTGTTTATCCGATCAAGGTGAACCAGCAGCGGCAAGTTGTCGAGGAGGTCTACCAGCACGGGCGCAAGTATGGCTTCGGCCTCGAGGTCGGCTCCAAGCCCGAACTGCTGGCGGTGCTCGCGGTGGCCGATAATGAAACGCCGATCATTTGCAACGGCTTCAAGGATGACGAATACATCGAGATGGTCATGATGGCCAAGAAGATCGGCCGGCGGATTATCCCCGTGGTGGAGAAGTTCACTGAGCTCGATCTGGTGATTCGTCATGCCGCGATGGTCGGTGTGGATCCCGTCATCGGACTGCGCATCAAGCCGGCCAGCCGCGGCTCGGGCCGCTGGCGGTCCTCGGGCGGCTACCGTTCGAAGTTCGGCCTGACGGTGAGCGAAGCGCTCCGCGCCCTGGCCCGGCTCAAGGAGCTGGGGATGCAGGACGCCTTGCAACTGCTCCATGTTCACCTCGGCAGCCAGATCACCAACATCCGCCTGATCAAGGGCGCCGTCACCGAGGCGGCCCAGGTTTACGTGGAGTTGAAGCGGGCCGGGGCGGGCCTGCGATACCTGGACGTGGGCGGCGGCCTCGGCATCGACTACGACGGCTCCCAGACGGATTTCGAGTCGAGCGTCAATTACACGCTCCAGGAGTACGCCAACGACGTCGTCCACCATATCCAGAATGTTTGCGACGAGGCCGAGATGCCCCACCCGACCATCGTCACCGAGAGCGGCCGGGCCATCGCCGCCTACCACAGCGTGCTGGTGTTCAACGTCCTCGGAGTCAGCGGCTACGGCGGGGATGAAATTCCGAAACAGGTTCCCGACGACTACGAGCAGCCCGTCATCGATTTGCTCGACACCTACCGGGAGCTGACCACCAAGAACCTGCTGGAAAGCTTTCACGACGCCCAGCAATCCCTGGATTCGGCCCTTAACCTGTTCAGCCTGGGCTACCTACCGCTGGAACAGAGGTGCGTGGCGGAGAACCTGTACTGGGCGATCTGCCGGCGTATCCAGCGGATGGCCGATAAGCTCGAATACTACCCCGAAGAGCTGGAGGGCCTTGACTTCATGCTCTCGGAGACTTACTTCTGCAACTTTTCGTTGTTTCAGAGCATGCCGGATAGCTGGGCGGTGAAGCAATTGTTCCCGATCATGCCCATCCACCGCCTGGACGAACCCCCGACGCGGCACGCCGTGCTGGGCGACATTTCCTGCGACTCGGACGGGAAAGTGGAGCAGTTCATTGACCGTCGCGACGTGAAGAAGACATTGCAACTGCATCCGTTCGACGGACGGCCCTACCTGCTGGGCGCCTTTCTGGTGGGCGCCTACCAGGAGATTCTGGGCGATCTGCATAACCTGTTCGGCGATACCAACGCGGTTCACGTCCGCACCAGCGACTCCGGCGAGCCGGTCCTGGAGGCCGTGGTGCGCGGCGACACCATCCGTGAGGTGCTCGACTACGTTTCCTTCAACGCGGCGAACCTGGCCGAGCGGTTCCGGGCCGATGTGGAGGTGGCGGTGCGCGAGGGCAAGATCGACTACCAGGAATCCGGGCGCCTGGTGCGCCTTTACGAGGAAGGCCTGCGCGGCTACACTTACCTGGAAGACGGCCACGGGCGGTAGCCCCGCGCACGGAGTCCAGCACCTGCGCGGAGGGCGCTGGAGTTTCGGGAAACGACCGCGTCCACCATCTTGCGCGCGGAACACTCGGGCCGCAGCTTCGGCGGAAATGGAGACTGTTAAGATTCTGATCTCGGCCGGTGAGGCGTCCGGCGACCTGTACGCCGCGCACTTGGTGCGGGCGCTGCGAAACCGGATCGGGGATGTGGATTTGTTCGGCTGCGCCGGCCCGAAGATGCAGGAAACGGGCGTGCGGACCGTTGTGGATGCTGCCAGCCTGGCTGTGGTCGGGCTGGTTGAAGTCGTCACGCACATTCCCAGGATCTATGGCGAGTACCGGAAGATCCTCCGCGCGGCGCGGCGCGAACGGCCGCGCGTGGCGATCCTGACCGACAGCCCGGATTTTCACCTGCGCCTGGCCAGGCGGTTGCGGCGGCTCGGGATTCCCGTCGTCTACCTGGTCGCGCCGCAAGTGTGGGCGTGGAGAAAAGGGCGCATTCGGGCGCTGCGGCGGGACTTGAAACAGCTCCTGTGCATTTTCCCCTTCGAAGAAGAGTATTTCCGCCAGCGAGGAGTGCCGGCGGTTTATATTGGTCACCCCCTCACCCGGCTGATCCGGCCCTCGTTGGACCGCGAGGCGTTTTTCCGAAAACACCGGCTGGCGTCCGGGCAGCCGCTGATCACGCTGCTGCCGGGGAGCCGGCCGGGGGAGGCCGCCCGGCACCTGCCCGCGCTAGTCGAGGCCGTCGAACGTATCCGCCAGCGGCGGGCCGCCAGCTTTCTGCTGGCGCTGCCCGAAGGCGCCGGCCGGAACCAGTCAACTTTTCGGGAACCGATCGCGCGCTCACCCATCCAAGTAATTGAAAGGGAAACATGGGACGCAATCGCTCATGCCGAGCTCGCGCTGGCCGCCAGCGGCACGGTGACCATTGAGGCAGCCCTGCTCGGCACCCCGATGGTTACCTTTTATAAGGTCACGCGGCTGAGCTGGTGGCTGGGCCGCTTTCTCGTCGACGTTCCCTTTTACTCCATGGTCAACCTGGTGGCCGGCCGGCAGGTGGTGCCGGAACTCATGCAGTCGGAGATGACCGGCGAAAGGCTGGCGCGCGAAGCTCTCCGGCTGCTGGACGACGCGCCCGCCCGGCGACGGATGAAGCAGGATCTGGCCGAGGTGGCCGCGAAACTCTCCGGGGATGAGGACCCGATGGAGAAAGCCGCCGCGGCGGTGCAAGAATTGTTGATTGAGGAAAATTCTCATGCTCGGTAACCGACGGATGCCAGCCAGGGCCGTG
>CAZXVW010000046.1:0-24326 GCA_964644025.1 uncultured Solibacteraceae bacterium | reverse complement strand
AGGAGAGCCCTGGGTCAACCCACGGCCCGGCGAAGGCGACTTCCGTCTCTCCGTTGGCGTCCGTGGTCGTAGTCGCCGCGCTGAGACTGCCGTTGCCCTGTGTGATCGCCCAACTCACCGTCACCCCCTGAGCGGGTGTGCCGTCCGGATTCTTCACCCGGACCCGAAGAGGCTGGGCAAAATTGAAGTATAAGTCACCGATGAGCTGGCCGTTGCCGGACACGATTTCAATACCGCCCGCCGGGGCACCCCCGCCGCCACCAACATTCAGGTTGAAAGTCTCCACCAGGGATCCGGCCACGGTGACCGTAACCGGGATGGGACCAACGGCGGTTCCGGGGTCGATTTCTGCCTTGGCGAGGCCGTCCTTGTTCGTAACGGCGGAGGCGTTGAGAATGGTCACGCCGGCCACGGCCGTCTCCCAAACAACCTGGGCGTTATAGACCGGGATCCCGTTGGCATCCAGCACTCTGATAATGACCGGCTGGAACTGTCCACCTTCGGCGATGCTCTGGTCGTCGTTGTAATGGATCGCACTTGCCGGGACGGCGGCCGAGGATGGACCGGCGTAGGCAAGGCCACTGGCGGGACCGGGCAAGTTGATCGGCGTTCCGACGGCCGTATTGGTGGTTAGATCCACCTGGACCAGGGTCGTCCCCGAGGTGTAGTACAGGTAACGCGCCGGCATCTCGGCTGACTTCACGATCCCATCAACATTGGTGGGCACGCCGATACCGGTGACATCCAACAGAGAGACATCCGCACCGGGGATGGTGATCGCGTAGATGACCTTTGACTGCCCGGAGGTCAGAAAGGCACGCTCGTTGCTGACGACATGGACCTTCGGGTCCATGATGATCGGGGTGGGCGTCGGGCCGCCCGCGAACAGGGTTGGAACAGTTCCCGCCACCCCGTTCGTCGTCAAATCGAACACCCAGGCCGACGCTCCGGTCACTACCTGCGTATTCGTCGCGACCGCGTGAAGCCCGTCCGGCGTGAAGTAAAGCCGCTGGGGAGTGCCGTTGATCGGAATCGTTCCCACCTGCGTCATGGTGGCCGCGTCGATGACCTTGACCTGGTTGGTCGTGCTCACGTAGAAGAGGTTGTTCGGCCCGGCGGCGACACCGGTGCTCTGGCCGGGCATCGGGAGTGTGCCGGTGACCGTATTCGTGGTCAGATCCACCCGGTACAACTGTTGCGAATTGGAGCTCAGCACGAGCGCGTACCGGGAGTCGATGCTCACGGCCACATCGCTGGGAGTCAAGCCGACCGGCACACTGGCGATCTCGGCATTGGTGGCCGTGTCATAGATACGTAGCGTCCCGCCAAGAGCGAGCATCTTCTGTCCATCCGGGGTAACGAGGCCACCGGCCCCGGGAACGTTCCAGGCTCCGCTGCGGAACGTTTCGGTCAAAGCGCCGTTGACCCTGACGACGGCGTCAGTGGCCGTGTTAGCGACGATGTAATATCCTGATCCGTCGGGCATTGCAGAGATATTCACCACCGGACCCGGACCGCTATGGAAGAGGCCCGCTGAGCCCAACGGGGTTCCGGTGTAGACCTGAACGGTCTGGCTGGTTGTCCCGTCGGGCAAAACGAAGAGGTTGTTCGCCGGCAGGAGGCCCGCCGAAAGGAACAAGCATGCGAAAAGCGTGAGGAAGTGCACCCTAAAACTCATTGCTACCTCTAATGGGATTGATAGTAGACGCGGGGACTGCAAAAACTAGTCTACCACTAACGGAGACGTTTGAAAACCGGAAAGCAGTGCGACCGGCCGTAATCCGGCGGCGGCGAGGGGATGGCTATTGGGGAAGGAGAGCGGGGGCCACGAGGACAGGGCCGGGGGGCGATTTGGCAGGGGCAGTGAGGTTGCACCGGATGAGCGCAAAACTGCAAAGGTCTTGCTGATGGCGTTGAGGCCGGAGCGGTCACCGGCCGAGGGCGATTTTCTGTTTGCGATTAATCCGGAACCGCTGGCTCGAAGGGCTCACATGGCCACCAGTGCCGGCGCAAGCACGCACTGAAAACCGGGCGGTTACAGAACCCGCTTTTCCGAAAGCAGGACAACTGCGCCGGAGCCTCACGCGCCGGGATCCCCGGCGCGCCTGGGCGATACGACAGGGCATACCACCCCACCGGATCCGGAACTCATGAAGCGGGTGGCCGACGATCCGTCAAGCCCGTCCTGCACCAACACCGAGCCGGCCGGTTTGTATGTATTCGCCCCGGACAACACGCAGCTCAACCAGGCTTTTGCACGCGCGGCCTCCGAGATTCTTCGGATCTCGCAGTCGCCCGGCAAAGGGAGCAGCCGATTTTGGTATCCTGAGCTAGTCCCCCTCTGTTATGACCGAAATTGTTCCCTTCCAGCCCTACCGCTATACGGCGAGAGCCGGACGCCTGCAGGACTTGGTTACGCAACCTTACGATAAGATCTCGCCGGAGATGCAAGCGGATTATTTGGCCCGCAGCCGCTATAACCTGGTCCGGATCCTTCTCGGCGAGCGGTTCCCCGCGGACTCGGAATCGGACAACGTCTACACCCGGGCCGCCCGTTACTTCCGGGATTGGATCGAGGCTGGCATCCTGGCGCCAGATCCCGAACCGGGTTTCTATCCATATTTTCAGGAGTTCACGGTCCCGGAAACCGGCGAGCGCGTCACGCGCAAGGGTTTCATCGGCCTCGGGCCAGTGGAAGAATACTCGGCCGGTGTGGTATACCCGCACGAGCAGACGCTGGCCGGGCCGAAGAAGGACCGCCTGGAACTGCTGCGGCACACTCGTGCCCACTTTGGCCAACTCTTTCTGCTCTATTCGGACCCGGCGGGCCGCATCGACCGGATTCTGGATGAGGCGGCAGGGGCGCCGCCGTTGGCCGAGGCGGCCAGCGAGGAGGGAGCGGCGCACCGGCTCTGGCGGGTCACTGATCCGGAAATCACCTCAGCGATCAGCCGGCTGATGGCTGACAAGAAATTGGTGATCGCCGACGGGCACCACCGCTATGAGACTGCGCTGGCATTCCGCCAGGAACACCCGGAACTGGAAGCGGCCCGGCGGGTGATGATGACGCTGGTCAACATGCACTCGCCGGGACTGAAGATTCTGGCCACCCATCGGTTGGTCAGCGGGCTTGACGGCTTTGCCCCGGGCGAGTTTCTGGCCAGGCTGCGCGAATCGTTCCGGGTGGAGGAGGTGGGGACGGCCGCCGCGCTGCGCGAGCGGTGGTCGAAGCCCGAACGGGCGAAGATCCGCATCGGCCTGGCCGCGGGGCGCCCGGCGCGGATTTATCTGGTGGAGGCCGCGCGCGGCGAAGGCGTGCTGGATGTCAGCTTCCTGCACCACGAGCTGCTGGAGCGCGGGCTCGGCATCAGCGCCGAGGCGGTCCGGGAGGAGAGACACCTTCGCTATGCCCGAGGACTGAACCCCGCCGTCGAGCAAGTGCGTCAGGGGGAAGCACAACTGGCATTCCTGCTGGAACCGGTCACCATCGAGGAGGTCGCGCGGGTTTCTTTCTCCGGCGGCGTGATGCCGCAAAAGTCCACGGATTTCTACCCGAAACTCCTCTCGGGCCTGGCGATCTATAAGCTCGACGCGTAGGCGGCGCTCCAGGTCGCGGCGGAGCAACGGTCCATCCGCGGCGGTTGTTGCCGGCTACCGGGGAAGCGGCAGGCTCACGGCCCGGCCGGTCCTCACCGATTCCTTGGCCGCTTCCAGAATTTCCACCACGCCGACGTTGATGTCCAGCGCCACCATTCCCTCGAGCGGCTGGTCAGTGCGGATGGCGTGGACCATGTAGGCCACCGGTTCAGCGCGCTCCGGCGGCAGCGGCTTCAGCGGGATCTGCCGCGCGGGCTCCCGGCGGCCCACGCGAAGTTCCACCCCGTTTCTGGTCATGTAAAGACTCCCCTTAAGACCGAACACCTCCAGGTCCTGGAAGGAGCGGGGCAAATCCCAACTGCCCTCGAACAAGCCCACGCCGTTTTTATAAGTGAGCACCAGCGTCGAGTTGTCCTCCACCTTGGGGTAGGTCTGCGGGCGCAGATGGTTGACCTGGGCGTAGACCTTCTCCGGGCGGCCCATGTACCAGAGGCTCCACAGAGCGTTGTAGCAGCCGAAATCCACCAGCGCGCCGCCGCCGTTTTTTACCGGATCCGTGAGCCAAGCGAAGAAGTACTTATTGCGCACGCTGCTCGAACCCGGGCCGCCGTGGCCCACGATGCCCCGGAGCCGCCATACCTGTCCGACGGCCCCGGCGTCGGCCTGAGCCTTGGCTGCGTAGCTGGCGGGCCACCACGCCATCTGGTAGTTCGTCATCACGCGGATCCCGTAACGCCTGGCGAGCCGCTGGATCTCCAGGGCATCTTGAAACGTCGAGGCGAGCGGCTTCTCGAAGATCACGTGGATGCCGCGGGGAGCGCAGGCCTTGACGATCTCCAGGTGGCGGTTGTTTTCCACGTAGGCGCAGACGATGTTCGGTTTGACCCGGTCCAGCATTTTCACGTAGTCGGCGGCGAACAGCGAATCCGCAGCGCCGCGCTTTTTCGCCTCGGCGACCAACTCGGGGTTGGGCTCGGCAATCCCAACGAGCTTCGCGGGTCCCTCGCCCTTGACAAGGGTCTGCAAGTGGCCCCACACGTGAGAATGGACCAATCCAACAATGGCGACCTTCATTTCCTGGGCTGCCAGCGGCAGCGTAGTTAACAGTAGGACAATCAGGGTTCGTTTCATCTTTGAATCCTCGGCTTGGTGCGATTCTCCCCTAACTTATCACGGCCGCCGGCGCTCCGGTGTCCCTCCCGCCACCCGGCGGGCGCAAAGCCGGTCCCCCCGCTGGGAGCGGAGCAATTCGGGGGCTTCACCTGGCGCCGGATGATGGTTTAATGGGATGATAGCTGGTGATGTTGGGGAGGGACAGGCGAGGCAGAGATGAAAGTAATCGGGGTTGCTTTACTCGGCGCTTGCTGCCTGGCCCTGGCCGTTCAGGGCGCCGCCCTCGAGGACCGGGTCAGGGAGCTGGAAGCAGCGGGTGATGCGCAAGGCGCGCGGACACTGCTGGAAGAGACCGTGCAGCGGGAGCCGCACAACGGGGAAGCGCTGGCGCTTTACGCCGGATTCCTGGACCGGCATGGCAACGCGGGGGCGCGGGCGGCTTACGCACGGCTGCTCGAGGTGCTCTCCCCCGGCAGGGACAAGCAACAGCGGGCCGAATGCGCCCGCCGGCTGGTGATTCTGGATCTGCTGGCGGGCGACCGGGGGGCAGCCGCGCGGCACTTGAGGGTTTACCGGGAAGCCGGAGGGACGCAGTTCCCCGCCGCAGACATACCCGGGCCGCCGGCCGGGGGCGACAAGACGCCAACAATTGAGATCCCCGGTCCGCTGCGCTCCTTCAGCCGCATGGCCGCACTCTCCCCCAGCCTGGCTCCGGCGAATATCCTCCCGGCGCTGGCGCGCAACGTCATTACCAGCGGCTACCGGGTGTCGGCCAGCTACGAAGTAATGCAGCCGACCGAGTACATGAAGCTGCTACTGCGTTACCTCTCGCAAGCCCGTGAGTTGGAGAAACTCGCCGGTGAGGATGGCGTGATCAGCATCGAATCCTGCGATTCCACCCAGACGGCCGACTTGCTGCGCGTGCTGGGCTACCGGATGCGGGGTGGCTGCGGCAGCGAGGTGATCCTGGAAACCGTCAACGCCGCCCGGGCCTTTCTCACCATCGATTCCGGGTTCCCGCTGGCAGAACTCGAGCAGGCGCTGCGCACCAACCGCCCCTTCCGGTACGACTATCGCCCCACCAAGGTGCCGGTGCTTTACGATCCCGGCTACTGGCTCAGCGAGCGGGACAAGAAACGCCACCCGGCGTTCATCGACGCGTTTCTCGCGGATCCGTCCTTGTGCCGCCTCTACCTGGCGATGTCCAAGTTGGACCGCGAAACCGCCAGCGCCCTGCGGGGGCAGATGCCGGTGGAGAAACTGAAAGCGTTCGCCCACGTGCTGGACTTTTACGGAGGCATGTTCGCGATTCGCGACGGGACGGCACTGGTGCCGGGCGGGCAGCGCAGTGCGGCGATGTGGCGGGAACTGGTCGGGGTGCCGCCGAGCCGGGGCGCCGCCTTCTATGAGCGGCTGGTAGGCAAGGACGACGGCTGGATGGCGAGCTACTACGACGCGCTGATGCGCATCAATGGGCCGGTGCAGGATTACCTGAGCGAGCCGCAGCGGCTGAAACGGTTCTACCTGGCCATCCGGGGACGGGTGACCAGCCCGGGGCCGGCGCGGCCGGTATTCCGCGCCAACGCCGACATGATGCTGCTGACCAGCCGGTTGCGGCTCGAGCCAGATGGAACGCCGCACATCCCCGGAGGGCTCGAGGTCTGGAAGAGAGTTTTCGCGAAGAGCCGGGATGAAGTCTACGACAGGAAGTTGAAGCGGGTGGCCCCCACCTGGACAGAACCCGACGACGTGGTGGAGGCCCTGTTCGCCCTGTGCCGGAAATCGATCGAAAACCAGCCGCTCAAGGTGTTCATGGCGTTGAGCGACGTCAACCGGCACCGCGCAGCGCCGTTACAGCCGGCCACGGTCGAGCGGCTGATCGAGTCCTGGGAGAAGTTCGGCGCCCAGTACCCGATCTTTGCCGAGTCCGGCGCCCTCAGCGATCAAACCATCCTCTCGTTCCTGGACACGGCCGAAGGCATCAGCCGCATCGGGAACCGCCTGCTGCGCGCCGATGCGGCCGGAACGATGCAGGCGTTGGTCGGGTTGTGGCAGATTTTTGTCCGCAACGGTTCCATCCCCGCCGCCCGGGCGGACGCCACCCTGGCGGGCATTCTCCAGCAGTTCGGGAAGCCGGGCAACCGCCGGGAGCTGTTTGACCGGGCGATGGCGGGCGTCCGTCTCCTGCTGGCGAACACGGGCGCGCCCGCCGGGGCCTCGGCACAGGACTACTTGCTCTCCCTGCTGACCGGCGCGGCGCGGGCGGCCGACGAAGATTCGCACCGGCGGCTGGTTGAGGAGATGATGCGGATCTTCGAGGCGCAGAAACTCATCTCGCTAGACACCATCATCGAAGTCGCCGATCACCTGGAAGCGCTGGCCGGGGGCGCGGAGCTCAACACGGCCATCTTTAACCGCCTGGAGGAGAGAATCGCCGAACTCCAGCCCCGGCGCGAGGGTCTCTCCACCATCGAGAAGAACGCCATCTCGTTCGGCTACTGGAGCGAACGGCACATCGACCAGGAGCGCAAGATGAGGCTGCTCGCCCAGGTGCGCCGGGCGCTGGGCTCGCCGGAGAAACTGCGGAATCTCCGCGAGGAACTGGCTCCCATTCTGCGCGACACGCTGGTGGGGCTGAACTACATCCACTATGCGCCGCCGGGGGCACAGTTGCTGCTGACGAACCCCCTGTTTGTCCGGAGCCATGATTTTCTTGGCATGGCCGGGACGAGTGAAACCTGGCAACGGACCGAGGTGTACGCGACCGGGTGGCCTTCGAGCGCCGGCGGACGGCTCGTCGGTTCGCTCTCAGGCCTCGCCTACGCCCTGGCGCAGGCAGAGCAGAATTTTCTGGTTCCCCAGACCGAGCAGGCGCTGATTTGGACCGACCTGGTCCCGCAGATGATCCTGGCGGCGAAAGTGCCGCGCTGGTGGAACGTGACCCCGCCGGAGATGCACTGGGTTGCCTTGCACATGCGTCTGGCCAAGAGCGCCCTGGCAGAAGCGGTTCTGGATCCGCGGCGGAGGGAAGAAGTGCTGGCAGCGCTGGAGCAGCAGGCCTCGCCCGCCCGCGTGAGGCGGGTGAGCAGGCTGCTGGCCCAGGGAGACGTCCCGGCAGCCCTGGATCAAGTCACGCCCGCCGAGCTTTTCGTGATGGGAAAACAGCTTGTTAGCGGTGAGCCGGCCTCTGACGTCCTGGCGGGCGAGATCCGGCGCCTGGCGGCTGCGGACCCGGATCACATCAACCACGAGACAGTCTCGCGAGCGTTCGGCTCACCGAAGCCGACCCTGGCGAACTGCTACCGCCCGGAGTTGCTCAACCTGCGAACCTTTCCCACCCTGATGGGATATTCCAGCCGGGTGATGGCCGAAAGCTGGGAGTCGAACGCGCTCTACTTCGCGGCTCTGGCCGACGAGCTTTACCTCCGGCCCTCGCGCCTGAACGTGGCGGTTCCCGAGTGGACCAAGAGAACCGTGGAGACGCTATTTGCCACGCACCTGGAAGATTGGCCTGCCGTGCTGAGAGCGCTGCGAGGCGTCGGCGACCGTCTTCGCGCCGAAATGCGGAAGCGGGAGAATCCGCCGCAGCGGGTGGCGCTCGGGCGCTAAACGTGGAGAGCGATATGAGACCGATTGTGAATCGACGATTCCTCATGGCGCTGGCTCTGGTGCTGGGGGCGGGGCCCTGGTGGCCGGCAGTCCCGGCCCAGGTGCAGCAGGGCCGGCGGCCGGTGTTTCGCGTCAAGGTGGACATGGTGGTTCACAGCTTTACCGTCACCGACAGCAAGGGCCGGTATGTCAAGGGTCTTAAGCCAAAGGACATCCGCGTGCTGGAAGACGGCATCGTGCAGAAGATCGCCACCTTCGCCGAGGGGAACGAGCCGCCACTGGAAGTCCTGGCGGATGGGCGGACCCGGCCGCTGATTAGCACCCGCTCGACCCGCTCCCGGCCGGTGGGCGCCAGCCCGCCGCCGCAAACCGAGCTTCGCTCGGACGCGCTGGTCGGCACCAACGTGTTCGTTCTCTTCGATACCAGCAATTACATGTATCGGAGCTTTGTTTACGCCTCCGACGCCATCGCTGATTTTGTCCGCGGCCTGGACCGGGCCGACTCGGTGGCCGTCTATACGTTCAGCCGCAACCTGTCCCGGGCCGCACCGCTGACCCCGGACCGGAATCTCGCCATCATGGGGCTCCGGCGGGCGGTGGCCGGCGACGACGCGGCGCTGTACAACGCCTTGCTTCTAACCCTGCGCGACGCCGCGAAGGTACCGGGCAGAAAGGTGGTGATCGTCTTCTCCAACGGCCCGGACAACGCCAGCATGGTGGCGCCGGATGACGTGCGCGCCGTCGCCGAAGACGAGGGAATTCCCATCTACGTCATCTCCACCAACGAGGTGAACAAGGACAAGGTTTCCAGCGCCGTCTTTCAGCGCATCTCGGCCCGGACCGGCGGGAAAGTCTACTTTGCCAGAACCTGGCAGAAGCAGGTGGAGGCCTTCGAGTCCATCCGCGAATCGCTGGGCAACTCCTACACGATCACCTATTACCCGGCCAAGAATCCGAACCAGGGGTTCCGCAAGATCACGGTGCAGATTCTTTCCGATCCCGGCAAGAAGTACCGCGTGCTGGGCCGCCCGGGCTACCGGCCCCGGGGCGGCTTTTAGCGGTCCGCGCATTCGTTCCGATTGCACGATCGCCGGTTAGCGGACGTTCCGCTCCTCTGCGGTAAAATGGATGGAGCCCTTCGCGAAAGACACCGTCCACTGAAGGATTATCGCTTTTGCTCAACAAGCTTGTCATTGAAAACCTGAAACACCGGCCGGTGCGCACGATTCTGAGCGTTGCGGCCATCGGCCTGGAAGTCACGATGATGCTCACCGTGGTGGGCTTAAGCCGCGGGATGCTCGAGGACTCGCAACGGCGGGCCCGCGGTGCGGGCGCCGACATCTGGATACGGCCGCCCGGCAGCGCGGCCATCGGTTTGTCCAGCGCGCCGATGTCGGAAAAGATCCTCGAGTTCTTTCGCCGGCAGCCGCACGTGGCGATTGCTACCGGCGCGGTGACCCACCCGATCGGCGGCATCAGCACCGTCACCGGCCTGGATTTCGACGAATTCAGCCGCATGTGCGGTGGCTTCACTTTTCTTGAGGGTCACCCGTTCGATGGACCGGACCAAATCATCGTCGACGAGCGGTACGCCCGGCAGAACAAGGTTCACGCCGGCGATACAATCCGACTGCTGAACCGCCCGTGGAATGTGGTGGGCGTCGTCGAACCGGGAAAACTGGCCCGCCTGATCGTGCCGCTGAAAGAACTGCAAGAGCTGACGGGCAACACGGGCAAGCTGACGCAGGCTTTTTTGAAACTGGACGATCCGGACAACACCGACCAGGTGATCGCCTCGCTCAAGTCCCAGCTCCCCGATTATCAGATCTATTCGATTGACGAATTCACCTCCCTGTTCTCCGTGCAGAATATCCCGGGGCTGAAAGCCTTCATCGGGGTGATCGTGGGCCTGTCGGTGGTGGTGGGTTTCTTGGTGGTGTTCCTGTCGCTGTACACGGCGGTGCTGGAGCGGACGCGGGAGATCGGAATTCTGAAGTCACTCGGTGCTTCCCGGGGGTACATCTTGAGCGTTCTGATGAGAGAGACAGCGCTGCTGGCCGTGGTGGGCACCATTGCCGGAATCGTGTTCACTTACGGAGCCCGCGCCGTGATCATGAACCTGGTGCCGGCGTCGTTGACCCAGAAGATGGTGCCGGACTGGTGGCCGATCGCGGGGCTGATCGCGCTGACCGGCGCCGTGCTCGGCGCGGCGTATCCGGGCTGGAAGGCCGTGAACCAGGACGCAATCGAGGCGCTGTCGTATGAGTAGCCAACCCCTGATCGCGATCCGCGATCTGCACAAGATCTACCGGGTGGGCGAGGTGGATGTGCCGGCGCTGCGCGGAGTGAACCTGGAGGTGGAAGAGGGCGAATTCCTCTCTGTCGTCGGCCCGTCGGGCTCCGGCAAATCCACCATGTTCCACATCCTCGGCGGGTTGATGCCGGCCACCTCGGGGACCGTCGTGATCCGCGGCCGGAACCTGGTGGCGATGAGCGAAGCCGAGCGCACCCGCCTGCGCAAGAGCGAAGTCGGATTTGTGTTCCAGCGGTACAACCTGCTGCCCACGCTCACCGCCCGCGACAACATCGCCATCGCCCGTCACATTGCTGGAAAATCGCCGGCGCTGGACAATGACTTCACCCGGGTCATCGAACTGCTGGGCATCGGGCACCGCCTCGATCACAAGCCGCGCGCCCTGTCGGGCGGGGAGCAGCAGCGGGTGGCCATCGCCCGCGCGATCGTGAACCACCCGTCCATTCTGCTGGCCGACGAACCGACCGGCAACCTGGATACGAAGACCTCGGCCAACGTGCTGAAAGTTCTCAAGGACCTGAACCGCACCTTCGGCCAGACGATTCTCATGATCACCCACAACCCGGACGCGGCGGCGGTGGCGGACCGGATTGTGCACATGCTCGACGGCCGGATCGTCGCATGATGGCCCCCGGCACCGCCGACTTTCTCCGGGCAGCTACACCTGTTCGCCGGTGATGATCCGCCAGCGGGATGTTCAAACGGCGCCCAGGCCCGGGCCGGTGAGCTGGCCGGTATGGACCAAGCCGTCGCGAACATCGAAGACGCCGGGGAACTTCTCTTCCCAGTCCTTGTTCGCCGCCGGTACGTACTGGCGGGCGTTCGCCTCGATGGCGGCCACGCCGGGGATGTGGGCCGCCAGCCCGGCCGAGTGAATCAGCGAGGCGCCGGGGCAGGTCAGATCCTGCACGCAGCGGAACATCTTGTACTTCTGCGCCGCCGCTCCCATCAGCAGCGCCTGCGATTGTCCTTTGCAGGCCTTGAGGGCGACGCCCGTGTATCCCATCTCCCGGCATAGCAGCAGCATGTCCAGGCCCGTCAGCGATTCGTCGATCACCACCGGGCGCAGCTTGGCCGCCTCGAACATCACGTTCTGCCGGTCGGATTTCAAGTCCCGCTTGGTGGGCTGCTCGATGTACTGGATACGCTCGAAGCCGGCGGGGGTCTTTTCCTTCACGCGGTCGAGAAAATCAATCAGGTACTGTACGTTCTTGCACTTCTCGTTGAAGTCGGTCGAGTAATACCACTGGCTGACGCCGCGCCGGGCTTGCACCTCGGCGGTGACGCGGTCAATGGTGACCACGCGGTCCACGTCCCATTCGAGGTCATCGCCGTTGAGCTTGATTTTCAGGTGCGTGAGGCCGCTGTAGTTGATCCATTCCGGCAGTGTCTCGGGCAGGCCGTCCCTCAGCCGCTGTTTGATGTCGGCCTCGGTGATCGGATCCAGGGCGCCGACCAGGTGATACAGGGGCATCCGGGGTTTTGGTTCGGTCAGCACGTACCGGTCGAGATGTTCTCCCTGGAAATCGTGGTTCAGGTAGTGTGCCAGGTCGTGATGCAGAAACTCGGGGCCGTAAGTGTGGTAGCAATTCAGGCCGTGCAGCTTCCCGTAGGCGTCGTGAATGGCCGCGTCGAACGGGCTGGCGGTCACCAACACCGCCAGCTTGGGGATCGGCGACGCCAGTTTCAGTTCCGCCGAGACCTCCCCGGCCGCCTTCAGGTAAGCCGGCTCCAGCGCCACGTTGATGTCGATCGGATGCCCGTATTCCTTGTACCCGCCAGTGATCTTACTGATTCGCTCGGCCAGCACTTCCATGGCGTTGAGCGTCGTCTGGTAAGACATCTCCGCCGAGGGAAAGGCCCAGATATTGCCCAGCGGCATAGAGCCGAAGCCTTTGGCGGTTTTCCCGCCCGCCGAACTCACCACGCAGTTCACGTTGAGCAGCGTGACGCGATCCAGCGCGTGCCCGCCGAACTTGATCGGCGTCCGATAGTGAAAGTTCTCGTACTCGGTGCCGATCTCCTCGATGCGGATGTCGGTCGGCTTGCGGGCCGTACAACTCAGGATGGCCGGGGCGGCGGCCGCGGCCCGGAGGAACGAGCGGCGTGTAGGTCGGTTCACAGGGACATTCTATATCAGTGCGGGCGTGGGTGTTCCCCGCCGTGGAAAACCCCGGCGGCCGGGCCCGGTTACCGCCGGATGTGCGGCCCACTTGCATCCCTGGCTTCCGGGGCCCCGGCCGCCGCCCGCGCGCCGGCGAACTTCACCAGGGCAAACAACAACAGGAACAACGCCACGGCGACCAACGCCAGGTGCCAGGCGTGCTGGTGAAGCCACCCCACGGAATCTTCGCCGAGCCGGGCTCCGAGGTAGGCCATGGCGAAGAAGCGCGGGATGCGGCCGGCGATGATGGTCAGCAGAAAGGCGCGGAAGGAGACCCGGGTGGCGCCGGCGGACAGCACAAACACCTTCATCGGCAGGGGAATAATGGGAACTACGGTGGGGATGAACACCGTGATCAGACCGTAGCGGTGAAACCAGCCGCGGAATTTTCTTCCCCGGGCCGACTCCGTGCGCCGCCGCAGGTAGGCTTCGCCGCCCTTGCGCGCCGCCTGGTACAACAATGCGCTGCCGGCCGCCGAGCCCGCCGTGGCCAGCAGCGCCGCCAGGAAAGCCTGGGGAGGACTGATGATGGCGAGAGCGATGAGCAGCCCGTCCACGCCCATCGGCAGGGGAATGCCGGCCGAATCGAGCGCCGCGATGAACAGTAGCCCGAAGGGGCCCAGGGCGGTGAGGGTGTCCAGGAGGCTATTCACCGGTCAGTTCCTTGAGGCGCTGTTCGTCGATCACGGGGATGCCCAGCGCCCGCGCCTTGGCCAGTTTCGAGCCCGCTTCCTCGCCGGCCACCACATAGCTCGTCTTCTTACTCACCGAGCCGGTTACTTTGCCGCCGGCGTTCTCGATCAGCGCCCTGGCCTCCTGGCGGGTCAGCGTCGGAAGCGTGCCGGTGAGCACGAACGTCAGCCCGCTGAGCGGCCCGGGCCGGGCCCGCGTTTTCTCGTGGTAGAATTGCAGCCCCTCGGCGCGCAGCCGCTCCACCAGTTCCCGGTTGCGCGGTTCGCGGAAGAACGTATAAATGCTGTGGGCCACCTTCGGACCCACGTCTTCGGCCGCCTGGAGTTGTTCCATGCCGGCGGTGGCGATGGCGTCGAGGCTGCCGAAGGTCTCGGCCAGCACCACCGCGGTCCGCTCGCCAACGAAGGGGATGCCCAGCCCGTTCAGCACGCGGGGCAGCGGCCGCGAACGGCTGGCGTTGATGTTATCGAGGATTTTGCGCGCCGATTTCTCCGCCATCCGGTCCAGCGGGACCAGGTCCTCCAGCTTGAGCTGGTACAGGTCGGCCACGCTCCGCGCCAGGCCCCGGTCCACCAGTTGATCCACCAGGGCTTCTCCCATGCCGTCGATGTCCATGACGTTGCGGGAGGCAAAATGCAGGATCGATTCTTTCAGGCGTGCGGGGCAGTTCGTGTTGATGCACCGGCTGGCCGCCTCTCCTTCCTCCCGCACGATCTCCCCGCCGCATACCGGACATCGCTTCGGCATCACGAACGGCCGGCGCCTCTCGCCGGTCCCGACGACACGCACGACCTTTGGAATCACGTCGCCGCTGCGCTCCACGGCCACCGTGTCGCCGATCTGCACCCCCAGCCGCTGGATTTCATCTTCGTTGTGGAGCGTGGCCCGGGACACGGTCACCCCGCCCACGTTCACCGGCCGGAGATGCGCCACCGGGGTCAGGGCGCCGGTCCGGCCCACTTGCACCTCGATGTCCTCCACCACCGTTTCGGCCTGCCGCGGAGGATACTTGTAGGCGATGGCCCACCGGGGGGCTTTCGCCGTGGAGCCGAGCCGGACATGCTGGGCTGTGGAATCGATCTTCAGCACCACTCCGTCGATTTCATAGGGAAGCGATTCCCGCTTCGTCTCCCATTCGGCGATAAAGGCCAGCACCTCCTCCAGGTTCTCGCACAGCCGGCGGTGGGGATTGACTTTGAACCCCATCTTTTCGAGCCGGTTCAGCGACTCCCAGTGGCTGGCGAGCGCCGGCTCCCCGTCCACCAGCAGGAAGTAGGCGTAAAAGTCCAACTGCCGGGAAGCGGTGACGCCCGGGTCCAGGATGCGCAGCGAGCCGGCGGCGGAATTCCTGGGATTGGCGTAGCGCGGCAGTTGCTGCGCTTCCCGCTCCGCGTTGAGCCGCTCGAAGGCGGCGCGGGTCATGATGACCTCGCCGCGGACCTCGGCATTCTCCGGTCCTGCGCGCAGCCGCAACGGCAGCGAGCGAATCGTACGGGCGTTTTCGGTGACGTCTTCCCCCACCGTTCCGTCGCCCCGGGTGATCCCCCGCACGAACACGCCGCCTTCGTAGTGCGCAGCCATTGACAGGCCGTCCAGCTTCAACTCCGCGACGTAACGGTAGGACGCGCCCCCCAGTAGTTCGCGAACCCGCCGGTCAAAATCCCGCAGCTCTGCTTCGCTGAAGGCGTTGTCCAGGCTGAGCATTGGCGAGGAATGGCGGACCTTGACAAAACCCTCGCGCGGCTGGCCGCCCACGCGCTGGGTAGGAGAATCCGGAGTCACCAGCTCCGGGTGCTCGCGCTCGAGTTGTTGCAGCCGCCGCATCAGGCGGTCATACTCGGCGTCGGAGATCTCCGGGCGGTCCAGGACGTAGTAGAGATATTCGTGGCGGCGCAACTCCTCGCGCAGTTCCTCAATCTGCCGGGCGATATTCTGAGACATGGCCACGCCTATACTATAGATAGTCTAGCGGGAAGGATTTCTTGCCTACCTATCGTAACATTCACTTGATCTACAACCCCTCGGCGGGGAAGCTGCAACGGGCCAACGGGCGCTTCATTCCCCGGATTCAGGAAGTCCTCCTGGCGCACGGCCACCACGTCAAGCTCACTCCAACCGCCGCCCCTGGCGACGCGACCCGGCTGGCGCGCCGGGCGGCCGACGGCGATGCCGACCTCGTGCTCGTGGCCGGCGGGGATGGCACCATTAACGAAGCCCTGAACGGCGTGGTCCGGTCGCCGACGCCCCTCGGGATCATCCCATTGGGAACCGGGAACGTCCTGGGAACCGAGCTGGGCCTGACGGGCGGCCCGGAAAAAGTGACCGCGGAGCTTTCCGAATGGGAGGCCGAACGAATCTCGGTCGGCCGGCTGGAGGCTGCGGCCACCAAACCGCGCTATTTTCTCCTCATGGCCGGCGTCGGGCTCGACGCCCAGATCGTGGTCACCGTGGACCCGCAGCTTAAGAAGAAGCTTGGCAAACTCGCCTATTGGCTCGGCGGACTCGGCCAGTTGGGCCGCCACTTTCCGGAGTTCCTGGTCTCGGCCGCCGGGGAGTCCTGGCCGAGCAGCTTCACGCTGGTCTCCCGCGTCCGCAACTACGGCGGCGATATTGAAATCGCCCGCAACGCGTGCCTGTTGGACGACTACTTTGAAATGGTCGCCTTCCAGGGCAAAGAGTCCTTCCGTTACCTGAAATACTTCACCGGCGTGCTGGCCAATCTGCTGGACCGGATGGAGGGGGTCGTCATTCGCAAGGTCCGGCGGCTGGAATTCACCACGCTGGGGCCGGATGACATTTTCGTTCAGGTGGACGGGGAGCCGGCCGGACACCTTCCGGCGACGGTGGAGATTGTGCCTGACGCGCTGACTTTGCTGATGCCCGCCGCCTTCCGCCGCCGGTTCGCTCCCGGTCAGGAGAACGACCGGCTCGCCTGACGCCGGAGCGGCTGCCAGCGCCAGTAAGTGAGCGAGCGCCAGAGCCATTCCACGGGCCCGAAGCGGAACCCGCGCAGCCACCATACGCTGATGACCAATTGCGCGGCATAGATGCCCAGCGCCAGCAGGAGCCCGGCGAAAGGGTCCACTTCGCCGTACAATCCCAGTCCCCAGCCATAAAAGATGGTGGTGCAGATGACCGACTGCGCCAGGTAGTTTGTCAGCGCCGTCCGCCCCACGGCGGCGAAGGGGGTGAGGATGCGCCGCCAGGGTGCACGCTGGAACAGCAGGATCACTACCGCGCAATAGAACAGGCTCAGCGCGGGGATACCGATCGAGGCCGCCACCCACATGACGAGCGCGGCCGGGGTCGGCGCCATCGGGCTCGGGCGCCACACCTCGTTGATCATTACGAACCCGGCGTTGCCCGCCAGGCCGATGATGAGAAGCCACATCCAGCTCTTGCGAAGCAGCGGGAGGAATTCGTCGAGACGCTGCAACACGCCGCGGCGCCAAACCCAGAGGCCGAAAAGAAAATAACTGAGAATGCGCGGCAGCACCACCGGCGCCGGAGAATTGAAGGCGGCCCATTCGCGCAGGCGCTCGCGAAGCATCTCCCCCCAGCCGCCCTCGGTGTAAATGCGGATAGCGCCACGGATGGCCGCCAGCGCCGGCTCCGGCGGCGCCTGCATAGATCCTCCGCTCGCCAGCGAGATCAGCAGGAAGCCGAAACCGGCCAGCACGGGCAGCCAGAACAGCATCATCGTCCACAGCATCACGCTGCTTTGCGGGCGGCGGCGAAACCCCAGCAGGAAGAACCCCATCAGCGCGTAGGAAATCAGGATGTCGCCCCACCAGATCAGGAAGGCGTGGACGGCGCCGATCATCAGCAGCCCGCACAGGCGGCGGACGTAGACCCCGGTGAAGGCTTCCCCGCGCTCGCCGGCCCGGCTCAACTGGATGGCAAAACCCAGCCCGAAGAGGATCGCGAAGATGGTGATGAACTTGCCGCTGATGAAACAATCGATCAGCACGTTCATCACTCGGTCCACCGGGCCGGCCCACATCAGCCGCGGTTCCATGTAGACTGCGGCCGGTGAGTTAAAACCCCTCATGTTGGCGACGATGATGCCGGCCAGCGCCACACCGCGCAGCACATCGATCACGGCGATTCTCTGCCCTGGAGGGACTGGCTCCATGGGGACCATTGTATGATCGCCGCCCGCAACGGATAAGATAGGCAGGTACCGCATGGACAGTCTCACGCATTCCCTCACCGCCTACATGATGAGCCGCGCCGGGTTGAACCGGTGGTGTCCGCATGCCACGCCGGTGCTGCTGATGGCCGCCAACGTTCCCGACGTGGACTTCCTCAGCGCGCTTGGCGGCTCGCCGGCGCTGCTCGATTTTCACCGCGGCCCCACGCACGCCGTGCTGTGGCTCCCCCTCGTCGCGCTGGCGCCCCTCCTCCCGATGCTCCTCTTCGCCCCCCGCAGCATGAAATGGGGGCGGGCCTGGCTGGTTTCCATGCTCGGCGTCGCCAGTCACCTCTTGCTGGATTGGACCAACATCTACGGAGTCCGGTTGCTCACCCCTCTCAAGCAGCGCTATTACCACCTGGATATCGCGGCCGTAATCGACCCGTGGTTGCTGGCCGCTCTGGTCTTGTGCGCCGGCTGGTTTGCCCTCTCCGGGCTGGTCTCCTCGGAAATCGGTGCGGCGAAGACCGGCAGCCGCGGCGTGGCGGTCTTTGCGCTCCTGTTCCTGTGTTTTTGGCAAGGCGGCCGTTTTGTTCTGCATGAACGCGCCGTCGCCCTGTTGGATTCGCGCATCTACTTGGGCGCGGCGCCCCGGCGGGTGGCCGCGCTGCCTCATTTTGCCACTCCGTTCCGCTGGACCGGGCTGGTCGAAACCGAGACGGCTTACCTGGAGTTCGATGTCAACTTGCTGAAGGCCAATTTTGACCCCACGGCCGGACGTGTCTTCTACAAAGCGGAACCTTCGCCCGCCATCCAGGCGGCGCGTGCCACGGACACTTTCCGGCGCTTTTTGCGCTTCGCCCAGTATCCGCTCTGGCGGGTGATGCCGGCCGAAAAGCCCGGCGGCGCCTGGCGCGTCCAGGTGATGGATATGCGTTTTGGCCATCCGGGCACCGAGCGGTTCCTGGCCACCGCCCTCATTGACCGGAATCTGCGCGTCATCGAGGAATCGTTTCAGTTCCAGCCTTCCGGCGCCAGCCGCTAGCTCCGGTGAGAACGCGCCACCGGACCGCCGCCCGGGCCTGCCGCCAGGCCCCCTGTCCGCCGTAGTGCCGCACAAGGTAGAATTCGATTGAGGGAAATCATGCCGAATTCGAATTCATTTCAAGCCGCGTCGCTGCTTCGCGTCGGCGGCCGCGAATACGAGATTCATCGCCTGGAGGCCCTGGAGAAGGCCGGCGTGGCCAACCTCTCCCGGCTTCCCTATTCCATCAAGATTCTTCTGGAGAACCTGCTGCGTCACGAGGACGGCCGCTCGGTGCGCGCCGCCGACATCGAATTCGTGGCCGGCTGGGACGGTACGCCCCGAACCAGGGAAATCAGCTTCATGCCGGCCCGCGTGCTGCTGCAGGATTTCACCGGCGTGCCGGCCGTGGTGGACCTGGCCGCAATGCGCGATGCGCTCAAGGCGATGGGCGCTGACCCGAAAAAGGCGAATCCGCTCCTGCCGGTGGACCTGGTGATCGATCACTCGGTGCAGGTCGACAAGTACGGAACACCCGACGCCGCCGACCTCAACGCCGCCATCGAGTTCCAGCGCAACCGGGAGCGCTACGCCTTCCTCCGCTGGGGCCAGTCGGCGTTTCAAAACTTCCGCGTCGTGCCGCCCGATACCGGCATCGTTCACCAGGTGAACCTGGAATACCTGGCTTCGGTCGTCTTCACGAAAAACGCCGGCGGCAAGGCTCTGGCTTACCCGGACACGCTCGTCGGCACGGACTCGCATACCACGATGATCAACGGCCTCGGCGTGCTCGGCTGGGGCGTCGGCGGCATTGAAGCCGAAGCTTGCATGCTCGGCCAGCCGATCACCATGCTCCTGCCGCCCGTGGTCGGCTTCAAGCTCTATGGCGACCTCCCCGAGGGAGCCACCGCCACCGACCTGGTTCTCCGCGTCGTCGAGATGCTCCGCCAGAAAGGTGTGGTCGGGAAGTTCGTCGAGTACTACGGCCCTGGGCTGGACTCGCTATCGCTGGCCGACCGCGCCACCATCTCCAACATGGCCCCGGAGTACGGCGCCACGATGGGCTTCTTCCCGGTCGATAAAGCGACCCTCGATTACCTCCGGCTGACGAACCGCTCCCCGGACCAAGTGGCTCTGGTGGAAGCCTACGCCAAGGAGCAAGGCCTGTTCCGCACCCCCGGGACACCGGATCCGGCGTTCTCGGACACAATTGAGCTGGATCTGGGCACGGTCGTCCCCTCCGTGGCCGGACCCAAGCGCCCCCAGGACCGGATTGATCTGCCGAAGCTGAAGGACAGCTACCGCGCCACGCTGGGCGCCGAGCCGAAACAGGTGGAAATCACCCTCAATCGTGAGCCGGTGAAGCTGCGCGACGGCGCCGTCGTCATCGCCGCGGTCACCAGTTGCACGAACACCTCGAACCCTTCGGTGCTCATCGCCGCCGGCCTGGTGGCCAGGAAAGCGGTGGAAAAAGGCCTGCGCGTCCCGCCGTGGGTGAAAACCAGCCTGGCGCCGGGCTCCAAGGTCGTCACCGAGTACCTCAAGGATTCGGGCCTGCTTGCCGCGCTCGAGGCGCTCAAGTTCCATGTCGTCGGCTACGGCTGCACCACCTGCATCGGCAACAGCGGCCCGCTGTCCGAGCCGGTGACCCAAGCCATTATTGCCAACCGGCTCCACGTGGCCGCGGTGCTGAGCGGCAACCGGAATTTCGAGGGCCGCGTCAGCCCCTACACGCGGGCGAATTACCTCGCCTCACCCCCGCTGGTGGTGGCCTTCGCGCTGGCCGGCCGCGTCGATATCGATCTCACCACGGAACCGCTCGGCGCCGGGGCCGACGGTAAGGATGTTTACTTGAAAGACATCTGGCCCTCGCCGGCCGAGGTGGAAGAGGTGATGCGCCGGTCCGTTCGCGCCGAGATGTTCCAGCGGACCTACAGCAGCGTATTCGAAGGCAGTGCCCAGTGGCGGGCCATCCCGGTTCCCGCCGGCGACTCCTACGCCTGGGACGACGCCTCGACCTATGTCAAGAAGCCGCCTTTCTTCGATGACATGTCCGAACCGCCGCAAACGCCGCCGGACCTGAACGGCTTGCGGGCGCTGGCCGTGCTCGGCGACACCGTCACCACCGATCACATCTCCCCGGCCGGCTCCTTCCCGCCCGATGGGCCGGCCGGCCGCTACTTGATCTCGAAGGGTGTCCAGCCGAAGGACTTCAACTCCTTCGGCTCCCGGCGCGGCAATCACGAGGTGATGATGCGCGGAACCCTGGCCAACATCCGCATCCGCAACGAGCTGGCTCCCGGCACCGAGGGCGGCTGGACCCGCCACCAGCCTTCCGGCGAGCAGATGACCATGTACGATGCGGCCATGCGCTACCAGCGGGAAGGCGTCGGGCTTCTCATCATCGCCGGCAAAGAATACGGAACCGGCTCCTCGCGCGACTGGGCGGCCAAGGGCGTGGCCCTGCTCGGCGTCAAGGCCGTGCTCGCCGAGAGCTTCGAGCGCATCCACCGCTCCAACCTCATCGGCATGGGAGTGCTGCCCATCGAGTTCCTGCCCGGCGAAAGCAAAACCTCACTCGGGCTGACCGGCCGGGAAACCTTCGCGGTAGAGGGCATCGCCACGGCCATCGCCGGCGACAAGCTGGCCACCGTGCGCGCCCGGGCCGAGGACGGGTCGGAGAAGACCTTCCGGGTGAAACTGCGCGTCGATACGCCGGGCGAGGCGGATTACTACCGCCACGGCGGCATCTTGAAGTACGTCCTGCGCCAGTTGGCTCAATAACAAGGAAGCAGATGGGCGGGGGTGGCACGCCATCCCCGTCAGCCTAACCCCACGGCGGGAGCCGGCGTCAGTCCAGCACCCGGACGAACTCGGCGATCACCCGGCATTGGTCGTCGCCGGTGAGCTCCCAGCTCTCGAATTCCGGGTTCAGCGGCTCCATGATGATCCGCTCGTGAGCCCACGTGCCGTCTTCGTGGTACACCTTTTCCGAGCGGTAACGCTTCACCGTGTACCGCTGGCCACCCTCCTCGCTTTCGGCGTAGTTCTCCACCAGCACCCACTTGCCCTGGCGCGAGCCGGTCACATTGGCGCGGAAGATGCACCGGCTGCCGTCCGGAATCTGGGGCTCCATGGAATGGCCCACCACCGTGGCCACGAACATCTCCGGCGTCAGCTTGAGACCCGGCGGCGCTTCCACCCATCCCTCCGGTTCCACCTGCATCTGGTCCCCGAACCGGCCGGCGGCGGCGCGGCAGGAATAAACCGGCAGGTGGGTCTCGAAACGCAGCACGGTGGCCGGGACCAGACGGGTGTACAGCCGGTTCAGTGTGCGGTCGAAATCGCCCAGCAGCACCGGTTCCCGCCCGGTGATGCGCAGTACGTTCGACAGCGTATCCTCCAGGTGCGCCAGGAATGCCTCCGGGCCCATTTCACGGGCCTTGGCCGAAAGATCCGCCTCCAGCAGCTCCAGCACCTCTGCGTCTTCCTCTGAAGCAATCCGCTCCCAGTCCCGCCGGAGACGCAGATCCACGCGTTCGGCGCCTGGATCATACAAGACGACCCCCGCCGGCTCCGGCGGCCTCCCCGGCAGAGCGACCTCGAGCAGCGAGTATTGCCCCCGGCGGGTCGATGCCACGGCACTGCCCATACCTAAGATCTTATCGGTAAATTCGCCGCCCGTCTTCAAGGGGCGTACGGATAATATCCCTTCCGGTGGCGGATCTTGACGTCCGGCAAGTTCACCTCGACGCGGATGTTGCGGAACGTGCGCGGATCGTCGGTCGAGGTCGGGCGGTAGCGGATGATGTATTGCGTGGTGATTTCGCCGGTGAGCGCGGCGATCGAGTTGAACATGTTTTGCGCCAGGTGGGAAGCGTAACCGCCGGTGCCCACCGTCAGCGCATAATTGCCGGCGTCGGACGGCTTGGAAAGATAACCCGCTACGTCGTCGTAGACGTCGTCCAGCGGGTACTCGACCCGTCCGCCCGTCGCCCGGGCCAGCTTCACCAGGTTGCTCTCCTCCTCGCCGTAAAACTCAAACGACACCGTGCTGATCGCGTAAATCGTTACCAGGTTCCGCTGGGCCAGCTCCAGCACTTCGTCCAGCGTCCGGGTGCTGGCGTTGTCGTGGCCGTCTCCGATGATCACCAGCACGCGGCGGGGCTCGATCGGCTCCCCCTCCACCAGTTCTCGCCGGGTGCAAGACATGTAGATGGCGTCGAACAAGGCCGCGCCACCGCCTGGTTTCATCTTCCGGATCTTCTCGACGATCTCGGTCGGATCGTGCGTGGTGTTCACCAGCAGCTCGGCGTCGTTGCTGTAGGAGATCAGGTACCCGCTGAAACGCTCTTCCCTATCCTCGGGCATCAGCGCCAGCACGAGCTCAATGGCGACGTCCTTGAACTTCTTCCACTGGAGGCGGATCGAGTTGCTCTGTTCGATCAGGAAACCCACCACCACAGGCTGATTATGTTCCCGGCTGAAGTACTCGATCTTCTGTTCCACCCCCTGGTCGAAAATCCGGAAATCTTTTTCCTCCAGGTCGGAAACAAACCGGCCCTTGGAGTCGGTCACCGTCACCGGCACGATGACTTCATTCACCTGGACCTGGATGGGAGAGCTTTGCTGGCCGGCTGCCGCCGGGCGCGCTTCGGCCGCGGCAGGTGGTGGTGCGGTCTGGGCGATGGCCGCCAGCGCGACCGCAGAGACCAGAATGAGGCGCCCCAGCATGTTGATTGCTCCCTGACCCGATTATAAAACGACCAGGAGGCCGCCGCGAAAAGGACCCGCCCGCCTTCGGCCGCGCGCGGCCAACGCTTTCACCGGCTCCCGCCGCTCCGGCCGCTGTGTCCGCACCCCGCGAGGCCCCAACCGGTCAGCGTCTGGCGGGGGAGCGGATCTGGAACAATGGCTCGGTTTCGCTGGATAGCAGCACCCACAGGCCGTAAATCCCGATGGCGGTCCCGATCGGCACGTTCAGCAGTTCGATGGCGCAAAGAATGATCGTCAAGATCCGCGCCCAGGCCCGGAACTTCAGCAGGCCGATGCCGGCAATGATCGATGGCACCGAAAGAATCAGCAGCAGGATGCAGATCGCTCCGCCGATGAGGGTCAGAATGGGCACCGCCAGCAGCGCTCCCCGATCGCCGGGAACTGCATTGGCGCCAACAATGCCCGCCACACCGCCAAAAACCAGCAGGAACCCGAGCCCGATCAGCGCCCCCAGGCCCCCCAGCGCAATATGCAGAATAGCCAGCACTCGAACATGAGTATCCATACGGCCACTCCTACCGTGCTTCATTGTAAACTACGCCGCCCGTCGCGTGGTGGTGCGGAAAAAATGCTCCGGCCCGCCCGCAATCCGTCCGTAAGGGGCTGGGAGACAGCGGAAGCGGCGGGAGTGGTTCGCACACAGGCTCCGAACCGACAAAGAAACGTACCAGCGCCTCTGCGGCGGCAACGGCAGGGGCGGCTCGGAGCCGGAGCGTGAGTTTCCCGGACACTGATCCGGTTGGCGGAAAGGCGGGTCCGGTAACTGTCCTGTTTTCAGTGCCTGGTTTTCTCGCGCTCCGCCGGCGCCGGCAGCCAGGCAAGCGCCTCCAGCCAGCGCCTGATTTGCTCCCGCCCCCTCTCTCCGCTGCCTCCCGCTCCCTTCCCTCAATAGCCCCCTCAC
>CAZXVW010000045.1:12333-24459 GCA_964644025.1 uncultured Solibacteraceae bacterium | reverse complement strand
AACCTTCAGCGCGCCTCCAGCGTCGCGCACCGCGCCAAGCTCCAGGTCCCGGCGCCAGGGGACCGCCGTGACGCCCTGGGTTTTCCACAGCGCGTACATCAGCGCGGTCCGCGCGCTGTTGCCATCCCCGTACCATCCCTCGATGATTCCATCGGGGCCTTGCTTGGCAAGCAGCGTCCGCATCGAGGCGTCCACCCATCCGGAACCGCTTGCCACCGGCACCCGGTTCAGCAAGTTGATCCCGCCCTCGATCGAGTCCGCGTAGCCGTCCGCCCCGCCCCGCTCCCAGGGATAATCAACATACTTGCTGATGTTCGCCAGCACCTTGCGCACGGCCTCACGGTACCGTTGGGTTCCGTCGATCGCGGCGACGGTGAGAAATGCATTGTAGTTGTAACCCCAGTTATCGGTGAGGTCGGGATTGAGCACCTTCCCGGTGCGCGGATCGATGGTGTGATAGAGCAGCCCGTCCTGGTTTCGCCCGTATTGGAGAATGCGGTCCAGGATGGCGTGCATCGGAGCGCGGTACTGCTTCCAGCGCTCCGGATCGGTCCGGGCGGCCACGACGTATCCCTCCGCCAGACCGCCGATGATCTCGCAGCGGGGGTCGTCCAACTGGAGGCGTTCGGCTTCAAGAATGTTCTCGTGCAGGAAGTAGTGGTCGGTGAGCCGGAAAAGCCACTGGCGGTAAGTGTTGTCTCCCGTGAGCCAGTACAGCCGGCTGCCCACCTGCAGCATGTTGCCGTTCACCTCGACACTTCCGGAAGGCAGGCGTCCGCTTTCCGATTCCACCGGAGCGTGCTTCCAGATATCCTGGACCAGGCCCCTCATGCGCTCCAGCCAGGGACCCGGGCCCAGCCATTCCGTAATGGGCGTCAACCCGTCCTTGGCGTATTCGGAAGCGCCGAAGATCAGTTGGTCCAGCCGGTACGGCCCCGGGCGAAACCCCTGGCGGTCGAACAGGTAGTCATCCGGAAGCCGGTCCAAACGGTTGGCGAGTTTCTCCTCCCGCGCCAGGATATCCAGCGTAGCCCGCTTCAGGTGGTAGTCTCCGGTGACGAAGCCCGTGAGCAACAGAAACGGGAGATTGTCCGCCGCGCAATCCTTGGCGTTCCAAAACCAATCGCGCTGGAGGTTACGTGGCAGCAGGCCGGTCTTCGGGTCGGTTTGCTCCAGCCACGCCCAAGCCAGACGCTTCGAGAAACGGATCGCCTGCTGTGACTGGACGGCGTTCGCCTCGGCGGCTTGCCAGGAGGCGGACCGCCCGGGCGCAGCGGCAACTGCAGCCAGCAATAGCAACGAGCCAAGGGGTTTCATCCTTGTCTTCCTTTCACCCGTTTTTGCGGTGCGCGATCGGCCCTCCCGCCGCGGCGCCGAACGCACGGCCTAACCCATGATACGCCGCCCCACGACCAGAGCTGCGTTGTTCTTCCGTGGGGCGGAGTCGCGCGCGGCGCCGGGCTCTCAGCTCCACCGCCGCTCGGCAGGAGGCCGGCCGCTCACTCCCGGCCAGTGATCAGCCCGACCACTTCCAGCGAGTAGTTCGTGTAGGCGTGGTAGACGCCGCGCAACCAAAGCAGGGCAGTGTGATCGCGGTCCCACTTCGGCACGATGGGACGGAGGTTGTCCACCGTGGAATTCCGCGTGATCGCCGTCCACTTCCAGCTCGCGCCGCCGTCGGCGGTAACGCCCTTGAAGATCTCGTAGTGGCGTTTCCCATCGGTCTTGCTGATCAGCGGTTCACCGGTTACCGGCTGAGCATTCGTCGAGATGTAGACGGTGCTCAGGTCATCGGGATCGAGAGCGGCCAGCCCGGAATAATCATCCTCGCCGGCGTAGAGCCGGCTGCCGGCGTGAGCCATTTCGTGCTTCACCCAGCGCGTCCCTGTCCAGCGCGCGTACCCGTAGCGGATGTCTTCACCTCCTTGGCCGCGTGGCAGGCCCGCAGAGTCCTTCTGGACCGAGTAAACCCCGACCGGCCGGCCCTGTTCATCGAGCGCCAGATCGCAAACCCAGGCCACGTTATTCGGATCGCCCGCAAACACGCGTGTTCCCTCGGCCGGCTTCTTCAATCCCTCGCGAAGACTCCGGATGAGCGTACCGTCGGAGCGGTACAGCCTCCCCTGCCGGTAGTAGATGTGATAGACGCTGTTGTCATAGTCTCGGGGGTGTCCGTCGGTGTAGAAGAAGTGCACGGTGTCAAGCCCGTTCGAGGCGTACTTCACGTAAGGGCGGTGGCGGAACTTGGCCGGCACCTGGATGATGACATTGCCCGACGTCCAGGTTTCTCCGTAGTCGTCCGAGTAAGCGTAGGAGGGCTTGAAGCTGGCGTCCAGGCCCCGGTAGAAGTCGTAGACGCGGCCCCGGCCGTCTTCCTTCGCCAGAAAGTGAAGGTTGGAGTATGTGATGCGGGAGGTCTGGCTGGGAGTGAAGGTCTTCTCCGGCCCCCAGCGGGTGGGGTCGTTCGGCTCCCGGGAGATGCGGTAGTAGAAATGATTCTCCGGGCCATGCTTGGAGTAAAGGGCCAGAATGCGCCCGTCGGGCCGCACCAGCAGGGCGGGACAGGCATGATCGTCGAATTGAAGGTTCCGATGCAAAACGGAAAGATGCTTGTTGCCTGTGGCCAGCTCGCAGGTAACCACCTCGATGTTGCCGCGCCGGGCCGGATCCTGCCGGCCCCCGGCCACGGAAGCGATGATGAGCTTTCCATCATGGATGATGGCGCGCTCGTCCTGGAACCAGCACCAGCCGCCGTCGTTGTTGAACGTGATCATGCCCGCGGGCGGCTGACACACCGCTGGCGTCGCCAGCAAGACGGCGGTCGCGGCGAGTCCCAGCACCCGGCGCGCGAAAAGGTGATGCAGTCGGTAAAGGCCCGTATTCATAATCCTGTTCCAAAATATCTTTTTCAGCGGCCGGACGGCGCCGCAGCCTTGGTGCCGGCGGCGAACTCCGCCGCCTCCCGCATCAGTGAGAGAGCAGCGAGAATGGTATCGGTTTCCTCGAACGCGTAAGAGATTCGAAGCTGACGCCGGCCCCGGGCGACGAGATCGCCGCGCGGGTGGACGCAGTAGGTGCCGGGAATATAGATGACGCGCGGGTTGAGGTCCGCCGGCGGGCCGTCGATGGCCGGATCGCCGGTGGTCCGCGTCAGGTACTGGAAGAATGCCGAGCGCGGGTGGGTCTCGATGCCGTTCAGGGTCAGGTAGTAATAGAAACCTGCGCGGCCCCCGCGGCAGGTCCCGACGAATTCCCCAAGCCGTTCCTCGATGCCGCGTTTCACCGCCAGCGCCTTTTCCCGATAGCCGGCATTCACGGCGCGCAACTGTTCTTCTACTCCGTGATCGAGCAGATAGCTGGCTATCTCCTGAGCGAACAGAGGCGCGCTGAAACCGGCGTCGCTGGTCTTCTGAACCACGGCGTTCATCAAGTCACCGTCCGGGCCCAGCAGGTAGCCGATCCGCAGCGCCGGCGCCAGCACTTTCGACAGCGTGCCCACCTCATAGACGATTCCGAGTTCATCCTCGGCCACAACCGACCGGAAAGGTTCCGCCTCCGGATCGTGCAAAAGCAACTCATAGGCCAGGTCGAAGACGATGGGAATCCGCCTTTTCTGGCGCCGCGAGAGCCTGGTGACCACCTTCAGCAACGCACGGCGGCGGGCGTTCGACAAGACGGTGCAAGAGGGGTTGTTGACCGTGACCACATAGAAGAAGGCGATCTCGCCGGCGCGCTCGCCAAGATCGTGCAGCTTGCGATCAAGGGCCGCCGGATCGATCCCTTCCTCGTCTTCCGGCACGGCGAGCACCTGGAAACCCTTGCGCTCCAGGGTGCTGGAATAGATGTAGTACATCGGGTCGGAGGTGATGACGATGCCCGGGGCCAGCACCTCGGCCAGAGCCTCGAGAACGCTCGTGGCGCCGCACGGTCCAATAATGATCCGGTTCCGCTGCAGCGCTTCCTCCTCGGCGCCCCGGGCGATGAGAAACCGGCGGAGGGAAGCAATGAGATTGGCCGAGCCTTCCGGGCCGCCGTAGTTGAATGCCTGCCGGTATTTCGCCGGGTCCGCGATCACGGCTTCCAGGGCTGCCCGGAACCGTGCGGTGGGAATCGTTTTTTCGTTGACGTAGCCGACGCCGAGGTTGATGTCCACCCCGTCGCGAAAATCGCTGGCGAAGGCCGCCATCATCCGGTTCACCGGGGAAGGGACTGTCGAGGCGCGTCCGTAGGCCGACAGGCGCGTTGTCTCCCACCCTTCCGGATCGCCGCGGCCCGGTGGCGAACTGAGCTTCGGTTCACTCATCGATCTTGTTGTCCAATTACAATATAGTCACAGGTGCCTTGAGAATGAAACGAACAGCTCTATTGATCATCCTTGCATCGGTCAGCCTGGCCGCGTTGGCGCGGGCAGCTTCCGGGCCGCCGAATATTGTTTTCATCCTGGCCGACGACATGGGCTACGGGGACGTGCACGCGATCAACCCGAAATCCACCATCCCCACGCCGAACCTCGACCGTCTGGCTTCCGAGGGCATGACCTTCACCGATGCCCACACGCCTTCGGCGGTCTGCACGCCGACCCGGTACGGACTGGTCACCGGCCGGTATTGCTGGCGGAGCCGCCTGAAGCGCGGGGTGCTGAACGGCTACAGCACGCCGCTGATCGACCGGGACCGGCCGACCGTCGCCACGCTGCTGCACAACAACGGCTACTACACCGGCGTGGTGGGCAAGTGGCACCTCGGCCTCGGGTTCGCAAAGGACGCCAACGGAGAATTCGATTTTCATCAGCCCGTGGCTGACAGCCCCAACACCCGCGGCTTCGACTTCTCCTATATCATTCCGGCATCGCTCGACTTTCCGCCTTACGTCTTCATCCGGAATGGAATCATCACCCGGTTCCCTTCGATCACGCAGCCGGCTCAGAAATTCCCGGCATTCGTCCGGAAGGGACCCCGCGCGCCGAACTTGGTGTTTCAAGATTGCCTGGACGATTTGCTGAAGCAGGTGGAGGGCTACATCGAGTGGCGCGCCAGGACGGGCGAGCCCTTCTTCCTCTACTTTGCAATGTCGGCGCCCCACAAACCGGTTCTGCCCCATCCGCGGTTCCGCGGCAAGACCGACCTCGGTCCTTACGGCGACTTCATCGTGCAGGTCGACTGGACCGTCGGGCAGGTGCTGAAAGCGATCGATGCGGCCGGGATTCGCGATAACACGCTGGTTATTTACACCAGCGACAACGGCTCCTACATGTATCGCTTGGATGATCCGAACGCGCCCGACCACGTCTCGGACCCCTCGATCCAGGCTTTCCGGGCCGACCATCACCGCGCGAACTATGTCTTCCGCGGCACCAAGGCCGATATCTGGGAGGCGGGTCACCACGTGCCGTTCTTCGCCCGCTGGCCGGGACGGATCAAGCCGGGCGCGCGTTCCTCGGAAACCATTTGCCTGACCGATTTCTTCGCCACCGCCGCGGAAATCGTCGGAGCGAAACTACCCGACAACGCCGCCGAGGACAGCTTCAGCATCCTGCCGATCCTGGAAGGCGGAACCTGGCGGAAGCCGCGTGCTCCGGTGGTGCACCATTCCGGCGGCGGGATGTTCGCCATTCGCGACGGAAAATGGAAATTGGTGCTGGGCAACGGCTCCGGCGGGCGGGAGAAGCCTAAGGGGACGGCGTTCGGAACGCCCTACCGCCTCTTCGACATGACGCAGGATATCTCCGAGCGGCGTGACGTCATCGACAGCCATCCGGACATCGCGCGCCGCCTGGAATCGGAATTAGAGACGTTAGTCACCCGCGGCCGCAGCCGGTAGCTCGCGGCTTGCGGCGAGAGCCGGCGGCTGCCGCCGTGACCAGCGGGCCGGCCGGGGCGGAGTGAGTCACTGGTGCGGCCGGAACGACGCCGTGCTTGGGCCGTTGCGGTCGCCGAAGAATTCCCGGATCAGCCGCAGCAGCACGCCCAGCGAGCCGAGCACGCCGATCAGGTTCGGGATGGCCATCAGGCCGTTCAGCGTGTCGGCGACATCCCAGATCAGGCGGAGGCTCCCGATAGCGCCCAAGTAGACGAAGCCCGTCCAGGCCAGCCGGTAAGGAAGGGTCGCTTTGGCCCCGAACAGGTACGTGATCGCCGTCTCGCCATAGTAGGCCCAGCCGATGATCGTGGAGAAAGCGAAGGCCATGATGCTCAGGCTCACCGTCAAATGGCCCCATTCGCCCGGCAGCCCGATGGCGAACGCCCGTGCCGAGAGCGCGGCCCCGTTTTCCCCGCTCTGCCAGGCGCCGGTAGCCAGCACCACGAAACCGGTGAGCATGCAAACCATCAGGGTGTCGACGAAAACCTCGAAGATTCCGTAACTGGCCTGCCGGATGGGATGATCCGTGACCGCCGAGCTGTGCACCATGGGCGCGCTGCCGAGCCCCGCTTCATTGGAGAACAACCCGCGCTTGATGCCGTAGCTCAGGGCGCTCCTGGCGGTGGCGCCGGCGAAGCCGCCCACGGCCGCCTGGCCGGTAAAGGCCGATTCGAGAATCAGCCGGATCACCTCCGGAACTGCTCCCGCGTACCGCGCCAGCACGATCAGCCCGCCGGCCAGGTATAGCAGGCACATGAACGGCACCAGGAACTGCGTCACCTCGGCAATGCGCCGGATGCCGCCCAGCACCACCATCGCGGTGAGCGCCACCAGGAAGAGTCCGCTGATCCATGGCGCCACGCCGAAACTCGCCCGCATCGCGTCGGCGACCGAGTTCGCCTGCACCATGTTCCCCAGTCCGAAACCGGCCACCGCCGTCAGCAGGGCGAAGACAGCGCCCAGCCAGGGCATCCGGAGACCCTTCTTCAGCACGTACATCGCCCCGCCGCGCATCGTTCCGCCGGCGTCCCGCTCCCGGTAATTCAGGGCGATCGCGATCTCGGCGAACTTCGTGCTCATGCCGAGCAGACCAGAGACCATCAGCCAGAACAGCGCCCCCGGACCGCCAAGGAAGATCGCCGTGGAAACGCCGGCGATGTTACCCACGCCCACCGTGGAGGCCAGCGCCGTCGCCAGCGCCTGGAACGGCCTCACCGTTCCCTCGCCTTCACTGGCGCGGAACAGCTTGCCGAGGACTTCCTGGAAAGCAAACGGAAGCTTCCGGAACTGGATGCCCTTGGTCAAGATGGTCAGCAACACACCCACGCCCATCAGGAGCACCATCATCGGGACGCCCCAGATGAACGTGTTCACTGTCTGGTTAACGGAAGTGATTGTTTCGAGCATTTCGAGTCCGTGTTCCCGGGCTTCCGGCCTGATCTGTGCGGCGGCCGGGCCGCTTGTCCGTCCTGATCACCGCAGGATATCATCATTGGTCCCGTAGCGTCCCACCGGCCGGGCTGCGGTCCTGCCTCACTGGTCTCCGCCGGCAGGTCTCGAGCTACAGCGGATTCGCCCCATATCGGGACGTGGGAAAATGAAGACAGGAGCCTGATATGCGGACATTCGCCGAAAGGACCAGACCAGACCGAGGCGGTTCCACCCTGCGCCTCGTCGCCTTGCTGGCGATTCTGGCGGTGATCGGCGCACTGGTCTGGTACACCGGCACCCGGATGCGGGAACTGAGCCGCGAGCTGGCTGCTTCGGAAAAGCGGGCGGCGGAGGTGAACGAGCGGCTGCGGCAATATTCCCGCGAACTGGAACTGGCGATCGAACGCGCCCGCCAGGCCCGCCAGAGAGCCTCGCAGGCCGAGCAGCAGGCCGAACAAGCCGACGAGGCCCGGCGCCAGGCCGAGCAGCAGGCCGAGCAGGCTGCCGCGCAGAAGGAGGCAGCGCTGCGGCAGGCAAACCTGGCCCGTGCCGAGACGCAGAAAACCCGCCAGGAACTGGAGGAAATCCGCCGGCGGCGCGAGGCGGAACTGGACCGCATGCAGCAGGCGCTCAACCGCATTGCTCCGACGCGGCGGACTCCCTCCGGGATGGTGGTGACGCTGAGCAGCGATCATTTACGGTTCGATTTCGACAAGGCCGTCATCCGGCCTGAGGACAAGGAGACGCTCAGCCGCATCGCCGGTGTCCTGCTGGCTTCGGAAGGCTACCGCCTCTTCATTGACGGCCATACCGACGACATCGGCACCGACGAATATAACCAGGCCTTGTCCGTGCGGCGAGCCAAGGCGGTCCGCGACTACCTGGTGAAGGCCGGCATCCCTCCCGAGGTGATCACCATCCACGGTTTCGGCAAGAAGCAACCGCTGGTGAAGGCCAAGACCCGCGAAGCCCGCGCCAAGAACCGCCGCGTCGAAATCGGCATCGTGGACACTATCATCCACTACCAGAAGACGGTAGCCCGTTGATGCGCGGCGCTGATCGCGTGCGATCGTTCATTTCTTGCCTATCTCGCCGCGCCATGGTCTAATGATGCCGTATCCATCGACCGCATCGGCACACGGTTCCGTACTGGAAGGGGCGGGGGATGTGGCCCCTCGATCATCTGGGATGTAGCAGGCTGAGTCGTTAACGGCGTAGTGAGCATCAATAGAAGTGATCTTTTCGCCGGAGAAATATGGCATTGACGATCGGGGTAGTGAAAGAAACATTTCCGGGCGAGCGGCGCGTGGCCCTGGTGCCGGCTGCACTGCCGAAGCTCATCCAGGCAGGGGCGGAAATCCTGGTCGAAGCAGGGGCGGGCGCCGAGGCCGGCTACGGCGACCCGGAATACGCCGGCAAGGGCGCGCGGATCGCGGCTTCGCGGGACGAGGTGTTCGCCGCGGCCGACGTCCTTCTCCAGGTGCGCTCCTATGGCGCCAACCGGGAGGCGGGACGCGCGGATCTGGAGCTCCTGCGCGCCGGCCAGGCGGTGATCGGCTTCTTCGATCCCCTTTCCTCGCCGGAAGCGGTGAAGGAAATCGCGGCCGCCGGCGTGACGGCTTTCGCAATGGAAATGATGCCGCGGATCACCCGCGCGCAAGGCATGGATGCACTGTCCTCGATGGCCACGATCGCCGGCTACAAGGCCGTGTTGCTCGCCGCCACTCATCTCCCCAGAATGTTTCCCATGCTGATGACCGCGGCGGGGACCATCACCCCGGCCCGGGTGCTCGTCCTTGGCGCCGGGGTGGCCGGATTGCAGGCCATTGCCACCGCCAGACGGCTCGGCGCGGTGGTGGCGGCCTATGACGTCCGGCCCGCCGTCAAGGAACAGGTGGAGAGCGTCGGCGCGAAGTTCCTGGAGCTGCCGCTGGAAACCGCCGCAGCCGAGGACAAGGGGGGTTACGCCAGAGCGCAAGACGACACCTTCTACCAGCGCCAGCGCGAACTCATGACCCGCGCGGTGGCCGAATGCGACGTCGTCATCACCACCGCCGCCGTTCCCGGCAGGAAAGCGCCGCTGCTGGTGACCGGCGAGATGGTGGCGGGCATGCGCGCCGGTTCGGTGATCGTGGACCTGGCTGCGGAGCGGGGCGGCAACTGCGAACTCACCCGGCCGGACGAGGTGGTTCGCGACCATGGAGTGACGATTCTCGGGCCGACGAACTTGCCGGCCACGGTTCCATTTCACGCCAGCCAGATGTATGCCCGTAATATTTCTACGTTCCTCTTGCACCTGATAAAGGAGAGAGAATTCGCGCCGGACTTGGAGGACGAAATCATCCGCGAGACCCTGCTGACCCGGCAGGGGAAGCTGGTTCACCCGCGCATTTTGGAACTGGTTCGCGGCGCCACGGAGTAGCCATGGAATCGCTTGTCATCTCCATCACCATATTCGTGCTGGCGATCTTCGTCGGCTTTGAAGTGATCACGAAGGTCCCGCCCACGCTGCACACGCCGCTGATGTCGGGATCGAACGCCATCTCCGGGATCACGTTGGTGGGCGCCATTCTGTCGGCCGGCACGCAGCAGACCACGCTGACGACGGCGCTGGGCTTCGTGGCGGTGGTGTTCGCCACCATCAACGTCGTCGGCGGTTTCCTGGTCACCCACCGCATGCTGGAAATGTTCCGGAAGAAGTAAGCCATGACGAACGCCCTGATCAATCTCGCCTACCTGGTGGCCGCGGTGCTGTTCATCCTCGGGCTGAAGGGACTTTCCCACCCGCGCACTGCCGTCCGCGGCAACCTGACCGGCGCGCTCGGGATGCTGATCGCCGTGGTGGTGACCTTGCTCGACCGCAACATCGTCAGCTACGAGATCATCCTGGCCGGCATCGTAGTTGGCGGAGCCATCGGCGCCCTTGTCGCCGTGAAAATCCAGATGACGGCAATGCCGCAGCTCGTGGCCCTGTTCAATGGTTTCGGCGGAGGAGCCTCGGCCCTGGTGGCCGGCGCGGCGCTCATCGAAGTGCACGCTCGCAGCCAGGCGCTGACGAACGATTTCACCGTCGCCACCGCCTTCAGCGGCCTGGTCGGCGGCATTACTTTCTGGGGCAGTCTCATCGCCTACGCCAAACTTCAGGGGATCGTCTCCGGCAATCCCGTGCTGTTCCGGGGCCAGCACGCTTTGAACGCCCTGCTGACCCTCGCCGCAGTGGCGGCAGGCGCGATGCTGGTGATCGATCCCGCCCGAACGGAGCTTTACTGGGTGCTGGTCGGCATCGCCTCGGTGCTCGGCGTGCTGACGACGATCCCTATCGGCGGCGCCGACATGCCGGTGGTAATCTCGCTGCTGAACTCCTATTCGGGCATCGCCGCCGCCTCGACCGGATTCGTGCTCTCGAACAACATGCTCATCATTGCCGGCTCGCTGGTGGGCGCATCCGGACTGATCCTCACCAACATCATGTGCAAGGCGATGAACCGCTCGCTGGCGAACGTGCTGTTCGGCGGCGTGGGCTCGCGAGCGGTGGCGAAGGGGCCCACCGCTGACTCGATCTACGCGGGCAAAGTGAAAGCCGCCTCGGCCGAAGAGATCGCTATGCTGCTGGAGAACGCCCGGCGCGTGGTCTTCGTCCCCGGCTACGGAATGGCGGTCTCGCAGGCGCAGCACGCCGTCAAGCAGTTGGCAAATCTGCTCGAGGCCCGGGGGACGGAGGTGCTTTACGCGATTCACCCTGTGGCGGGGCGCATGCCCGGCCACATGAACGTGCTGCTGGCCGAAGCCGACGTCCCCTATGACCAGCTCAAGGAGATGGACGAGATCAATCCTGAGTTCACGAATACCGACGTGGCCATCGTCATCGGCGCCAACGACGTGGTCAACCCGGTGGCGCGAACCGACCCGAAATCCCCGATCGCGGGCATGCCCATCCTCGACGCCGACAAGGCCCGCACCGTGGTGGTGATCAAGCGGAGCCTTAGCCCGGGCTTCGCCGGAATCCCCAATCCGCTGTTCGCAGCCGACAACACCCTCATGTTCTTCTCCGACGGCAAGAAGGCGGTCAACGACCTGATCCACGCGGTCAAGGAACTCTGAGGCCCGGCGATCCGGGCGCTGGCGGCGGGGCCGGACTGATAAACTCGGCTTTATGGCCGCTCGCATTCTTGCCATTCACGCCCACCCCGACGATTGCGAAATCCTGGCCGGCGGGACGCTGGCGTTGCTGGCCGAGCGCGGGCACTCGCTCACCATCGCCACGCTGACCCCGGGCGATTGCGGCTCCTCCGAGCTGGGCGCGGAGGCGATCGCGCGGATCCGGCGGGGAGAAGCGCAAGCCGCCGCGGCCCTGCTCGGGGCCGAGTATCTCTGCGCGGAGTTTCGCGACCTGGTCATCTTCAGCGACGACGCCTCCCGCCGGCGCATCACCGCCATCCTGCGGCGGGCCAGGCCCGACGTGGTGCTGACCGCCTCGCCGATCGACTATATGTGCGATCACGAAACTACCAGCGCGCTGGTGCGCGACGCCTGTTTCGGCGCCCCGGCCCCGAACTACTCGACCAGCAGTTACGATCCCGCCCCCCCGCTGGCCGCCATTCCGCACCTGTATTTCATGGATCCGGTCGCCGGGATCGACCGCGAGGGAAAACCCGTGACGCCGGACTTCATCGTGGACATCGCCTCCACCTTCGAAGTGAAAAAGCAGATGCTCGCCTGCCACGCTTCCCAGCGCGAGTGGCTGCGGCGGCAGCACGGCATCGATGAGTACCTGGAGGCGATGGAGCGCTGGACGCGCGCCCGCGGCGAGGCGGCGGGCCTCGCCTATGGCGAGGG
>CAZXVW010000045.1:0-12233 GCA_964644025.1 uncultured Solibacteraceae bacterium | reverse complement strand
GTTTCGGCGGCGCCGCAGGAAGCCGGCAGTAATCAGGGCGAGCCCGGAAATCACCATGACGGCGGTATTGGGTTCCGGGTTGTGGGCCAGGGGGATGTCCTGGCTGATCGTGTCCAGCGAAAGCGTCGCTGGCAGCGCGGGCGGCGGATCATCGATCGCCGGGACCGGGTCCAGGCGGAAAGCCATTCTTTGGCCGCCATGGATTCCCGCGCCGACAATCTGCCCGGCGTTGTTGATCGCGTAGGCCTCGAGCAGTTCCCAGTTCGCGCCGTCCAGCAACAGCTCATTGAGATCCGTCATGAAGCCGTTGGACCAGAGAAAGGCGCGCGTATGGGGACCGCCGTCCCACCAGGAGTAACCCACCACGTCCCCGGCGTCGTTGACCCCGTAAGCAAAACTGGAGCCACCGCCCAGCGTTCCCAGGTCCGTCATTACGCCGCCGTCGTAGAAGAAGGCGTGGAGATAGCCGTTCGGCAGACTGGCGTGACCGACCACCTGGCCGGAGTCATTGATATCGAATGCGTAGCTGCTGGCCCCACCCAGGGTTCCGAGCGTGGTGATCCCCGCTTCTTCATCCCAGAGGAAACCGCGGAATACGCCCGGCGCCAGCTCTCCGTAACCGGCGACCGCGCCTGCGTCATTGACGCCGTAAGCGGCGCTCCAACCGCCCGGCCACTCGGCGCCCACATCGGTGAACGTTCCGCCGTCGTACAGGAAGGCATGGCCTTGTCCGCCGGCCGTGGCCGCTCCGCCCACGATCTGGCCGCTGTTGTTGATGCCCGTCGCATAGGAGTCGCCGCCGCCGAGATCCCCGAGATCCACAGTCTCTCCACCGTCCCATAAAGTGGCCCGGGCGCGCCCGTTCCGGTAAGAGGTGCCGACCACCTGGCCGGTATTGTTGATCCCCCGGGCGCTGCTTTCGCTCGCGCCCGGCAGCAGGCCCGGGTTGCTCATCACGCCGCCGCTGGCCACAAAGGCGGCGTCGCGGTTCGAGGGGAGCTTCGAGCGGCCGGCCGCGGCGCCGGAATCGTTGATGGCGAACGCGGTGCTCTCCACCCCGCCCAGGGTGCCGAGCCCGGTGACCTCGTAAAGTATGGTGGACCCTCTCGCCGGCCGGCTCCCGGTGGCCAGAAGCAGAGCGAGAATGATCAACACCACGACCGGCGTTGACTCATTTCTGTCTCGTTCTCTCATAGGAACACTAGACAGTATGAAGGCCGACGAGGCATAACACAATAGCTCCGGCCGACTACGCACCAGAGGAATTTCAGGGTTACAGGTTCCAGTACCCCCTTGCTATTCCATTGTTGCCAAAGGGGGTATTCCACAGGGGTCGATGGGGGTAGGTGCTCAGGCTTCGGTCTGCCGAGACGAGTCGCGACGCCTGTCCCGACTGTGGGGCGGACTCGCGGTCCGCGTGGGAGCCCGGCTCCCGCCAACCCAGTCTCAAAACCACGTACCACCGACCACACACCAGCGACCACCGACCACTGACCAGCGACCACAGACCAGCGATCAATGCCGATGGGCGCGGCGCAGCAGCGGGCTGCGCCACGGGTGGTCAAGGCGGGGGCGGATGGCATACGATGGAGAGCGGACGAGAGCGGCCCGCGGCTGTGGGCGGCGGGCGCTCGGCGAACTGAAGAGGAGAGCTATGGCACAGATCAAGGGACCCGCGATATTCCTGGCCCAGTTCATGGGCGATGAAGAACCGTTTAACAGCCTGCCGTCGATCGCAGCGTGGGCGAAGTCGCTGGGCTACATCGGAGTGCAGTTGCCTTCCTGGGACGGCCGGGTGATGGATCTCAACAAGGCCGCCCAGTCCAAAGACTATTGCGACGAACTGAAAGGGCAATGTCAGGGGTTGGCGATCACCGAGCTGGCATCCCACCTGCAAGGACAGCTCGTGGCCGTCCACCCGGCTTATGACGAACTGTTCGACGCCTTCGCCGCCCCGGAAGTGCGCGGAAATCCGAAGGCGCGCACCGAGTGGGCCGTGGAGCAGATGAAGCTCGTGATCCAGGCTTCGGCCAACCTGGGGCTGAGCGTCGTGCCCACGTTCAGTGGCGCGTTCCTGTGGCACACCATGTATCCGTGGCCGCAGCGGCCGGCCGGGCTGGTGGATGAAGGATTCAAGGAACTGGCCCGGCGGTGGAAACCGATCCTCGATTACGCGGACGAGCGCGGCGTGGACCTGGCCTACGAGATCCATCCCGGCGAAGACCTGCACGACGGAGCGACGTTCGAGCGGTTTCGGGAAGCCGTCGGCAACCACCCGCGCGCCAACATCCTGTACGACCCGTCCCACTTCGTCCTCCAGTGCCTGGACTACATCGGCTACATTGACGCCTACGGCGAATTCATCAAAGCCTTCCACGTCAAGGACGCCGAGTTCCGGCCGTCGGCGCGCAGCGGCGTCTACGGCGGTTACCAGGACTGGAAGCAGCGGCCGGGGCGCTTCCGGAGCCTCGGCGACGGCCAGGTGGACTTCAAGCAGGTGTTCACGCGGCTGACGGCGGTGGGCTACAGCTCATGGGCGGTGCTGGAATGGGAATGCTGCTTCAAGGACGCGGCCCAGGGGGCGGCCGAGGGCGCGCCGTTCATCCGCTCGATGCTGATCGAGGTTCCGAAGAAAGCGTTCGACGATTTCGCCGGCGCGGCGGCCGACGTGGAGAAGAACCGCAGGATTCTCGGGATTTCCTGAGGCCCGGCGCGCACTGGAGGGGATCGAGAGGGCCGCGCCCGTAACCCGGGAGGCGAACCGGCAGCGGCGCGGCCTCGCGCGCCCGCCTACGCAAGCCAGGAGGCGGGCCGCTCGAGACCCGGAGGAAGCACGGTAGCGGCGTCGCCGCCGGTAGCGTTGAGCTGTTCCTGGGTCAGGTCCTCGGCCGTGCGGATGTCGGCGCCGGAAAGATCAGCGCCTTCGAGATCGATCCCGATGAGGCGGGCGCCCGCCAGGTTGGCGCGGCTCAGGTCCGCGCCGCGAAGATCGGCGCCCTCGAGGTCAGCCAGCGTCAGGTCGGCGCCGGTAAGCCGGGCGCCGGCGAGGTTGGCCAGGGCAAGATCCGCCAGGTGGAGATTGGCTCCGGTCAGGTCCGGAATGAGCCGGGCGTTGGCGGCCCGCCACCGGTTCCACTCGTCCACGTCGCGTTTCAGAATCTGGAGTTGTTGCTGGTTCGCCATGGAATCGCCTCCGGCTCGCTGGTCACTTCATTCTACTGTGTCAGCTTGGGCGGCGTCGCCGGAGCCGAACGTCAGGCAACGGCCGCGGGAGCCGGATTTCCGGTGTTGTTTGCCATTACGCCTTGCAGGGCCGGCGCCGGATGAGGCATAGTGATAATTTGGGTAGGCATGTGATGTAGAGCGCACCGCGAGAGGCTGGCTGATTCTGGAAACGCCCGCGGCGTGCTCACGATTGGCTATGGACACGGACGTTCCCAGATGGCGGGTAACTACCTCTACCTTACGGAGCTGGTGGGCCTCAAGGTTTTCGACCTCAAGGGCCGGAAGATCGGCCGTGTCAAGGATGCCGCCCTGGTTCCCCTGATCGATCCGGTTCGCGTCGACCGCTTTCTCATCGGCGGGGGCTGGGCGTGGCTGACCATCCGCCACGACCAGGTTCAATCCATTTCACTGAAGGGCATCTACCTGCGCGACGAGCAGCTCACCCCATACCATTCCGACGAGTACATGCTGCGGATCGTCCGGGACTTGCTGGATCAGCAGATCATCGATGCCCAGGGCCGGAAAGTCGTCCGGGTCACGGATGTGACCTTCGAGGTCCGGCGCACCGGCGGCCACGATGAGTTGCGGATTGCCGAGGTAGACATCGGCCTGCGCAGCGTGTTCCGCCGGATTTTCCAGGGGCTGTTGCCCCCCACGTGGATCCGCAAGTTGCAAATCGTGATTTCGCCGAACTCGATCCCGTGGGAGTTCTGCAACATCGTCGAGCCGGATCCCCAGCGGCGGCTGCGGCTCAACATCACGAACGATTTGCTGGAGAAGATGCACCCGGCTGACCTGGCCGACATCGTGGAAGATCTCAGCCCGGAGGACCGTGAGGCGATCTTTGAGGCGATCGACGAGGAGGTGGCCGCGGATGCCCTTTCGGAGGTCGAGCCGGAGATTCAGACCAGCATTCTGGAGTCGCTGGATCCGGAGCGCGCCGCCGACATTGTCGAGGAGATGGCTCCCGACGAGGCCGCCGACGTGCTCGGGGAGCTGGAGGAGCAGACCAGCGAGGAGATATTCGACGAAATGGAAACCGAACCGAAGGCCGAGGTCCGCGAGCTGCTCGAATTCGAGGAGGATTCGGCCGGCGGGCTGATGAACACGGAGTTCGTGAAGCTGCACGAAAACGCCACCGTGGCCGACGCCTTCGCCGCGTTGAAAGGCAACGAGGAGCTGCTCGATACCGTGAACACGCTGTTCCTGGTGGACGCTGAGGACAAGCTGGTGGGAGTGGTGCCCCTGGGAAAACTCTTCGTGGCTTCCGAGACGACGCCGCTCAAGGAACTGGCCAGCGAGACGAGGATTTCGGTTCCGCTGGACGAGGATCAGAAACGGATCACCGAGTTGTTCGACAAGTACAACCTGTTGAGCTTGCCGGTGGTGGATGAGGAAGGCAAGCTGGAAGGCGTGATCACCGCCGACGACATCATTACCGTGCTGCGGGAGAAGTGAGCCGGGCGGTCGGCCCGTTGCACCGTGAACGGATTGTGGATCGACAAATGAAAGACACTGCTGATGCTGAAACGGTTCCGCTACCACATCGGGATATTCTTTGCCGTCCTCGGGCCGGGCTTCATCACCGCGGTCGTTGACAATGACGCCGGCGGAATCTTTACCTATTCCCAGGCGGGCGCGCGGTGGGGCTACCTGCCGCTGTGGACGCTGATTCCGATCACTTTCCTGCTGATCGTCACCCAGGAGATGTGCTCCCGGATGGGAGCGGTAACGGGCAAGGGGTTGTCGGACCTGATTCGGGAGGAGTTCGGGCTCCGGGCCACGTTCTTCCTGATGGCGGCGCTGCTGCTGGCCAATTTGACCAACGTGATGGCGAATTTTGCCGGCATCGCCAGCTCGCTGGAGCTATTCCACGTGAGCCGCTATATCACCGTGCCGATCAGCGCCGTGGCGGTTTCGCTGCTGGTGGTGAAGGGCACGTACGACCGGATTGAAAAGGTCTTTCTGTTCGCCTGCTCGCTGTTCGTAGCCTACATCATTGCGGGGATCCTGGTGCGGCCGAACTGGAAGGAAGCCCTGTTTTACAGCGTCCGGCCGGTCTGGCTGCTGGACCCGGGCTATATCACGATGCTGATCGGCATGGTGGGCACCTCGGTGGCGCCGTGGATGCAATTCTACTTGCAGGCGTCGGTGGTGGAGAAAGGGATTACCGCGCGGGAATACCGCGAATCGCGGGTGGAGGTGATTGTTGGCTGTATCGTGATGGTGATCATTGCCTTTTTCATCATCGTGGCGTGTGCGGGGGCGATCTGGAGCGTCCAGCCGCGGGATATCCATGACGCCTCCGAAGCGGCGCTGGCGCTCAAGCCTTTCGGCCGCTACGCTTTTCTGCTGTTCAGCGCCGGCCTATTCAACGCCTCGCTGTTTGCCGCCTGCATTCTTCCCCTGTCGACGGCCTACACGATTTGCGAGGGTCTCGGCTTCCCGTCGGGCGTGAACCACCGCTTTCGGGAAGCGCCGATCTTCTACTACCTGTTTGGGTTCTTGGTGGTGGTGGGGGCCGGCGTGATCCTGCTGCCGAACTTTCCGCTGATCGACATGATCTTGTTCTCCCAGGTCATCAACGGGGTTCTGCTGCCGTTCGTACTGATCTTCATGATCATCCTGGTGAACAAGAAGGGCCTGATGAAGGAGTGGACCAACTCGCGCGGCTACAACCTCATTGCCTGGGCCTCGGTGGTGATCATGATCGGCCTGACCCTGGCGCTGGTAGCGATCACGCTGCGGGATATGACGGGCGTGTAAGGGGAACGGATTCCCGCTTGTTATTCGGGACGCTTCGGCCGAAGTCCGCCGGGGCGGCCGGAGCTACGGCCGGCGCTCGAACAGGTAAACGCAATCAATGAGGCGGCTGCCGGTCCCGTCGTTGTAGCAGAACCGGCGTGGGAGGTGTTTTCCGTCGCGGAGGCGAGCGTTCCACAGGGAGCCGCCGGCGAAATCGCCGTCCTTGCGCAGGGCGTAAAAGTTCAGGTCGAAGCGCTCCAGCCGCCGGCGATCATTGTTGTAATTGCGCGCCACGCGCTTCAGGCAATCGAGCACGGCCTGGCGGGCCGACATGCCGTGGCGCATGTTCTCGACCACGGTGTGAGCGCCGGCGACGCGGATGTTCTCTTCGCCGCGGCCGGTGGAGCCGGCGGCGCCGACGTCCTGGTCGACGAAGAGCCCGGCGCCGATGATGGGCGAATCGCCCACGCGGCCGGGAATCTTCCAGGCGAGGCCGCTGGTGGTGGTAACGCCAGACATCTCGCCCTTCGCGTTCAACGCCAGGCAGTTGATGGTCCCGGTGGGCGGGTTGGTGATGACGTCGCGAGCCCAGGCCAGCGTCTCCTCGTCTGCTCCCTCGAAAATGCGGCGGATGGCGGCCGAAGGTTTGTCCGGAGGAGCGTCGAGACCGGGACCCCAGTTGTTGTGGCCCCGGCTGTCGCGGAGCGAGAGTTTCCAGGCCAGCCACGCCTTCCGGGCGCGTTCGGTGAGCAGGTTCTCTTTTTTGAAGCCATGGGCGAGCGCAAACCGCAAGGCGCCCTTACCGACCAGCATGATGTGGTCGGTTTGTTCCATCACGAGCCGGGCCACGCGCGAAGGCGTCTTGATATCCTGGAGCGCGCCGACCGCGCCGCAGCGGCGGGTGGGGCCGTGCATGACGCAGGAGTCCAGTTCCACGACGCCTTCCTCGTTGGGCAAGCCACCGTAACCCACTGAAGAGTCGTTGGGATCTTCTTCGACGAGGTTAACTCCGGCGATGACGGCATCCAGCGTGTCTCCGCCGGCGCGGAGGATTTCCATCGCCCGGTCGCAGGCGCGCCGGCCGTTGGCGCTGGAGACGACGAGGTGGGGCGGCCCGGCCGCCGGGGCGGAGCCCGGCACGGCCAACGCCGCCGAGCTCAGCATCCATTTGCGCCTGGTGATCATGGAAGTTCCACTCCTTGTTTCGTTAGACTGATCGTTGATGAGGAAAACCCTCGCTTGTTCATTGCTACTGGCAACATTGTTGTCCGCGGCGGGGCAAAAGAGCAAGCCGGAGAAGCCGCCCGATGTCGAGATCGAGGAGTTTACGGCGGCGCGCCAGACGGGGCGGATCCTGATCGATGGCGCCCTGGTGGTGAACCGGGAGGAACCGATCCGCGGGATCTTCATGAAAATCGAGCTGCTGGCGCCCGGGAACCGGCTCATCAGCCAGCGAGGCGTGACGGTGACCGAGGAGCTGCTGGAAGCCGGAGACGAGGTGCCTTTTCATCTGGCCTGCCGGGACCAGCCGCGCACGGTAAAGATCCGCGTGGACCTGAAAAGCGCCAAGAAGATGCCGCTGACGGTGGGGAACCCGGGGCCGTATCCGATCGAGGAATGACGGGGCCGCCGGCCCGCGACAAGGCAAACCGATGGAAGTAAGAATTTCTCCGGCCCGTGCCCTGAAGGGCTCGGTGCGTCTCCCGGGTGACAAGTCGATCTCGCACCGCTATGCGATCCTGGCGAGCCTGGCCGAAGGGACGACACGGATTCGCAATTATTCCACGGGGGCGGACTGCGAGTCCACGCTGGGGGTGCTGCGGGCGTTGGGGGTGCCGATCCACCGGGAAGGCAACGAGGTCGAGATTGAGGGCGGGGGACTGGCGGGATACCGTGCACCGGCCGGGGAGCTGAACGCAGGCAATTCCGGTTCTACGATTCGGATGCTGAGTGGGGTGCTGGCGGCGCAGCCGTTCACGAGCCGCATCGGGGGAGATGAATCGCTCTCGCGGCGACCGATGCAGCGAATTATCACGCCGCTTTCTCAGATGGGCGCTGTTATCCGCGCCCGCGAGGGACGTTTTCCGCCGCTTGAGATCGAAGGCCGCCGGCTCCGGCCGATCGAATACCGGCTGCCGGTGGCCAGCGCCCAGGTGAAGACGTGCGTGCTGTTCGCCGGACTGTTTGCCGAGGGGGAGACGACGGTGATCGAACCGGTGCGGACGCGGGACCACACCGAGATCGCGCTGCGGGAGTTCGGCGCCGCGATCGAGAGCGAGAAACTGCGGATCTGCTTGCAGGGGCGGCCGCGTCTTCGCCCGCAACAACTGCGGGTCCCTGGCGATATCTCTTCGGCGGCATTTTTTCTGGCGGCAGCCTTGTTGGTTCCGGGCTCGAGGCTGGTGCTGGAGGACGTGGGTTTGAATCCGACCCGCGCGGCGCTGCTCGACCTGCTGATGTCGATGGGCGCCAGGATTCGCGTACTGGGCATCCGGCAGGCTCACGGTGAGCCCGCCGGTGATCTCGCCGTGGAGGGCGGCCGCATCCGGGGCGGCGTGATCGAGAAGGAGCTTGTGCCGGCGCTGATCGACGAGATCCCCGTCCTCGCGGTTCTCGGCGCCGCCAGCGAAGAGGGCCTGGTGGTGCGGGACGCCGCGGAGCTGCGCGTCAAGGAGACGGACCGCATCGCCTCGGTGTCGGAGAACTTGCGCCGGATGGGCATCGACATCGAGGAAGCGCCCGGCGGGTTTCACGTTGCCGGCCGCCAGCGGTTCCGGGCGGCGAAGCTGGATTCTTTCGGGGATCACCGGATCGCGATGGCGTTCGCCGTGGCCGCGCTGGCGGCCGATGGTGAATGTCTCATTAAGAATTCGGAGGCGGCCTCTATCTCTTACCCCGGGTTTTTTGATACGCTGCGGTTGTTAACGGGCTAGCGGAGGAGGACGTCATGGGGGACAAAGCCGCGGCCGACTTGACGCTGGAGGGTTTGATCCACGACCTGAACAATGTGTTTCAGTCCGTCTCCGAGGTAGCGGACCTGTTGGAGAAAGACCCGAAGTGGCACGACGTGGCCGGTACGCTTCAGCGGAGCGTCAGGCAAGGGTGCCGGATCGTGGATAGCTTGCTCGGCGGCGCCCGGCAACCTCAAGATCTTGAGACGATTCTGGATAATTCCATTGTGTTCGCCAGCGACCTTTTCCGGGCGCTGCACGCGCCGCCGGTGAAGTTTGAGCGGACGGTGGAGCCGGGGCTGCGCCTGTGTGGCGCGGGCGCAGCCTGGGAGAGAGTGCTGCTGAACCTGTTTCTCAACGCCGCCCAGGCGATGAAAAACGGAGGAGTGATTGAAATCAGCGCCCGCCGGTGCGGGGATGCCATTGAAATCTCGGTGGAGGACAGTGGTCCCGGAATCCCTCCGGAGATCCTGCCCCGGATTTTTGAGCCGCATTTCTCGACCAAGTCATCGAGTTCCGGCCTTGGTCTTCATATCGTGAAATCCGTGGTGACCGCCGGTGGCGGCACTATCAGCGTGGAGAACCGGCGCGAGAGTTCCGGCGCCAAGTTTACTATCCGTCTGCCGGAAGCCTGAGTGCCCGGCGGGGCCCCCCGCGGGCAGACCGAGTCCCCCCATGGTTCCAGCGGAGATACGACCACTGCCGTTTCAGGCAGTGGCGGAAATGCCACTCGGCGAGTTGGCCGCCATGGTTCTGGCGGCGGGCTTTTGGCGCGCCCGCGCCATTTGCTCCTTCCAGTGCAACCAGGCCAGGCTGATGATCCTCGTCACTTCGGCCCGGTCAAAGGGCTTGGAGAGGACATCGTAAGCGCCGAGGTTGAGGACTTCCGCCCACAAGGAATCGTCGGCATCCCTGGAAGTCACCACCAGGAGCGGGGGATAAGGCAACTGGGCGAGCGCCTCCAATAAGCTCTTCCAGTTTCCGTCCGGAAGATCGCGCTCGGAGACCAGAACGGCCATCCGGTTCTTTTGCAGGAACTCGATAGCCTCCCGGCAGCTTCGAGCGGTGGAAATCTGCCAGTTCGAATGGGCGAAGATCGTTCGCAGGCAAGCGTGATCTTCTTCGTAAGGGCTGACGGCCAAGACGGCGACGGTTTTATCCGCTGGGGATATCTGAGGCAGGTTGTAGTAAGGTCCCGCCATCATAGCAACCTCCCCTCCTCCGACCAACTGACCTGATTCAATGATGCGCCGAACCGCCGCCGGTGTCAAGAGAAACCGTACGCCGGAACTGAACAGCCTTGGTCAAATAACGAAGTGGGCGCGGCAGGGTCGAACTCTCAAGGGGAATGAGAGTTCGAGGCGGTTTTTCACCCAGCGCGCCGGGCGTGGCGGTGGGAGCAACAAGGCGCCGGTTCCGGTGCAATTCCTGCCAGCGGGAGCCGCCTGACGCGCAGTTCTTGCACTATTTGGGTTTTTCCCGGGGCGAGTTTTCAGCCGGATAAGCAATGGCCCGCCAGATGCAACGGTTATGCTAGAAGAAGCATGGAGGTTTCGGCGATGAAGCACCTTTGGATGGCAGTCACGGCCCTGACCGTTTGCGGGGTGGCATTGGCCCAGCAGCCGAAGGGGACGCCGCCCAGCCCGCTGGGGGGGGAAACGGAATTGAAAGGAATCATCGACCGGGTGCAGGTGATGCCCGGCCAAAAGATGCCGTATCTCGATGTGACCGCCGATGGGAAAAAGACCAAGGTCATTCTGGGCTCCACCCGGTATTTGATAGAGAATAACTTTAACCCGAAGGCCGGCGAGGAAGTGGAGGTGAAGGGTTACCGCCGCGGGGACGACATCATCGCCGCGAGCATCACGCTGAGCTCGGAAGACCGGACGCTCCAGCTCCGGGACGCGACCGGCAAGCCGCTTTGGCGCCGGGCACGGCGCGGGCGCACCGGCCGGGGACCTAACAATCGGAGAGGCCAACCGAACCAATGAGCCTTCGCCTTCTGATCGCCACCATGGCTTTGGCTCCGGCTCTGCTGGCGGGGTTGACGCCGGAACAGCTTGCCCGCGTGGACCGGCTCGAGCACGCCATGCTGGCGCCGTGCTGTTACTCGGAGACGGTGGCCGACCACCGCAGCGAGGTCGCGCTGGAAATGCAGAGGGAGATCCGCCAGATGGTGGCTGCCGGTGCGACAGACCGCGAGATTCTCGATCATTATAAGGAACAATACGGCATGCGGATTCTCATTGAGCCGGAAGGCCGGCTCTGGTGGTTGATGAACGTGGTGCCGGTAGTTCTGCTGGTTTTCGGCCTCGCGGCGGTTGTCTTGCTCCTGCGGAAATGGCGCCGGCCGGTTCCCTCCGGCACCTCCCCGTAATGCCACGAACCAGGGGCTGAGCTTGCGGGGGGACGCGTCCTGGCACTGGGTGCAACTGGTGCGGGCGGCACCGGGGCGGCGGGCTGATCCGGCTGCTATCCCAGATCCGTGCCGGGGCTGGCTGCTGCAATTTTGAGCACTGCGGGACTGGGCAGGCCGTAGCGGCCGCTCTGCATGGCCAGAAACAGATGATCCGGTTGCCCGTTCTTCCACAGGATCTGAGGCCGCTCCATCCGGACCCGCGGGCCCCCGAAATAATGATCCGAAGTCCAGTAGGCGACCTTCGGCTGGCCCCACCGGATTCCGTCCCTGGATTCGTAAAGGAGGCCGGGCCGAATCCCGCCGGCTTTCCGGGAAGAGTATGGCCCGGAGTTGTACCGAGCCACCCCCAGGCGGTCTTCCATGATCAGGTAGAACCTGCCGCTGTAATGGAACGCGTACGGATCCTCGATGTCCACACCGCGCTCGACGTAGCTGATCAGCGGGTTGCCAGGGTAGTCGCGGTACGGGCCTTCCAGTTCATCGGCGATGGCGAGGCCGATGGTTCTCAACGGTGGTTTCGCGGTGTCGGAGATGCCCTTGTAATAGACCCAGTACTGCCCATTCGGATGCCGGAGGAAGGCCGGATTCGAGGCGTGAAGGCAGTTCCAGCTCCCGGGCCTGCCGGAGAACGGGATGATGGGGCGGTCGGTGACGCTGCGCCAGGGTCCGTTCAGCGAGTCGGCCACGGCGAGGCCGATCTGCTGCTTCAGGTTGTCGTCCTGCTGGCTATGTCCGGCAAAGAAGAGGGCGTAGCGGTCACCTACCTTGTGGATGGTGGAATTGAAGACCGAGTCCGCCCACGGAACCTCCTTTCGGCCGGCGAGTACCGTCCCGGCGAGGCGGTACGGACCGGATGGCCGGTCAGCGACGGCATGCGCGATTTCGGCGTCCGT
>CAZXVW010000044.1:0-24559 GCA_964644025.1 uncultured Solibacteraceae bacterium | reverse complement strand
GCGGAAAGGCGGGTCCGGTAACTGTCCTGTTTTCAGTGCCTCGTTTTCTCGCGCTCCGCCGGCGCCGGCAGCCAGGCGAGCGCCTCCAGCCAGCGCCTGATTTGCTCCCGCGCCCGCTTCAGCCGCAGCCGAACCCGCCGCGCGTGATGCACCAGCTTGGCCGGCCGTCCATCATTCGCCGCCATTGTTAGCGTGCCGCGAAGCCGTAGGGAGATGTAAAGCCGCAGGGGCACAGTTCTCCCGGCGCGCCGAGGCGGGTTTGCCGCCGGCCATCCTGGGGGTCGAGCTTCAGGATTTCTTCGTGGTCTTCTTTGATTTCGCCTTGGATTTGTTCCCGGAGGGAGCTGGGAACTCGTCGAGAGTGATGACACCGTCGCCGTTCTTGTCCAGCCGGTGGAAACGCTTTTCCTTCCGGTCCTTATTCTTGGTGTTGTTGCCGATAAACTCCTCGAGCGTCAGCTTGCCGTTGTGATCCTTATCTGCCCTGTCGAACCGCTTCTGTGTGTTCGGGTTGGTGGTCTGGGCCGGCGCCGCCAAACTCACGCTGGCCGCGAAGCCGGCCATGACGGCCAGGGACAATAATTTCTTCATCGTTGAAACCTCCAGGTTTTGTTTGATGTGATTTCCGCCCAGATGGTTACCGTTCGCCGCCTGCGGCTGGCGCCGAGTTGCATCACGGAGCCACGCGGTCGAATTAAGCTGTTTGTTTTCCATAACGTACACCGGTCCCGCCCGCCGCTTGATTCTTCATCTGTTCGGTGGTAGTATCGCTCAGGAGTCAGTGATGGGTTCGAGGGGGATCGGTTGGGTTTTGTGCTGTTTCCCGCCCCGGTGAACCCGAACCAAGAGACAAGGGAGGGTTTATGCGTTCAAGGCTTCGTCTTGCGAAAACAGCGACTGCGTTCCTTGTGGCGCTTTTGTTTACTGGCCTGCTTTGCGGGCAAAGCAACCTGGCCACGGTTACCGGCGAGGTGACGGATACATCGCAGGCAGCGATGCCGGGAGTGACCATCACTATCCGGAATACCGACACGGGCATCGCCCGCACCGTCCAGTCCAACGCGGAGGGTTATTACACGATCACGAACCTGGCGCCGGGACCTTATGAGCTGACGGCTGAGAACGAGGGGTTTCGGACGTTCAAAGATACCGGCATCGTGCTCGAGGTCAACCAGGTGCTCCGGCGGGACATTGTCATGGAACTGGGCCAGGTCACCGAATCGGTGACGGTGAGCGAAACCGTCGCCCCGATCGAGACCGAGCGCGGCGCCATCATGGGCGACGTGATCGTCTACGACGAGATCCAGGAGATCCCGCTCGAAGGGCGCGATTTCACCGACCTGGCCATGTTCGTTCCGGGGGTTATCCCGAAGGCTCAGGGCGGCCAGGGGTCGGCGATGAACATCAACGGCGCGCGCGCCACCAACACCAACTTCTATGTGGACGGTTTCAACAACCGCAACGCGCGCGGCGCGGCGGCCCAGGTCCGCCCGAACATCGACGCGCTGCAAGAGTTCAAAATGGAAACGAGCGGATTCTCGGCCGAGTACGGGCGCTTCGCCGGCGGCATCCTGAACATGGCCCTGCGCTCGGGAACCAACCGCTACCACGGGACCCTCTTCTATACCGGGCGGAATGACGTCTTCGATGCCCGGGGATTCTTCGAGCAGGACAAGAACGCGTTGCGCCGGCACCAGTTCGGAGCCACCATCGGCGGGCCGATCATCAGGAACCGCACCTTCTTCCTGGTCAGCTATGAAGGTTACAAGCAATTGCTCGAACACACGCGCCTGGGGCACACGCCGACCGAAGCGGAGCGCAACGGGGACTTTTCCAACTCGTTGGATTATCTCGGCAAGCCGGTCTACCTGAAGGATCCGCTGAAGAAAGGCAAGTGCAACGCCAAGTCCGCCAAGGCCTGTTTCCCGGGTAATATTATCCCGCCCAGCCGGTTCAACCCGGTCGGCGTGAACATCGTGTCGATCTACCCGCTGCCGAACCGGGCCGATATCCGGAACAATTACCTGGTGACGGCGCCCGACGACGACAAGTGGAACAGCATTCTGGGCAAGATTGACCACCGGTTCGGCGACAGCGACACGATGGCGTTCCGCTACCAGATGCGGATGGTGGACGGCTCGAACCCGTTTGCCGGCAGCGCTCTGGGAAAGTTTGGCACCACCACGGACAATGACCGCTCGCTGGCGGGATGGGACTGGACGCACCTGTTTTCAGCTACCATGATCCTGGAAACCCGCGCCGGCTACAGCCGGAACAAGACGAACACGCGTGGCATCTACCAGGGCCAGAATATCGCCGCCAAGCTCGGCCTTCCCAGCACGGTTACCGATCCGGAGTTTATGGACTGGCCCCGGATCAGCGTGCGGGACCATTTCAGCATCGGCACCGCCGCCAGCCAGCCGGTCAGCTACGCGGTGACCGACATCCAGGCCGGGACCAAGTTCACCTGGGTGAAGTCGAAGCACACCATCAAGGCGGGTTTCGATGTTTCCCGGGTGCGCTTCAACCAGCCCTACTACAACAACCAGCGCGGCACCTTCAACTTCCGCGGCCGCTGGACCGGCGCGCCGATCGGCGACCTGCTGCTCGGCCTGCTGCACAGTGCCACGCGCACCGTCGGCATCGTTCGCAACTACTGGCGGCAAACCAGCTACGGCTGGTTTTTGAGCGACGATTTCAAGGTCACGCCGAACCTGACCCTGAACCTGGGCGTACGCTACGAAATCAATAAACCTCCGGTCGATCGCTATGACCGCCTGGCGAACTTCGTGCCCGAGTTCGGCCAGATCGTGATTTCCGATGACGCCACCATCCCGGACCTGGCCGCGCTGGAAGAATGGGCCGGCATGGAAGGCAAGGTCACCACCGCCGACGCGGTCGGCCTGCCGCGCTCGCTGGTCTGGACCGACTATACCAACGTCGCTCCCCGGATCGGCTTCGCCTGGCGCATGTTCGGCAGCACGAAGAGTGTTCTCCGCGGCGGCTACGGCATTTTCTACGGCGCCGAGATTCTGAACCCGCTCCGCAACCAGCTTGCGAACAACTTCCCGTTCGCGCTGCGGCAAAACTTCCCTCGCAACACGAAGGACCCGCTGGCGCTGACCCTTGACGACCCGTTTCCTGAAGACCGAATGAAGTTGAAGGGCGTCAATAACGCCACCGGCTACCAGGTGGACGCTCCCACGGCTTACCTGCAAACGTGGAACATGACGATCCAGCGCGAGTTGTGGGAAAGCACGGTGCTCGAGCTCGGCTACGTCGGCTCAAAAGGCACCCACCTGGGGCGCCGCTATAACATCAACCAGCCGATCCGGAACCGCGAGATCTATGAATCCGGGGGAGGGTTCCCGCGGCCGATCCCGGGTTTGAACTCGGTCAACTACTTCGCCTTCGGCACCAACTCGATTTACAACGCATTTCAGGCATCGTTGCGGCGGCGCAGCCGCGGGGGCTTCTTCTACCGGTTAAACTACTCCTACAGCAAGTCGATCGATGAGGCATCCCAGTTCACCGGTTCCTCGGCCGGCGGGTTCCCGAACGCGCTGGATTCCCGGAACCTGTGGCTGGACCGGGGCCGGTCGGACTTCGATGTCGGCCACGTCTTCACCGCCATCTTCAACTACGAGCTGCCCTTTGGCCGCGGAAAGCGCTATTCGCTGGCCGGCGTCAAGAACGCCGTGCTGGGCGGCTGGCAGCTTTCGGGCACGGTGCGCGCTTATACCGGCCAGCCCTTCACGGTGCGGACCGCTGATACGGAGCTGAACCTCGGGGAATCGCTGCGGCCGAACCGCATCCGCAAGGGCACGCTGGAGGACAATGCCTTCCCCGGCCAGCGGGGAGTCGATTTCCCGTGGTATGACCTCACTGCCTTCGAGGAAGTCCCATGCGTGGATCCGGAGATCGCCCAGAGCTGCCACGAGAGCCAGTACGGCTTCAGCCCGTTCGCCTTTGGCAACTCGGGCCGCAACATCCTGGACGGCCCCGGCCTGGCCACGATGGCCCTGGGCCTGCGGAAGAACTTCCGGTTCCGGGAGCAGCGGAGCTTGCAGGTCCGCATTGACGTGTTCAACGTGTTGAACCACACCAACTTCCGGCTGCCGGACAATTACTTCAACCGGATTACCGGCGGCTATATCGACCAGGTGGGCGAATCCGGCCGCCGCGGCGGCCCGCGGGTCTTTCAGTTAGGCTTGCGCTTCCGGTTTTAGGGCTTGTTGGCGGGGCGGCGAACCGGTTGCAACCATTGCGCCGCCCCCAGCAATGCTGAAGGGAGCAAGGCGGCCGCCCGGGCCGCTTCACGCCACGAAGCGCGGAATAACCGGCCCCTTGCGCTGAAGGCGCGGACAGCGCGTCCGCATGTATCCACGCGTGGGCAATGGATTTCCCCGCTCGCTCTGAGTTAGTGTAGTGACAGACGCGCCCTCCGGGCTGAGATGCGGGGGCCGCGATGATGTGGAATGTTCACCAGACGTGGTCCCGGAAAGCAGGCTCCTGAGAAGCAGGCACAACCGGTGCGGGAGCCGGGCTTGTATCCGATGCCGCCTCGCCGGGCGCCGCGGAAACCCCGGCGGTGGAAGCCCGGCTTTCTCCTCCTGATTTTGGCCGCGGTCCTGAGCGCTTCCCTGTACCTGTTGCGGCAGTTGAGCGTTCCCGAATTGCTGCTGGTTCCTACCGCCGGCGAGATTCGAGTCTCGGTGGCTCGTTCCGGAACATTGGAGAAGACCCTCCGCCTGAGTGGGGTCACGACGGCCGAGAACTCCGTTGCCCTGCTCGCTCCCCGTTTGCTCGGACGCCGCGGCCGGGGAGAGCGATTTAACCTCCTCCTCAGCAAGCTGGTCAGTGAGGGAGAACACGTCAAACGCGGCCAAATCGTGGCCGAGTTCGATCGCGAGTACATGCGCAACCGCCTGGACGATTACCAGAGCCTGGTGGTGCGACAACAGATGCAGGTCCAAAAGCTCGCTGCCAACCTCAAGATCGCCCGGTATGCGCACGAGCAGCGAGTGCGCAGGGCGCAAGGAAGCGCGGGAAAGGCCGCGCTGGATTTGAAGACGGTGCCGGTCCGATCAGCGATTCTCGCCGAGCGGTTTCGGCTGGCTTACGAAGAGGCCCGGGCCTATTACGAGCAGTTGCAGAAGCGCACGCCTTACGTCGACATCTCGGAAGGCTCGGCGCTGCGGCGCGCGGAGCTGGACCTCAAAGAGCAAGAGCTGGAGGTGCGGCGGGCGCGAGAGAATCTGGACAAGATGGTCGTCCGTAGCCCGATGGATGGCATCGCCGTATTGTTGCGCATCTACCGCGGTGGCAAGCTCCAGCACATCCAGGCCGGTGACCGGCTTGGATCGGGCCAGCCTTACATGCAGATTGTCGATGTGAATTCGGTCGGCGTGTTGGCGTACCTGAACCAGGTGGACTCGGCCCGGATCCGCGTTGGCGCTCCCGTGACCTTCCGGTTCGAGGCGCTGCCGGGCCTGGTACTGCCCGGACACGTCTATTCGGTCGGAACCATCGCCCGCGGGCGCAAGCGGGGCACCGGTTACCTGACCGGGATCCCGGTGCGCCTTAAACTGGATCGAACGGATCCCCGCTTGCTCCCCCATTACTCGGTCAGCGCCGACGTCGTGCTCGGCCAGGAAGACAACGCGGTAATCGTGCCCCGCGGCGCTGTTTTTTCCAGTGAGGTGGACGGAGCTCCGGTCGCCTTCGTGCGCCGCGCCTCCGGGTGGGAAGAAAGAAAACTGAGGTTGGGACTCGCCAACAACATCGAGGTGGCCGTTCACGCCGGCATCCAGGCGGGCGAGGTGGTGGCCCTGGAGCGGCCGCCGGTTTCCGGCGAGGGTGAATCGCCGGGGCAATGAGCACATTCCGCGCCGCTTTTGGAAACGAGGAAAAGACGCGCGTGCGCCAGGCAGACGTGGATATTCTCCGGTGGCGGTGTTCCGCCGCCCGGCCGGCCTTCCGGCTACGCCGTGGCCCTCAAGATCCAGGTTTGAAGCCTGGCCCGGGGCGCCTTGCCACCTCTTCCCCCGGGGCCTGCCCGTTCACCGGAGGCGCCTTCCCCCCTTCGGCAGCGCCATTGACCCGGTGGTGTGGACTCCGGGTGCCGCCGGGATGATCTTGAGCGCCAGGTCAGTGGCAAAAGTGGGGAGAGGAATCCGGAGGCCGTTTGCCGTGGTCCGTAATTCCGCGGCCCGGCTGATCCGGCCGGCGTAGGTGTCCCAATATTCCACCCGATAGCTGCCCGGCTTCATGCCGGCCACGGTGACCCACGCATCGCGAATCGCCGGAATCGGCCGGTCGAAGACGACGTTCCACCAGGTGTGGGCCTTGTTCTGAATCCAGAGGATCGCGAGCGGTCCGCCCCGCAACCCGAGAGCCCGAATATCCTGCCGGCTCGCCGTCACCGTCGCCTTCTCGAACCCGGCGGTGGTCCACGGGATTCCCTGGGTAAACCTGGCGACCGGCAGGAAGTGGTAATAGAGGTTTTTTGGTTCGACGTAATTGCCCCACCACCAGAGCATGCCGGTGCCCGCGGCGCCGGAGGCGAGCGGCGCCCAGAGGCCGTTGTGCAGGTTGACGCCGTCTCTGTCCGCGTCGCATAGCGCCCGGGTCTCCGCCGTGGCGCGGCGGATGCCGAACTCGGCGAACAGGTACGGCTTGCCGAAGTGCGCAACCTCATCGAGCCACTTGATCATGAAGCCCGCCATGTCGGTGGCGTTCCGGCGCATCTCATCGGAGAAGTACCAGTAGCCGTGCATCTGGGCGAACTCGTTCTCCGGCATCTCCCACATCTCGGGCCAGATGGCGGTCGAGCCGAGGCTGTTCGTGGTAAGGTGGCGCCAGGGATCGATCGATTTCAGATACCGGCACATCTCGCGGTTCCAGTCCAGGATCAGGCGGTGATCGCCCCGGACTCGCTTGTCCACGGCGTTGATCTCGTTCCACAGTTCCCAGGCAAGCACGTTCGGGCTGTAAGCCCAGCGGGCCACGATGTAGCGGAGGCGGTTCCGGAAGGCGCGGCGGGCCTCGGGCAGCTCGAAGAAGTCGCGCATGTTGGCGCAGGGGCCGCCGTTGGAGACGCTGTAGGCGTAATCCTCGCGATCGAAACGCTGCCGCGGCTGCCCCCGGGGCGTGATGTGCCTGATCCAGTCGATGCAGAGCTTCTGGTAGATGCCGTGTTGTTCGGAAAGCTCCATCACCTGGTCCAGCTTCCAGGCGTTGTCCAGCCGGTAATCCCCCATGCGGCCGAACTCGAGGCCGAAGTCCGGGTTGCCGATCCACAGCCGGCCGTAGTTGCCCCCGCTGGCGGCCAGGTGCGGAATCCAGAGATAGTAGTCGGCCAGCGGCCCGCCGGCCATGTTCTCGCCGATCGCGAAGTACGGGGTCCCGTCCTCGAAGGCAAAGTAGTGCGGATCGGCTTTCGCCACGTGAAGGAAACCGTGCCCGGCGCCGGGGGCGGCCGTAAAGGTCACCGGCTTGGAGGTAACCGTGCCGCTGCGGTCGCGCGCGCGAATCCGTACGGTGTAAGTTCCGGCTGCGACGGGAGTGAACCGCACCCGCCATTGCGGCGGGGCTCCCTCGTGCAGAAAAACCCGGTCCCCGTTGATCTCCCGTTCGAACCGCTGGTAAAAGAAGGCCGGCACCGTCATCTTGCGGCCGCCTGGCGTCGTGAAGATGCCATCCACGGCGATTTCGTCCTGGTCGAACGGGCTGTCGAAGGTGGCCTGTAGGTCAATGCGAAATTCCGCGCGCCGCCATTGCGCGGGGTGCGGCGTGAGCAGTTTCACTGCGCGGATCGCCAGCGGGCGTGCCTGCGCCCAGCGCCGGTGACCGGGATATGCCCAATCCAGCTTGTCGCGGGTGAGCACCCAGGGAGCATCGAGCAGCGCCTGCGCATTCTTGTTGTTCAGGATCGAGAAGCCGCCGCTCCAGATCAGGAAATACACCGCTTGCGGGAACTGGCGCTCGACGGTGCGGAGGAAGCGGGCGTAGTCCATCGTGCCGCGGGAGTCGCGGTGCGGGCCGAACTCGGTCAGCGCGAACGGCTTGCCCGTTGCCGCCAGCTCATTGTAACCGTTGATGGCAATCTCATTCGAGTAGCCGTCCACGCCGACGATGTCCACGTACTCATCGCCCGGGTAGTAAAACATCACCGAGGTCCGCCGATGGGCGCTGGATGAAGCCGAGTACACCCATAGCAGGTTGTTCAGCTTCTTCGTTTCGGTGAAGTAGCGGAACATGTGCCGCCAGAGCCGGACGAACTGCCCGCCGTCGCGGCGTCCCTCACGGTGCCCCCACCAGAACCACGCGCCGTTCATTTCATGGAAGGGCCGCCACAGAACCACCACCCCGGCGTCGCGAAGCTCGGCGAGCACGCCGGCCACCCGGTCCAGTTCCTTCATGTAGCGCTCGTGGGCCGGGTTGCCCGGCCGGATCAGTTCATCGAGGTCGCGCGGCTCTTTGTCCCAGGCGTTTCCCCCGGTCCAGGGATTTTTTCCGTGGCAACTGAGCGTCACCAGGCCTCCGGCCCGCCAGTAGCCGATCAGCACGCGGGTCAGTTTGCCGAGGTCACGGGGCGGGAATTTCTCCGGCGGGGTCTTCGGGTACCCGAGATCGGCGCCGGCCAGCCCGACCCATTTGCCGGTCGCCTGGTGCAGACCGGCGATGAGTTCGTCAAATCCCTCGGCGTCCCGGCCGAAGTGCTGGCCGGCAATCAGGCGGTCCTGGCACCGTTCCGGCAGCCGGGCAAGGTAGTCGAGCACCTGCCTGGCCGCCTTGCCGGCGTGAGGGTTGGCAGGTTGGGAGCCGGTGGCGGGCAAACCAACCAGCGCGAGGAATACAGGGAAGCAGCGGGTACACCACATTTCCCGCGCATTCTACCATGGCGTGTGGCCCGCGCCCCGTCGTGCCGCGAGGCCGGTTTACTCGCCGCTGCCGGATTCGGGCGGCTCGCTACCGGGAAGCGGGCCAGGTGGTTGTGTCCCGGAACCGGGGCCCATGCCGCGCCCGGCTCCCCGGCCGCGACCGCCTTGACCGCGACCGTGCGGTTCACTTCGCCTCCGGGTGGTAATTGCGAAGGGCCGCCCAGCGGTCATCTACCACCTGGCTTTGGCAATTGCAGGAGACGCGATTGCGATTCCCGCCACACACGGGGCAGATACCCTTGCAGTCGGCGTGGCAGATCCACTGCATCGGGAGCCACAGCAGCACTTGCTCCTAGGCCACGTCGGCCATTTCCAGCCCGTCTCCCTCGTAATAGCCGATCCCACTTTCGCTGTCGTCGATCTCGACCTCCGGCGCCGTCGAAGCCAACGCCGAGAAGCGGTAATAGAGGTCGAAATCGCGATCGACCGGGAACGGAGCCGGCTCCAGGCACCGGTCACACTCACCTTCCAGTTCGCCCGTGATGTGACCGTGGACTCGAATTTCCTCGCTTCCGCCGACCAGCTCAGCGACTCCGGTAACCCGCAGGGCCGTAACCCGGCGAAACTTCGTATTGGAAAAATCGAGCCTCCCGGGGCGGCAGGTGACGTCGAAGTGCACCTTCTCCCGCTCCAATTGCCTCACGCTCACGTGCATGCACACCTCCGCCATGATGGTGAACGCGACAAGGTCTTGTTATAACGCGGCATAGCCGCCTGATTGCTCCGCTCTGCTGTCCAACGCAAGATCACTAAAAACCGGGCGCTTTTGCGAACCGGGAGGGGTGCCCGGAACTCCTGCGAATACGCTGAGGTGTGTTACTGATTCTCCGCGCGATACTTTTCGACGGCGTCGCGGAGGTCGCGGGGCGTTTTGCCGTATTCGCGGATCCAGTCGCGGAGCGGCTCGCGGGTCGGGACGTCCGCGGGCAGACCGGCTTGTTTGAGGAGGTAATCCTTGGGAATACCCGTCTTGAGGATGATCTCGTTGATCGTCATGTTGCCGCGCACGGCCGGTGGTTCATTCTTCTCATTGGTAGTTTTGTTGGCGGTCTGGCCGCGCCCCTGACCCGCACCGGCGCCTTTGCCGTCCCCACGGCGCCGGTCTGCCTTCATGGATTGCGCACCAGCTTCCAAACGTTCCTCGTTCCCCGTAGCACGCTCCTGCCGTTGATGATCTCGTACCCCGCGCCTGGCGCCTAAATCCGGCGGTGGCGCCCCCTCCAGGTACGCGCGGATCAGCTCGCGTACACTCTCGGGTTTGAACTCCACCTCGTAGTCGCGGTGAATATTCTTGATCTGTGCCGTGGAAGGTACGTTTGCCGGGAGGTGCAAATCCGCGTAGAGTTTCTCCAACGGCACGTTGAAGCCCGTACTAATTTCTTGGAGGCTCATTCGGCCACGGATGCTTTCCGGGTCCAGTTCTCCTGACTGATCAGTTAGTTTGAGCCGTTCCGGTTTGGTGCGCCAGGTGCTGGTGGCCTTGCTGATGCCGATCATCCCGAACAGTGCGATGACAAGCATCGAGGCATAGACCGGGTGGGAGAGCCGCCAGCGACTTGCCTTTACCGTGAGCACGTTGGGCAGCGGGCAATCCACCAGGCAATCCAGGCACTGGTTGCACTCGGCACTCCTGATGTCTTCGACGGAGAGGAAATCAACGTGGGCCGGGCACTTCTGTTGGCAGATATTGCACAACTTGCAGCCCGTGGTCTCGCGGTGGATCTTGGTAAGGCCAATTTTGCCCAGAAGGCCCAGGACGGCGCCGAGCGGGCAGGCATACTTGCAGAAAAAGCGGTCAATCAGTAGCGAACCGAGCAGTACCGCCACCAGGATGCCGTAGCCCCACGGTCTTTCGTCGAGCCCCTGGCCCAGGTGGAAGAATGCCAGAAACGGGTCGTAGTCGCGAAACACCAGCGTGCCAGTCCACCACGTCAGGGCAATGATGGCCACCAGGACGACGTACTTGAAGTTCCGGAGCACGCGGTCCCAGGTGCCGGTCGGATTGAAGTGTTTCCGGAAAATCAGCTTTCCAATCTTCCCGACCCATTCCTGGATGGCCCCAAACGGGCAGATCCAGCCGCAGAAGCCGCGGCTGAACAGCAGGGTAAGGATAATGACCACCGCGAAGATGATCATTGTGGAAGGTTCAATCCGGCGGATAAATCCCCCCGTGGTGATGAATTGGTACAGGCTTTCCAGACCCCCGAACGGACAGTAGGCTTCCACCGATGGGGTTCCATTCGGTCCACCCCCTTCTTGCAAGTGGTGGTGGGCAATGCGCACCAACAGCAAGAAAAAGAAAATCATCGTCGCCTGCCGCCACACCTTCGGCGATTTGTACCACGGGATCTTCTTTTTTTTGTTACCGTTCTTTGGAACTGGACAAGCCTTGGTTGACATCTCCGAATTTAACCTCCGCCAACGGTGACGCAATCCGGGTGCCAGCTGAGCTATCCGAATAACCAACCAGGAATCAACAACTGAGGGCGTACTTACGGGAAGTGACGCGGCAGGAGGTGCAAACCTTGCATGGGAGCAAAGAATCGGGGCGCAGCGAATGCGTCATGGAGATCCTCGATGAGAGAACCACGAGTGAACCCACTGCCCGTTCCGGAGCCTGATTCTTTGTCCTGCTGGTTGCAGCGCGGCCTGGTCTATTCAGTGCTTTCCGGCTCGGCGGGTTCAGTACTCGGAGGTGTGCCTGGCGCCTGCCTTCCCGGGTCGGCACCGCGTCCTGCACCGCGACCGCGGCCCATGCCGCCCTGACCCCGGCCGCCGCCACCGCGGCCGCGACCTGCACCTTGACCACGACCGCCGCCCTGGCCCCGTCCGGCTCTGCCCCGGCCCATGCCGCGGCCCGTACCCGGCCCCTTGCCTTGTGGGCCCGTTCCATCCATTCCTGGCATTTCCCTTTCTCCTTTGCCGCCCGTCCTGGATCGGCGAATCGGCCAGCGGCGCACGCCCGGCATGCTGCTCCAGACGTTACTGACTTGCAATTAGCCGCCTCGTTTACTATTATGAGCATATGCTCATAACATGTCAAGCCTGGATTTTCACCGGGTGACGCCGAAAGGGGGACGCCGGCATGAAATACGTGTTCGGACCGGTGCCGTCGCGGCGGCTGGGCCGGTCGCTCGGGATTGATCCAGTCCCGTTCAAGACCTGCAACTGGAACTGCGTCTACTGTCAGTTGGGCCGTACGACGCCGATGACGAACGTGCGCCGGGAGTTTTTCCCCCGTTTTGAGATCGTGGCTGAGGTTGCTGATACCCTGGCCGGCCCGGCCGCCGGTGAAATCGACTGGATTACGTTCGTTGGATCCGGGGAGCCGCTGCTTCACGCGGGTTTGGGAGCGATGATCCGGGAGGTGAAATCCTTGACGCCGTTGCCGGTGGCCGTAATCACCAACGGCTCGCTGTTGTACCAGCGTAAAATCCAGGAGGAGCTCATGGCCGCGGACGCCGTGCTGCCGACCTTGGACGTGGGCTCGGCGAAGCTTTACCAGACGATCAACCGGCCGTTGCCGCAACTGCGGTTCGAGTCGCTGGTGGAAGGGTTGAGCGCCTTCCGGCGCGGGTACCGGGGCAAGATGTGGCTGGAGGTGATGCTGGTTCGCGGAATCAACGACACCGAGGAAGCGCTGGCCGATCTGGCCGGGGTTCTGGCCCGCATTCAGCCGGACGAGGTCCAGATCAACGTTCCCGTGCGGCCACCGGCCGAGCCCTGGGTGGAGGCGCCGGATGAAGAACGGCTGGCCCGGGCCAGGGAGGTTCTCGGCGGAGCGGTCCGAACTCTCGGCCCGGACGAGGAACGCTTCGACCTGGCGAATTATAGCGAAGTGGACGACGCCATCGTCGAGGTGGTCACCCGGCACCCGATGCGCGAACAACAGTTGTTGCGCACGCTGGCCAACTGGAACCGGGAGCAGATCACGGAGGCGCTTGAACGGCTGGCCGCAGCCGGCCGGCTGCAGCGCATCAGCCGGGCCGGAACGGTTTTTTGGACGACGGCGCAGGCCCGCTACGGAGAGCGCCGTTAGGCGCCGGCGACGACGACGCGGGAACAGGAGACGCGAATCATGGTCCATGCGATTCTCTATCTGGTGATCGGTCTGGTGGCCGGCCTGTTCACCGGGCTGTTCGGCATCGGCGGCGGATCGCTTCGGATCCCGCTGCTGAACCTGGCCGGATTGCCCCTGATCACGGCCTTCGGGATCAACCTGGTCGTGGTGCCTTTCTCTTCGCTGGTCGGAGCCATCTATCATCGGCGGAACATCGACTGGAAGCTGCTACGCCCGGTGCTGACCGGCGGCACCGCCGGGGCCATCGCAGGCGCGCTCTTGACCGGTTTGTTGCCCGTCCTGGCGCTGGCGGGCCTGTTTTTCGTGCTCTCGCTGCTGACGGTGACGGGCATGTACCTTGACCGGCTCTGGCCGCGTCTCGCCCGGAGAGCGACGTCCTCGGCCAGGGTGGTGATCCCGGCGACATTCGTCTTGAATTTCCTGACCGGGCTCCGAGGCGGAAGCGGCGGTTCGTTGCTGCCGCCGCTGCTGAAGGTGGTTACGGGCAACATTCGCCCCGCGATCGCCACCTCGCTGGCGGCGACCATTTTCACGGCGGCCGCGGCCGCGGCGGTGTACTGGCAACGTGGCGATATCCAGTGGCTGGCCGCCGTGGCCACGCTGGTGGGTTCGATGGCCGGTTCCCGGTGGGGCAGCAAGATGTCCATCAAGACGAAACCGCGGTGGCTGGAAGCCGGACTGAGCGTCACGGTGGTTCTGTTCGCTGCCGCCACTGTCCTCAAAGCCCTGTATTGATGCCCGCGGCGGCCCAGGCCCGGCGATGGAAGCCGCGGCTTTCCCCGGTGGCCGCTGGTTTTTCTTGTAACGAACCGGCAGCGATTGCATTTCCTCCTGCGGGACACCGAGAGGGGTCCACCGGAGGGGGAAGGAAAAGAGGCCAGCAGGCTGCGGATGCGCAGCCGGCTTGCCCGCAGAAGGAGGGCTGAACAATGAACGAGTTTGAACAAGCTCAAAACGCCATCATGGCGGAACTGATTAACGCTCCAGCCCACCAGCTTAAGCCGCATGAGCTGGAGAAAAAGCTGTCAGCGAGACTGGGTCTCTCCGTGTTCACGGTTCGCGAGGCTGTGAAGCAATTGGTGGAAGAGGGAGAAGCCACCTACAGCTATCACGATCCGGACAGTTTCGTGGAGATTTCGCCGATCAGACCACACCACGCAGCCCGGCCCATGAAGGTGGTGCTGGACGCCCACGGCAATCCGTGGATTTGCGATGCGAACGTCGATCCCACGGCACCGTTGCCCGGTCAGGGGTGCTGGGATTGCGGGGAGGTTCCGTTCACCAGGAACGACTAGTGCGCGGAATCGACTTGTCGCGGCGGGAGGCGTAGTCCCTCTCACACCTCTGCCAACTGGCGCCTGCCTCCCGCCGCTCGAAGCTCACCACCGCCGGCGGCCGGGCTTACCCGCCTGGAAACCGGAGACGAATGGTGAGAGCCGCCGGATGAGTTGCGGCCTGGCCGGGGATCCCCCCTCACCCGGCTGGGCCGCGGCTCGTCCGGACACGGCTGCTTGCGGTTGCAGAAACCAGGGGGAGGACAAGCGCGGGGTTTGATCCCGGTGACAGCGACCGCCCGGCATTCCCGCTGGAAGCTGCGATTGGAGGCTTTAGAGCGTGCGACCCACTTCGAAACCTTCATGAATCGCGTCCACGGCTTTCCGTGGCTCGGCGGCGTCGCCGATGACGTGGACTTCGAGGCCGCTGTCGGCCAGGGCGTCGGGAAGCTCCCGGTTGGAACGCACGCCCACCGCCAGCACCACCGTTTCCAGGGGTAACGAAGCTTCCCGGCCGGCCTGCTCCACGATGGCCTGATCCGGCGCGAGGCGGATCACCCTGGCGCCGGTGTGAATTACGACGCCGCGGGCCGCCAACCGCTTCATGATCACTGCCCTGGCGAGCGGATCCATGTCGGCGCCCACTTCCGGCAGCATCTCCACCACGGTCACCTGCTTGTTGCGGGCGGCGAGGAAATCCGCTGTTTCCAGTCCCACCAGTCCACCGCCGATCACCAGCGCTGAATTGGTCTTGACCTCCGAGGGGCCTTCCAGGATGTCGGCGGCCAGGTGCCACCGCGTCTGGTCGAGTCCCGGAAAATGCAGGGTCAAAGGAATTCCGCCGGTCGCCAGCACCACTGCGTCGGGCCGTTGCCGGGTCACCATCTCCGCGCTGACCTTGCGGTTGAGGTGAATCGAGACACCGGCGCGGCGGGCCATCAACTCCAGATGGGCGATCACGTCCAGGAATTCTTCCTTGTGGGGCGGAAGCGCCGCCAGATGAAATTGCCCGCCGAGAACCTTCTCCTGCTCGTATAGGGTGACGTGGTGACCGCGCTCGGCCGCGATCCGCGCCGCTTCCAGCCCCGCCGGCCCACCGCCAACCACCATCACTTCGCGCGCCTTTGCGGCCGGCCGAATCTCGATTTCGCCCTCGTGGCCGGTGAGGGGGTTGAACGCGCAGCCGGTTCCATGGCCCTTTCGCAGCTCGGCCAAACAACCCTGGTGGCAGGCCGCGCACAGCAGGATCGCTTCTTCGTCCCCTTCTTCGATCTTGCGCACCCAGTCCGGATCGGCCAGGAACGGGCGTCCCAGCCCGATCAGATCCGTCTGGCCGTTGGCGAGGGCTTCGCGGGCCAGTTGAGGCGTGCGGATGCGGCCGGCCACAATCACGGGAATCTTGACTTTGCCGCGGATTCGCGCCGCGGCCGGGAGCAGGTTCGCCTTCGGCGTGCCGGCTGGATAAAGACAGAAGGGCGCTGATTCGCACATCGTGCCGGAGGTGATGCTGAGCGCCTGGACTCCCATCGCTTCCACGGCCGGCGCAATCCCGAGCGCGTCCTCGACGGTCAGCCCGCCGTCGGCGTAATCGGCGGCATTCATCCGCACGACGAGAGGGAATTCTTCTCCGACTGCCTGCCGGACGGCCGCAATGACTTGCCGGCCAAAGCGCAGCCGGTTCTCCAGGCTTCCGCCGTAGTCATCCTCGCGGCGGTTGGAATGCGGGGCGAGGAACTGGTGAATCAGGTAACCATGGCTGAACGGGATTTCGAGAGCGTCGAAACCAGCTTCCCGGACGCGGCGCGCGGCAGCGCCGAACGCCGCCACGACCTGGCCGATCTCTTCGCGGTCGAGCGGGCGGGGCGTGATCTGCCGGGACGGGCAGGGGACTGCGGACGCCGATACCGACCCCGCCGGGCCGACCAGCTTGGGATTGGCAGCCTTTCCGGCGTGATTGATGTGAGCCATGATGTGCCCGCCGGCGGCGTGCACGGCATTAACCAACTTCCGGAGGCCAGCAACGAGTTCGTCGTCGTGGATGCCGAGTTGCGTTGGCAGCTCCCTGCCGTTCAGCATCACGTACATCGGTTCGGTGGTCAGTAAGCCGGCATTTCCTTGGGCCCGACGGACGTAGAAGGCGACGTGCCGGTCCGTGACCTTGCCATCCTTGGCACCGTAACCGAGTTTCACGGTAGTCATGACCACCCGGTTCGGGAGGGTGAGCTTCGCGAGCGAAAATGGTTCGAGCAGTGGATCGCGTTTCATATGTGTTTCCATTATCCAGCAAAAACTGTGCCGCCTGGGCGTGCGTTTTCCCTTGACGACCGCCGGCGGGAGTGGTACCTATGAAGCAGGCGCCGCGTCGAGGCGGCAAGTTGCCCCGCGCGCCTTACATCGCACCAGGCGAGGAAATCATGGCTGAAGAACTGAATCCCGGCTGCGCGCGTCCGACCGGAGGTCCGGTAGGGGAAGGACCGGTTGCCGAGAGCGCTTCCAGGGAACAGGAAAGCAAGGAGGACAGGCAAGTGATTCTAATCGGCAGGAAGGCGCCCGACTTCGCCGCGCCCGGATACCACCAAGGGAAATTCGTCAACATCAAGCTCTCGGACTATCTTGGCAAGTGGGTCTTGCTGTGTTTCTACCCGGGGGATTTCACCTTCGTTTGAAGTACCGAGCTCTCAGCGGTCGCTGAGAAATTTGCCGAGTTCCAGAAGCTTGGCGTGGAAGTGTTATCCGTGAGCGTGGACAGCATGTTCGTTCATAAGATGTGGAACGATCAGGAACTTTCCCGGATGGTCGAGGGAGGCATTCCCTTTCCGATGCTGTCGGACGCGGGCGGTAAGGTAGGCAAGGTGTACGGGGTTTATGACGAAGACGCCGGCGTGGAAACGCGCGGCCGGTTCATCATTGATCCCGACGGCGTCATCCAGGGTTTCGAGGTGCTGACTCCGCCGGTGGGCCGGAACGTCGCCGAAGCCATTCGGCAGGTCCAGGCGTTTCAGCTTGTGCGGCAGACCAAGGGCGCCGAAGCCACTCCCTCCGGCTGGAAGCCGGGCAAGGTGACGCTGAAACCCGGTCCGGATCTGGTCGGCAACGTCTGGAAGGAGTGGAAGACGAAGATGGCTTTCGATGAATGACGCGGCGCCGGCGCGGTGTCAATGTTCGTGCGGGATGCCCTTCAGGTGAAGCTGGAGATGGCGCCGCGCATCGACGTCGTCGAGCCAGCCATCATTAGCGTCCTTTTTTACGTCGAGTTCCTGGATGTACGGTTTGATGTCGATGAGGGGCGTCCGGTCGTAGGCGTCCAGGCCCGAGGTACGGATCACGCGACCCTCGATGCCGAGAAGACGGACTACGCTCAGGCCAATCGGATTCGGGCGCGCCGGAGACCGGCTGGCGAACAGTCCCACCTCGTAACCGCCGGCCCAGGGCGGGTGAACGGTGAGCGATGGTTCCCCGTGGACCCGGTTCATGTAATAAAGCACGTAAATGTAGCGGAACCGCGACAGCCGGTACAGGCCCCTCGCATACTCCGGCTCGAGGATAATCCGGAAGTTTCCTTCAGAATCCTCCACCGGCTGAAATGGCGCCGCATCCTTGTAAGGCGTGCGGATGACTCCGATCGGCTTCAGCTCGATACGGGTGGACACTGCTGTTCCTTTCCCGGGACCCTGCGGCCTTGCTGCCGGCATAGCCGCCTTACATTCCGCCCCGCCAGCCTTCTCTCTCCAAGGTGAAGAACCGCTGCCGTTCCTCCATGGTCATCACCGTCTGTTCGAATTCCACCCGGGCGCCCAGCGCCGCGAGCGGTTCTTCGATGGAGTTGAAAATCTGCTGGGCGATCGGCACCTGTGGAAAAGGAAACGCCACCACGCACTTGACCGTGCCACCTTCGACATTTACGCTCCTGATGATGCCCAGCTCGAGCAGGCTCTTGTCAATCATCGGATGCGTCACGGTGGCCAGCGCGGCCCGGACCTGCTCTTCATTCAGAGTTTCGCTCATCGTGAATTTGCTCCCGGATCTTTCCCCATGAAGCGCGGGGGAAAAATTGATTAAAACACTATCGCCGAGTTGGAGTCAATGTGCCCGGCGAAGGCGGCGGGAGCGGGCTCCGGCCCCCTTCGCATCATCAGGGATTCGTCAACCGCTGCGGTCCACACCGGCCTCGTCCCTGGTTATTGTTTGTGGTAAGGTTTCAGATTCATGCCGGTCCCATTCGGATCGAGTCTGCGATGCCCGACGCTGCTCTCTATTCGCTGACTGAAAAGTACCGGCCGGAGTTTCCGATTTTTCACGCGGCCGTTTACCTGAACTCCTGCTCGCTGGGCGCGCTGTCGGTGCGGGCGCGGGCGGCGCTCACCAGCTTCGCCGGCCTGTGGGACCGCCTGGGCGCCTCAGCCTGGTACGAGCACTGGCTGGCTGCAGCCTCCGATGTCCGGGCCGGTTTCGCCCGGCTCATCGGCGCGGAGGATTCCGAAACCGCCCTGGCGCCGAGTATCTCGGCCGCGCTTTCCATCATCGCCAGCGCCGTCGATTTCCGCCGGCGCCCGAAGGTGGTCACCACCGAGTTGGACTTCCCCACGCTCGTCTACCAGTTTCTTGCCAAACGGCGGACCGGCGTCGAAACCGTCGTGCTCCCATCGCCCGACGGCGTCCGCGTGCCCCTCGATTCCTTCGCCGCGGCGGTGGATGATCGCACCGCGCTGGTAGCCACCTCCCATGTGTTTTATACGACCGGGGCGGTTCAGGACATCGCGGCGCTCGCGCGGATAGCGCATCAGCAGGGCGCCCTCTGCCTGATCGACGCCTACCAGTCCGCCGGGCAGATTCCCATCAACATCCGGGACCTGGGCGCGGACGTCTTGCTCACCGGGGCGCTGAAATGGCTTCTGGGCGGGCCGGGCCTGGCCTACGTGTTCGTTCGCCGGGAGATCATCGAACAGCTCGCGCCCACCGCCGTGAGCTGGTTCGGCGCCGAGGATCAGTTCGCCTTCGATTCGCGCCGGCTGAAGCTGCGCGGCGACGCGCGGCGCTTCGAGCTGGGAACCCCGGCGGTGCCGGCCCTGTACACTGCCAGGGCCGGACTGGAACTGATCGAGGAAGCCGGCGTCGAAGCAATCAGCCGGCGGGTGTCCGGGCTGACCGAAGATCTGCTGGACCGCGCGCGGCTCGCGCGCTTGAACGTTCGCGCGGCCGTAACACCGGAAGCCCGTTCAGCCATCGTGATGGTTGAGCACCCGGATCCGGCAGCCGCCGTGGGCCGGCTTCGCCAAGCCGGCGTGATCTGCGATTATCGGCCCGGCGCGGTGCGCCTGTCCCCGCATTTCTACAACACGACCCGGGACAACGAAAAGGCTATCCGCGTACTCGCCGGCTGACAGTACAGGTTCTGGGTGGAGCGTACCGGTTCGGCTGCGCCGCGGCACCGGGAGCGGCCTGCTCAGCCCGCCGGCGCCGGGCGCAACTCAGCGCCGGCGGGGCCGATGCGTTTTGCGTTGTCTCAGGTAAACTTCCAGCCCTTGCGGAACTTGGGTTTGATGTACTTGTTGGCTTCCCGGTTGTTCGTGATTTTCATCCTGGCGCTGTCCCACTCGAGTTTGCCCTCGAAACGCAGTGCCAGCACGCCGAGCAGGATCCACTCGGTGAACGGTCCGGCGACGCTGAAGTCCGAACAGGCCGGCTCGCCGCCCTTGGCCGCGCGGATCCAGTCCCGGTAATGTCCCGGCGATAGCGTGAGCAACTTCGGCGGGAATTCGTAGTCTTCCATCTTTTCGACCGGGATCAGGCGCGTGTATTCCCCATAGGTGCCGGTCGTGATGAAGCCCTTCTCGCCGATGAACAAACTCCCGTTCCGGCTGGCCTGCGTGAGCTGTTTCCTGCCTTGGGGGTCCGCGGAAAGCCGCTTCAGCAGCTCGGCCGCCTCGGGTGACCAGACGCGGCCTCCGCGCGGTGGCCGGGTCGCGCCGGCGCCGCCGGAGGCCCGCCGTGAGCGGATTCGGGGCAGGTCGCCCAGGACTTCCCCTTCCGGCACGCCGGGGATCTTGGGCGCGGCTTCCATGCCGTCATGCCAGAAAATCTTCACCGGCGGCATCGTGCCGCGCGCCGGGAAGTCAAACCGGATGACGGACTTTTTCGGGTAGGTAATGGGGCTTTTCCCTTCCTGCGAGAGGCACTCGACGCTGGTCGGAGCGCCCAGCATCAGCGCCAGGTTCGGCGCGCCGAGGATGTGACACGCCATGTCACCCAGGGCCCCGCAGCCGAAATCGAACCAGCCCCGCCATTTGAAAGGCACGTAGGCGGAACTATACGGGCGCGGCTCGGAAACCCCCAGCCAGGTGTCCCAGTCGAGCGTCGGGGGCACCGGCTCCTCGGGGGGCAGCTCGGTGAGTCCCTGGGGCCAGATCGGACGATTGGTCCAGGCGTGCACTTCGGTGACGTTGCCGATCGCGCCGGCCCAGATCATTTCCGCGCACTGGCGCGTGCCGTCGTTCGAGTAGCCCTGGTTGCCCATCTGCGTGGCCACCTTATACTTCTTGGCTGCCTTCGTCAGGGCGCGGGCCTCCCAGATGGTGCGCGTGAGCGGCTTCTGGCAGTAGACGTGTTTGCCCCGCTCCATCGCCCACATCGCGGCAATGGCGTGGGTGAAGTCCGGCGTCGAGACGGTGACCGCGTCGATGTTCCGGCCTTCCCTGTCGAGCATGCGGCGGAAGTCCTTGTACTTCGGGACCTTCTCGTACTTCTTGAACATGCGCGCGGCGCGGGCCGCGTCTGGATCGCACAGGGCTACAATGTTTTCTGTTTCGCACCCCATGATGTCGCTGTGGCCCTTCCCGCCGGCCCCGATAGCGGCGATGTTCAGCTTCTCATTGGGTGATTTGTAGCCCAGGCGCCGCAGCGACGCGACGCTGCCATATCCGGCTGCCGGTACCGCTCCGGCCAGCAGCGAACCATAGAAAAAATACCGTCTTGAAATCTTATTGTTTGCCATAAAATCCACCTTGGATTGTTCCTTGCCCGGATATTCTCCTGCCGGAGCACTGCTACTCGGGCGCCAAATTACCTGTCGGCGGCCGGACACCGCGCTGGACCTTGATCCATCCGGTCCCAGACGGCTGCCAGATGCGTGTCCAGACCCACACCCGGCAGGATAACATAATCGGCCGCGGCCGAATCTTCCCGGCGCCTCCGCCCGGGCCGGTCGCTTCCGGGTTCGCGCGGTCTTCGGTCAAACCGGACGCCACCGGCGGTTCGCGGTGAAGGCTGCTCCCGGCTTCGTTGCGGTGCTTGGCTGGATTCTGAGAAAATCGCCAATGAAAGTTTTTCCGACGCTTCCCGGCGCCCGTTTTAAGCGTCGGTGCGCTGTCTGTGTCCCGGTGAGAGGAAAGAAATGAGCTTATCCATTGCTGGAGTCGAAGTGAACCCGGCCGTGGCGCCGCCGCTTGACCAGGAATTTCTGCCCGCCTCGTTGTTCAACCGCTCATACCGCGAAGCGGCAGCCGGCGCCGGCGGGACGCCGTTGAAACTGGCGCTCGAGAGGACCGATGGGTCTGTATCCATGTACTCGACCACGGTGTTGCCTCCCGCCTCCGGCAATCTTCCGGCGACGCTCATCTACGTCGAGCGTATTGTCAAGTTCCTGCTCTGGCAGCGGGGCGGCTGGAAACTTTACGCCGGCGGGCCTCCGGAAATCGGGCGCCATCTCCAGGCGGTTTATTCCCCCGAAGGCGCCCGCGCTTTCGATGCCCGCTTCATGGGCGGCGTCTACGAGCATCCGTTCCAGGTTGTGATTACAACACCGGAAGCGGTGCCGGAAACCCGCGAGACGACCATCCCGCTCGGCCGGCATCTGGATGGTTGTCGCGTCGGCTTCGACCTCGGCGCCAGTGACCGCAAGGCCAGCGCGGTCCAGGATGGCGAGGTGGTGTTCAGCGAAGAAAAGCCGTGGGACCCGCGCCACGCCTCCGATCCGAGTTACCACTACGAGGGCGTCATGGACTCGATTCGCTCGGCCGCCCGGCACCTGCCCCGGCTGGATGCCGTCGGCGGCAGCGCGGCCGGCGTCTATATCAATAACCGCGTCCGCGTGGGATCGTTGTACCGGGGGGTGCCGGAGCCGGAATTTTCGGAAAAGATCGCTCCGATGTTCCTGCGCATCGGGGACGAGCTGGGCGTGCCGCTTGAGGTCGTTAACGATGGCGAGGTCACCGCGCTGGCCGGTTCGATGTCGCTGGGCGAAAACCCCGTGCTGGGCATCGCCATGGGCTCCAGCGAAGCGGCCGGCTACGTGGATGCGCAGGGCTACATCACCGGCTGGTTGAACGAAATGGCCTTCACGCCCATCGATTACCGGCCGCAAGCCCCGGCGGACGAGTGGTCCGGCGATACCGGTTGTGGAGTGCAGTACTTCTCGCAAGTGGGCGCCATCCGCGTGGCTGCCGGCGCGGGTATGGTATTCGACGAAGGATTGAGCTTGCCCGAGAAGCTCGTCGCACTGCAGGAGAAAATGAAGGCCGGCGACCCGCTCGCCGCCCGCGTCTACGAAACCCTTGGCACGTACCTGGGTTACGCGCTGGCCCATTACGCCGATTTTTATGAGCTCAAGCACGTACTCATCCTGGGAAGAGTGACGACGGGAGCCGGCGGCGAGATTATCCTGGAACAGGCCCGCAACGTCCTGCGGCAGGAGTTCCCAGAGCTCGCCGCGCGCGTCTCCATCGCCCTTCCCGATGAGAAGAATCGCCGCGTCGGCCAGGCGATCGCCGCCGCCAGCCTGCCCGCGATTCAGCGAAAATAAAAGAGTGATGAAACTGAGTCAGCCCAACGCGGAAATCTGGATCCCGGACGGCAGCGGAGAAGCCGAAGCCCTGGCCCGCACTACCCACCTGGGTATTTCCGCCCATCAGGACGATGTCGAAATCATGGCGCTGGAAGGTATCCTGGCCGGCTTCGGCAGCCAGGAGCAATGGTTCACGGCGGTGGTGCTTACCAACGGGGCAGGCAGCGCCCGCACCGGCCTCTATGCCAACTACACCGACGAGCAAATGCAGGCAGTCCGCCGCCGGGAGCAGAAGAAGGCGGCCGTGGTCGGCGAGTACTCCGCCGTGGCTCTGCTGGACTTTCCGAGCTCCGCGGTGAAAGATGCGGCCAACGCCGCACCGAAACAGGACCTGAAAGCGCTGTTCGCCGCGGCGAAGCCCGAGGTAGTTTACACCCACAACCTCGCCGACAAGCACGACACCCATGTGGCCGCCGCTCTGCGTACCATCGCGGCGCTGCGCGAGCTGCCGGCCGAAGACAGGCCGCGCAAGTTGTTCGGCTGCGAGGTGTGGCGCGACCTGGACTGGCTGACCGACAGCGATAAAGTTGTCTTCAACCTCGACGCCCACGAAAACATCGCCGCCTCACTGGTCGGCATCTTTGACTCGCAGGTGGCTGGTGGAAAACGCTACGATCTGGCCACTATGGCCCGCCGCCGCGCTCACGCTACTTATTTCGAAAGCCACGCGGTGGACGTCGCGCAAATGATCAACTTTGCCACCGATCTTACTCCGCTCATTACGGACACCACCCTTGATCCGGCCGCTTATATTCAGGCTTACATCGACCGCTTCGCCGCCGAGGTCAAAGCGCGCCTGGCCCGGCTCTCCTGAGCCGGAACCCCGGCGATGGGCGGTCCCGCAAAGAAGCAGGACCTCCACCTGGACCGGCAGCCCGGCGCTCCCGTCGCCTACCGGCGGTCCCGCGCTGGGTTCCCCTTGGCTCCGTCGCCCGGAAGCGGCTTGCGGAACTCCACCCAGACGCCGTAGTTGACTCCTTCGCTGCCCGGCGGCCGGGGAATTCTCACCTCGTAGTTGCTGATCGCCAGGGCTTTCATGATCGCATCCAGCCGGGCCGCGGTTTCGGCAATGTCGTAGCGCGGGCCGCCGTGTTGCCGGCGGCGAACGGCCCGTGCCACTTCTGCCGGGAGGTTCGGTGAAAATCCCCGCCCGATCAGCGCTCCTGCGCCGGGTTTGAGCACCCGATAAATCTCGGCGAACGCCGCCCGCAGATCTCCCCAGAACTGAAACGAGCCGCGGGAAACGATCACGTCGGCATACCCGTCCGGGAAAGGGAGCGCCTTGACGTCGGCCACCACAGTCTCGACCCGGTCCCGGAAACCGGCCTTCTCGGCGCGCTCCAGGAACAGCGGCGCGCAATGGGGATTGATGTCGACGTGCACCCAGTGCATTCTCCGCGTTCGCCGGCACAACTCGATG
>CAZXVW010000043.1:0-24640 GCA_964644025.1 uncultured Solibacteraceae bacterium | reverse complement strand
TCCGCGCACGGGTGGAGGCGATGAGGAGCGATCCGACCACGCCCGGGACCCGGCTGGCCGACTGGTTGTTGCGCTTCACGCCCGCCCAGACGAACGCCCTCACCAATCTCATGCTGGGCGGTTACTTCGCCCGCGGACGGATCTGGATGCTGCACAGCCGCGTGCGCTATTTTGACCCTGAGCATCGCCGCCCGGGGATCCCGCCCGATGTCGGGGCGCTGGTGGAAAAGCTGGCCGATGGCTCGGTAACGCTGACGCTGGTCAACACGAACCCGCTTGATCCCCGCACGGTGATTGTCCAGGCCGGAGCGTACGCCGAGCACCAGTTCCTCTCTGCTTCCTGGAACGGCAAGACAGCGGCGATTGACCAGCCTTACGTGGCCGTGCGCCTGGAGCCCGGCTGCGGCGCGCGGCTGAAACTCACCATGAAGCGTTACGCGAACCGGCCCACCCTGGCTGAGCCTTGGGACCGGGGATGGATGGCTCAATAGGCGTCAGTCCTGAAAATGCATCAGAAGCGGTGGCGCGAGTCTGCTCACTCCGGCCTGCAATCCCTGTTGCGCGGCTTGTCTCCGGTCCGGTGTTCTCAGCCCTGGTTGACGCCTTTTACAATGACCGAGATCGGGGTCTCGCCGACCTTGACGTTGAGCACCCAGTCTTGCTCGCCCAGTTTCGAAAGCCCGGGCTTCCAGTCGCTTTCGCCCTTCCACATGGAGAGTCCGGCGGGGTGAGGCGTCCCGGAGGCCTTCCGGCTCATCTCCATCAGTTCATCAAAGCCGGGCCTGGCATTCGGGTCCTTGTCGATGGCGGCCGGGGAGAGCATCAGGAAATCCCGGCTGGGCTCGACCCCCTCGTGGTTGCCGTCGACGGGATAAAAACTGAAGCGTAGCGTGTAAACGCCTGGCTGAATCACTTGCCCGCGCCGCTCCTCGCCCTTGCCGGGAAACCGAATCACCCCGATGAATGTACCGTGCGCCACGTTGTTCCAGCTCACGTCGATTTCTCCGGTCTCCGGACCCTCGACCGAGGAGTTCCGGAACCAAAGCTCAGCCCATACGCTGCCGTCGCTGGCGACGATCTTCGAACCTTGCTGCTGCAGTTCAGCCGCCATGGCCGGAGCCACTTCGGCTGGCGGCGGGCCAGCCTGCTCCAGCGTGTATTGCCCGAAGGCCGCGACGGCGGGCAACAAAACAAACAACAATCCTTTCCTCATCCGATCCATGCTCCTGGTATTCCTTTGTCTATGTTACGCTGTCCAGCCGGTTGGATGCTTCCGGCGCGGTGGTGGTTGCGGGCCACCGGCGGCCACCCGCGACTCCACCCAACATGTGTGGTGAACCGCGATGGCGCCAGCGCTCATCCGCCGGCGGGAGCGCGCTCTATCAGAGAACTCGGTTACAATGGTTTCTCTCTAAACGCACCAAGACTTTATGGAACCCCTCAGCGGCCCTGTATTTCCCAGACCGCGGGACGTGGCCTCCCATCCCATCGCTCGAGGCCTGTTCGCCCTCCTCCTACTCTACATCTTCTTGATTGGCGTAAACGGATTGGGCGTTGGCTTCAAATCCCTCGGCGGAGGTTTGCTGGATTCGTTCTTCCGGGCGACGTCGAATCCCTTCATCGGGCTGGTGGTGGGGCTGCTGGCGACGTCGCTGGTACAGAGTTCCTCGGTAACCACCTCGCTGGTGGTTGCCCTGGTAGCCGCTCCGGAAAATCCGCTCCCGCTGGCAAACGCAATCCCCATGGTCATGGGCGCCAATATCGGCACCACGGTTACCAACGCAGCCGTCTCGCTGGCTCACATGGGCCGCCCGGATGAGTTTCGGCGCGCTTTTGCCGTCGCCACGATTCACGACATGTTCAACCTCATGGCTGTTGCCATTCTGTTGCCCCTGGAAATGGCGACCGGCCTGTTGGGGCGCTTCGCGGAGTGGATTTCCGGCTTGATCACCGGTGCCGGAGGAGTGGAATACCACAGCCCGATCAAGGCGGTGATCAAGGCGGGTGTCAAGCCCTTGGAAGCACTGATGGGTGCGGTCACGGACTCCCACCATCTTCAGGCAGTGCTGCTGATCGCTCTCTGCGCCGTGATGATCTATGGAGCTCTTCTGTTCCTTGTCAAGACCATGCGTTCGCTGCTGCGGACCAGGGTGGAGGGCGCTGTTTCCAAAGCTCTGGAGAAGAAACCGCTGCTGGGGATGACCATCGGGATGACGGTGACCGCCGTCATCCAGTCCAGTTCGATCACGACTTCCCTGCTGGTCCCGCTGGGCGGCGCCGGCCTGATCACGCTCGCCCAGGCGTTCCCGATCACCATCGGCGCCAATATCGGCACCACGGTGACCGCGCTGCTCGCCTCGCTGGCGGTGACCGGGCCGAACGCTCACCTGGGCGTGGCCATCGCCTTGGTCCACTTCTTGTTCAACGTGACCGGAACGGTCATAATTTATCCAGTGGGAAGGATCCGGAACATTCCTCTGGAGGCGGCGCGCAAGCTGGCTGACGTGGCCGTATATAATCGGTGGCTGGCCTTGGCCTATGTGCTGGTTCAATTCTACCTGCTGCCGATGGCGCTGGTGGCGCTGACGCATTGATCGAAGAAACCGGGAGGTAGCTATGCTTTACGAACTACTGACAATGTTCCGCTCCAAACAGCCACTCGCTGAAATGGCCGCGAATTTCTCGGAGATGCTTGCCTTGAGCCTGAACCTGGTGAAGAAGAGCGGCGGTATTTATTTTGCTGGCGCTGTCACCCCCGAGGAGCGGACGCGGCTCCAAAAGCAGGACGTTAAAGTCAACAAGTTGCAGCGGAGAATTCGCAAGCAGGTGATTCTGCATCTCTCGGTGGGCGCCAATTCCTCGAACCAGAATTACTGCCTGGTTCTGATGAGCCTGGTCAAGGACGTCGAGCGGATCGGCGACTACGCCAAGGAACTTGCCGACCTGGTGAATCTGTCCGACGAACCCCTCCCGGAGGATGAGAACCTCGCCGAGCTGAAAGAGATCCGCGCCAGCGCGGAAACCCAGTTCGAGGGCGCCACTGGCGTGTTTGAGAGCCAGGACCGGGAGAAGGCGGTTGAGCTGATTAGTTGCGGTCGCGATACGGTGGACCGCTGCGAGCAACTCACCGGCAATATCGCCTACAGCGATTACAGGGCTGGGGCCACGGTCAAGATGGTGCTGGCGGTGCGATTCTACGAACGGATCGCCGGCCACGTGCTCAATCTTCTCTCCAGCATCGTGATGCCGCTACACAAGCTCGACTACTACGACGAGAAGGACATCGCGAAGGCCGAGAAGATCAACCCCTGAGCCCGGAGGCGCGAGAATCGGATACGATCGGATGCCAATGCGTGTGCGCTTTTTGCTGGTGATCTTCTTCCTGGCCGCCTTCACCGCGGCCGCCGCCGGCCGCTACGAGGTTTCCCGGGAGCGGGCGCGGGGCCCGGAGACGCCGGAACTGGTGGTGCTCCGGGACCGGGTGGCTGGTCTGGAGGCAGCCATCGCCCCCACCGAAGGCGGTGAGTTGAGCAGTTTTCGGGTTCGCCGGGCAGGCCGGTGGATCGAAACGCTGTACAGGGCCCGTGACTATAGTCCCGACGAGGGCTGGCGGGGCAAAGCGCCGCTGCTGTGGCCCGCCACCGGCCGCAACGTCCCGGCCGGCGAGAAGCCCCCTGCCGAAGGCGCCGACTTCGCCTACGTATGCAGGGGCCGCCGATACGCAATCCCCATCCACGGCTTCGCCCGGGCAATGGAATGGAAACTCAAGTCATCGGGGGCGGCCGATACCGGCGCCGGGGCCGTGGTCTTTATCAGCGATACGCCGGAAACGCGCCGCCGGTACCCGTTCGGGTTTCGGCTTACGGCTGATTACCGGTTGTCGGGCGGCAAGCTGCTCATCCTCTACACCGTGGCGGCGTCACCGGGCAACCGGGAAGAAATGTTCTTCTCCATCGGGAATCACATCACCTTCCGGGTACCCTTTCTGGAAGGGAGCGACCCACTGCAAATGCGGTTTCAGACGCCGTCGACGGTGGAGTACCTCAAGGTCCCGCCTGGTGTGCCCACCGGCGAACAACGGCCCGCTTCCTATGCCAGGCCGACCCCCCTATCCGCTTTTCCGCGGCGTTCGGCGGTTTCTCTGGGCGGATATAAGGACGGAGTCTACATGGTGCTTCGGGATCCGCAGGGCTTGGCGATCCGGCTGACCCAGCGGGCGTCTTCGCTTCCGCCCCCGCCGCTGGTCCGGTTCAATATCTGGGGGGATCCGGCGGCCGGTTTCTTCAGCCCGGAACCGTGGGTCGGGTTGCAGAATTCTCTGAATCTCCAACAAGGGCTTGTCCGGCTCCCGCCGGGGGAGACGTGGACGTGGACGGTGGAACTGCAGCCGGAATAGGCCGCTCCCACCCGCCTCGTCATGCTTGCCGGCCACATGCCTGGCAGGCACGGCCGCCCGGGTGCGGCGCGGCAAACCGCGGTCCCTCGATTCATCCTGCATTCCGGCAATGGAGTTCAGCCGGCCCGCGATGGTGGAGCGCACTCCGAGACGCCTTTGGCGGTGAGGCCGCCGATGGCGACGTCGATTAACCGGTTGGGTTCCCGCTCGGCTGCCAGCTCCACCGGGATGAAGTTGCTGGTCAAGGCTCTCCGGCCTCCCGACAGCGTAACGGCCGAAAGCGCCCGGCCCACAAAGCTCCGGCGGAACGCCAGATTTTTCGCCGCCGCCAGCTCCCGCAGCATCCGGTTGCGCTCCTTGCGGACCTCCGCCGGCACCTGGTCCGGATACTCGGCGGCCGGGGTGCCCGGCCGCGCGGAAAAGGTGAACACGTGGAGGTAGGTGAGGGGAAGGCTGTCGATGAAGCGCCGGTTCTCGGCGAACTCCTGGTCGGTTTCCCCGGGAAATCCCACCATGACGTCCGCGCCAATCGCCGCCTCCGGCATGAGGTGGCGCACCATCCGGATCCGCTCGGCGTAATGCCGGGCGCGATACGGCCGGCGCATTCGGCGCAGGACGGAATCCGAGCCGGTCTGCAACGGCGCGTGAACGTGCTTGGCGATCCGAGGCGAGGCCGCCATTAGCTCCAGCAGATCGTCGGAAAGATCCATCGGCTCCACCGAGCTGAGCCGCAGCCGCTCGACCGGAGTCTCGGCGAGAAGCCGCCGCAGCAGGTCCGCCAGTCTCATCCGGATACCCGGCTCCCGGCCCCACCGGCCCAGGTTCACCCCGCTGAGGACAACCTCCCTGTATCGTTCGCTCAGTTTCCGGACCTGCCGGATTACCTCCGAAGCCGGCGCGCTGCGGCTCGGCCCCCGGACCGACGGGATGATGCAAAACGAACAGCGGTGGTTGCAGCCGTCCTGGATTTTGAGGTTGGGCCGGGTCCGATCGCCGACGGCGTCCTCGACCGGCCCGAGCAGCAGTTGCCGCTCACCAGAGATCTCCCGGACGTGGATCCGCGCACCTGCGGCCGCCTCTTCTGCGGAGACGATCGCCGGGATTCTGCTCTGGTGGGAGTTGCCTACCACCCAGGCCACGCCGGGCAATCCCGCCAATTCCTGGGGAGCCCGTTGCGCGTAGCAGCCGGTCACCAGAATCTTCGCTGCCGGGTTCTCCCGGTGCATCCGGCGCAGCGCGCGGCGGACGTCCTCATCGGCCCGGGCGGTGACCGTGCAGGTGTTCAGGATCAACAAATCGGCGCTCCGCACCTGGCGCGTCGCTTCCATACCCCGCCGCGCCAGCATCGTGGCGAGCGCCGCAGCATCAGACTGCGCCGCCCGGCATCCGATGCTTTGAATGAGGAACTTGTGCACCCTTAAGTTATTCTATCAGGGCGGGTTGGATGATTCCCACCCGTTGCCCCGATCCAGTTCCCGCAGGTGCCGGTCACCCGATTTCCGAATCACCGGTTTTGCCCCGGGAAACGGGACTTGCTACACTAACAAGAGGAATTGGCTTAATTTGCAAGGCCCAGCAGAGGCCAGGATGCAAATTATGCGCATTATCGTGTGCGTCCGAACTGCCCCTCCTGGACCACTTTGGAGTTGCCAATGACCAAGATTTTTGTCGGCAACCTTGATTTTGACGCCACCGAAGAGCGCATTCGGAATCTTTTCGAATCCCATGGGACTGTCAGCGACGTCAATCTCGCCACTGATTGGGAAACTGGCCACTCGCGGGGCTTTGCATTCGTGAAGATGCAAGACGACAGCGAAGCTGAGAAAGCCATCAAAGCACTCAACGGGGCCCGTCTCGACGGACGGCCTCTCACTGTCCGACCGGCTCCTCCGGTGATTCCCGTCGGCTTTGATGCCCTTTCCTGGGACCGCTAGTCGAAGTCTCGCCGGCACCGCGCCACGCCGGCCGAGACGGTTTCATAGACAGGGCCCGGCTGTGATCCGGCCGCACCCAGCGCAGAAGAAGGAGGACTCATGGCCCGTTCGAGCACTACATTCAAGAAACGCCAGAAGGAGCTTGCCCGCCAGGACAGACAGCGCGAGAAGGCTGAGAAGAGGGCGGCTCGGAAGATTGCCAAACAGAACCGCGGCCGCAAGAGTCTGGACGACGCCATCGACTTCAGCGCCAGCATCTATGATTTTGTGCCCAACGAATACAATCCCGACAACGAGGTCTCAGAAGAGGAATCCTGACCTGCCAGCCAGACGCATCGGCCCTTGTAAGACATTTGTACTCAAATAGATACGGATGTCAGTCCCGCTCCCCGGTATAAAGCCAGCCTCGCTGTCAGCCGATGGATGAGCTGGTAGGAAAGGAGCCCCCGGGTGGCCCTCGATCGTGTTCTTTCCCAGGAAGAGATAGATAACGTATTTCGAAATCTGCGCGCCGGCGGCCAGGACGACGATCCGGCCAAAAAGGCGCAGCCGTATGACTTCCGGCGGCCGGACCGGATTCCCAAGGACCAGCTCCGGGCCATTCACCTTCTCCACGAGAATTTTGCGCGCAGCCTGGCCTCCAGCCTCTCGGCCTACCTCCGCGCCTATGTTATTGTGAACCTGGTTTCGGTGGAGCAGCTCTCCTTCATGGAATTTTCGCAGTGCCTGCCTTCGCCGACGGTGATGATTTCGCTGGGGATGAAGCCTTACGACGGCAACGCGGTCCTTGAGATGAACCCCTCGCTCGTGTTTCCGATCCTGGAGATGGTGCTGGGAGGCACCGGCAGCAGCCAGGGACAAATCAGCCGCGAAGTCACTGAAATCGAGCAGCATATTCTCGACGGGATGATCCGGATCGTCCTGCATGACTTGCGCGAGGCCTGGCGTGCGGTGACCGAGCTTGCCTTCAGCGTCGAGGGGCGGGAAACCGAACCACAATTGCTGCAAATTCTGGCTCCGAACGAGGCGGTGGTGGCCGTCAGCATGGAAGTGCGCATCGGTGACAATGTGGGCATGATCAACCTCGGCGTGCCATCGATCATCATCAAGATGCTCCGCCAGAAGTTCGACCAGCAGTGGTCGCTCCGCAAAACGGATTCGACCGAGGACGAGCAAGGCCGGGTGCTCAAGTTGATTCAGGCGTCGAAGCTCCATCTGGACGGGCGGCTCGAGGGTCCGACCATTTGCGTGCAAGACATGCTGAAGCTGTCCGTAGGGGATGTGATCGCGTTTGACCACCCCGTGGACCGGCCCCTGCAATTGGAAATCAATGGGAAGCGGAGATTTTGGGGCCGGGTTGTCAGCAACGGCCGCAAACGGGCTTTCCTGCTCGATGAATTGATCCTGCCCGAACACGGGGAACGTCACGACCGGCGTCCCCTGAAATCCACTGTGAATGAGGAAGGATAACCCGTCGGATGCGCGCCTCAGCCGGGGGCTTACCCTTCAGGAACCAGCCATCTTCGCTCTAGCGGCGATCCCGCACGAGAGTGCCAGCGCGAGGCGGCCTTGTCAGAACCGCGGCAGCGACTCGGTCGCCAGCAAAAAATCAAGGTAGGACTTGACAAGGGGCGACTAAAGTTTGATAATATATGTGTGCTAAGGATGCGGTCCCCTCCGCATCCGTGAACGTCATATGGACTTGTGTAAGGGTTCTTAGCAGGGAGGTTTATTGTCAACATGAGCAAAATCATCGGGATCGATCTGGGCACGACGAATTCCGTGGTCGCAGTTATGGAAGGCGGCCAGCCGGTGGTGATCCCTAATCAAGAGGGCGGACGGACAACGCCATCGGTGGTTGCTTTCGCCAAGGGTGGAGACCGGCTGGTGGGTCAGGTGGCCAAGCGCCAGGCGGTGACCAATCCGGAGAACACCATTTATTCGATCAAACGGTTCATGGGCCGCCGGATGGAGGAAGTCACCGAGGAGATGACCATGGTGCCGTTCAAAGTGGTCCGCGGCGAAGGGAATACCGCGCGCGTGGAAGCCAACGGCAAGGTTTACTCTCCCCCGGAAATCTCGGCGATGGTTCTGACCAAGCTGAAGGAAGCCGCCGAGGCTTACCTGGGCGAGAAGGTCACCAAGGCGGTGATCACCGTGCCGGCGTATTTCAACGATTCGCAGCGCCAGGCCACCAAGGATGCCGGCCAGATCGCCGGGCTGGAGGTCATGCGGATCATCAATGAGCCTACCGCCGCTGCTCTGGCCTACGGTCTTGACAAGAAGAAGGACGAGACGATTGCCGTCTATGACTTTGGCGGCGGGACCTTCGACATCTCGATCCTGGAGGTTGGCGAAGGTGTGGTCGAGGTGAAGTCGACCAACGGTGACACACATCTTGGCGGCGACAACATTGACCAGCGGCTGATTGACTGGATTATCGAGGAGTTCAAGAAGGAGCAGGGTATCGATCTTTCCAAGGACCAGATGGCCTTGCAGCGGCTCAAGGAAGCGGCCGAGAAGGCAAAGATCGAGCTTTCGACGCTGCTGGAGACCGAGATCAACCTGCCGTTCATCACTGCTGACGCCAGCGGCCCCAAGCATCTGGTGATGAAGCTCACCCGGGCCCGGTTCGAGCAGATGATCGACGATATCGTCCAGCGCACCGTCGGGCCGTGCAAGCAGGCCCTGGCCGACGCCGACCTTACCCCGGCCGATATCAAAGAGGTGGTGCTTGTCGGCGGCTCGACCCGCATCCCGAAGGTGCAGCAGGCTGTCAAGGATCTGTTCGGCAAGGAGCCGAACAAGAGCGTGAATCCGGATGAGGTGGTGGCCATCGGGGCTGCGGTGCAAGGCGGCGTGCTCGCCGGCGAAGTGAAGGACGTCCTGTTGCTCGATGTGACGCCGCTTTCGCTGGGAATTGAGACGCTGGGCGGCGTCTTCACCAAGCTCATCGAGCGCAACACGACGATTCCGACGCGCAAGACCGAGGTCTTCTCCACCGCCGCCGATAATCAGACTTCGGTGGAGGTCAAGGTTTACCAGGGCGAGCGCGCCATGGCCGCCGACAACCGCCTTCTGGGTGTGTTCCAGCTCGTCGGAATTCCGCCGGCGCCGCGCGGGATCCCGCAGATCGAGGTCACCTTCGATATTGACGCCAACGGCATTCTGAATGTCACGGCGAAGGACCGCGCCACCAATAACGAGCAGAAGATTACCATCACGTCCTCTTCCGGTCTCAGCAAAGAGGAGGTCGAGAAGATGGCCAAGGATGCCGAGGCGCACGCCGCCGAGGACAGAAGGAAGAAAGAAGAAATCGAAGTCAAGAACCAGGCGGACGCGATGATCTATAACATCGAGAAGATGCTGAAGGAACATCGCGCCAAGATCAGCGATTCCGACGCCAAGCAGGTGGAGGAAGCCCTGGAGGAGACCAAGAAGGCCGTGGCCGAAGGAGGCACCGACCGGATCAAGTCGGCCATGGACAAGCTCACTTCGGCCTCTCACAAGCTGGCCGAGGCTATGTACAAGGCTTCCGCGAGCCAGCCGGGCACCGGGGCCCAGCAAGCCCCGCCGCAACAAGAGGGCCCCACCGAAGAGAAGGAGAACGTCGTCGACGCCGAATTCGTGGACGTCGATGAAAACAAGAAACAATGAGAGGAGGCACCGGCGGCCCCAGTGGCCGCCGGGGGCCAGCACCTTAGCCCGGCTCCCCGGCGGCTGCTTCGAGCCGCCACCCACCGCTCATGAAGCAAGATTACTACCAGACACTCGGGGTGAAACGAGGCGCCAGCGCCGAGGAGATTCGGCGGGCCTACAAACGCCTGGCGCGTAAGTATCACCCCGATCTGAATCCCGGGGACAAAGCCGCCGAGGAACGCTTCAAGCAGATCCAGGAGGCCTATGGGGTTCTCAACGATCCCAAGAAGCGGAAGATGTACGACCAGTTCGGCTTCTATTCCGAGAACGCCTATCCGGGTACGGGGGGCAGCTACCGCGAAGGCCCGGGAGCCGGGTTTGGCTTCGGGGGCTTCGATTTTTCCGATTTCATGTCCGGCGCTGGCGGCGCCCGCGAGCGGGAGCCATTCACCGGCGGTGGTTTCGCCGATATCTTCAGCCAGTTCTTTGGCGGAAAGGCCAAGCGGCCCGCGCAACCCAAGCCGGAAAAAGGTACGGACCTGGAGTACGCCCTCAGCATTGATTTCTGGCAGGCGATTCACGGCACGCAGGTCCGACTCAACATCAACCGCCAATCCCCGTGTCCGGTTTGTGGCGGCTCTGGCGCCTCCGGTGGCGGTACCGTGGTCTGCCCCGAATGCAAGGGCAACGGAAACGTCACCCAGGTGGCGGGTGCGATGCGATTCAATCTGACCTGTCCCCGCTGCGGTGGAACCGGCCGGCTGCGCAACGCCTGTCCCCGGTGCGGGGGAGAAGGCCGCATCGTGCAGCCTGAGACTGTCGAAGTGCGGATCCCGCCGGGAGCCCAGTCCGGCAACCGGCTCCGGGTGGCCGGCAAAGGGAATGCGGGCTCGATGGGCGCGCCGTCCGGCGACCTCTACATCACCGTTCGCGTGAAACCGCATCCGTTCTTTCACCGCCAGGGGGATGACATCCATATCCAGGTCCCGATCACCGTCTGGGAAGCTTCGCTCGGCACCAAGATCGAAGTCCCCACCGTGGACGGGCGCGCGTTGCTGAAGATCCCGCAAGGCACTCAGAACGGCCAGAAGTTCCGTCTCCGGGAAAAGGGCGTCATGAATACGCGCAAGGGCAAGCGGGGCGACCAGATCGTGGAGGTGCAGGTCCAGGCCCCTCCCGCCTGGGACGAGCGCACGCGGGAAATCCTTCGCGAGCTGGCTGCGCTCCATCCGGAAGACCCGCGGAGCAACATCTGGAACAAGGTGAAGAGCTGATCCAATGCGGAGGACGAAGACCAGAAAGAAAGCCGGCTTCATGATCTCGGCGGTGGCCGAGCAGTATGACATTCACCCGCAAACTCTCCGGTTGTACGAGCGCGAGGGCCTTCTCAAACCCTCCCGCAGCGAAGGAAACACGCGCCTCTACACCGAGGAAGACCTGAAGCGCCTGGAGATCATCCTGAAACTAACCCGGGACCTGGGCGTCAATCTCGCCGGAGTGGAAATCATTCTCAATATGAGGGAGAAGATGGAGGCGATGCAGAAGCAGATCGAAGAATTCGTCGCCACCCTGAACCGGGAACTGGCAGCCCGTGTCCCGCCGGCCCAACCCGAGCAGAAGCACTCCCTGATCCCCGTCATCGAGGTTCGCTCCCCGGCTCCGCGCAAGTCCCCCGCCAGGAAAGCAAGCAAGCGCCGATAGTGGAACGAACGGCCGGCTTACCCCGCCGTGGAGCTGCTGCGCCGGCAGGATGCTGACCGCGCTATCGCATCACTTCCAGAAAGTCGCCGGTGGATGCGTCGATGAAAACCGAGTAATCGCTGGTGGAAACGCTTTCGCCCCAAACCACCCGCCAGACCACGTTCGGGTGCCGGCGCGTCTTTTCCAAGATGAAGGTGATGGGCACGTTCGGGTGCTTCTTGACGTAAGCCTGAGTCTGGCGTTGCTTCAAGGCGGCGGCCAGGGCCTTTTCGGAACTGATCTTGAAGGCGCTTACCGGCCAGGGCTGCGTCAGTTCCCCAGGTGAATATCCTTCCTCGTGCCCCCGAAACACCCCCTTGTGCAGGTTCCCATAGGATTCAACGACCGAGTAGGTGAAGCTAATGGCCCGTTGCCGGCTCGGGGAAACAAACGTGGCGCGCCAGGCGCCGAATTTCGCCCCCTCGGGCTTGACTTCCGGAATCCGCAGGCTCTCCAGCGTCAGCGCCTGCACATCGCTTGCCCAGGCCCGGGCGGCCACATACATCTGGAAAAAGGCCTTTTGTCCTTCAATCGGCTCCGGGGGTTTCTCTGCCTCCTGGCTGACCGGCGGTTTCGGGGGCTCCGAACAGGCCGCCAAGAACAGGATGGTCCCCAGTATGCCGTAAACTGCCTTCGGTTTGCTCATCGCCTATGTTCCCGCCCTAATTCTAGCGAACTTGTCTGTTACTCCGCACGAATCTGTGACATAATGAGGCTAACCCCATCAGGAGGTTCTCCATGAAGCAACTGGAGCTTCTACGGCGCTGCCTGATCGTCTCGGCAACGGTTCTTGTTTCTGTTTTCCTCGCTTCCGCCCAGACTACGGGTGGGCAACAAGGCAGCCAGCCCCGCAGCACTCGTGGCGGAACGACCAACCGGGGGACCACGCAACAGCGGCTCCCGACCGGGATGCAGACCCAGCAGCAGCCAAGCTTTCCGGAAATGCGCCGGCCCATGTTTCTTCAGGGCAAGGTGATCCTCAGCGATGGCACCCCGGCGCCTCCCAATGTTCTGATTGAGCGTGTCTGCAGTGGCCGGCCCATCCCGGAAGGCTACACCGACTCGAAGGGACGCTTCGGCTTCGAAGTCGGCCGGAACAGCAACTTCATTGCCGACGCCAGCTTCAGCGGCACGCAGGCAGGGCCTGGCTCTCCCTGGGGAAACACCGGCGGCTTCTCCACCTTTGGCCAATCCAGCACCTCGGTCGAGGGCATCTCGGAGCGGGATCTCTCCGGGTGCGAACTCCGCGCTTCCTTGCCCGGGTATCGCTCCACGCGCATCGAGCTGACCGGCCGGCGGATGTTCGATAACCCCGACGTCGGGACCATCGTTCTCACCAAGCTGGGAAACGTCAGCGGCTTCACCATCAGCGCGACGACGCTCCACGCTCCGAAGAAGGCGAAAAAGTCGTACGAGAACGGCGTCAAGCAAGCCAGGAAGAAAAAGTGGGAGAAGGCCCAAAAGGAGCTCGAAAAGGCGGTGGGTGCTTACCCGCAGTATGCCGAGGCCTGGTATCTGCTGGGGCAAGTCTACGAGATGGAGAAAAAGCCCGCCGAAGCCCGCCAGGCTTACGCGAAGGCCCTGGCCGCCGATGGCAAGTTCATCAGCCCCTATCTCAGGCTCGCCCGCATGGCCGTCGGCCAGGGAAACTGGGGAGAGGCGCTGGAAGCCACCAGCAAGATCCTCAAGCTCAACCCTTACGATTTTCCCGATGCGTACTTCTATAATTCCCTGGCGAACTTGAATCTCAACAACCTCTCTGCGGCCGAAAAGAGCGCCCGGGAAGCTATCAAACTGAAGGCGGACCGCCGTTTCCCGCAGCTCGAACACGTGCTCGGTTTGAGCCTCGCCTACCAGAACAATTACCGGGAAGCCGCCCAACATCTGAAGCGGTATCTGGAGTTGCTCCCGCAGGCGAACAACGCAGCAATCGTCAAGAAGCAAATCACCCAGCTCGAATCGTTTGTTGCACAGCAGCAGGCAAGCACCGCGCCGCAGCAATAAAGCGGCGCCAGTGGCTCCGTGGGTTGCCCCCGGCTCGGGCTAGGCTTCGACTTTCATCTGCTCAGCGTTCCAGCGCACGCGCCTGCCTTCCCGCAGCGAGATACCGGCTAGCTGCACCACCAGGGCCGCCTGAAATCCTTTCTCCACCGGTGCAGTCGGCTGCTGCCGCGTCCGCACGCATTCGAGGAAATTCGCCACGTGCACCTCGCTCGCATGGCTGAACTTGAACGGCGAAACCTCCTTGATCGCCGGCTTGTCCTCGGCCCCCTGCCGGTAGACGGCGAACTCCTCCCGCCCGATATCCAGCCGGGCCTGGTCGCCGTCGTACTGGTTGAGCTGGTCGTTGCGGTAGTAGTACCGCATCGCCGTATAGTTGATCGTGAAGACGGCCAGGAAGTCGCTGTCGGCGTACTCGGCCGCCACCACCACCGCCTCGGGAGTGTCGGCTTTCGGCGTGTGGACCTTGCCGGCGGAGGCATTGACCGCGGTCGGGAAGCCGAGGTCCATCAGCAGGTGAATCCCGTCGAAGACATGCGCTCCCTGGTCGGCGACGATCCCGCCCGAGTAATCCGAGAACAGCCGCCAGGCGAAGAACCGGGCCGGATCCAGCGGCCGCCGGGGAGCCGGCCCTTGCCACTGTTCCCAATCGAGCGGTCCCTCCAGAGACCGGTTCATGTTCCGGGTCATCCGGTTGTTCAGCCACCAGGAGCGAACCATACGGGTCCTGCCGAGCGTCCCGGCCCGGATCAGGTCGCGCGCCTTGAGGTACAGGTCGTAACTGCGCCGCTGCATGCCGACCTGGACGACACGGTCCGAGGCCCGCACCGCCCGTACAATCTCCCCTCCTTGTTCGGGAGTGTGGCACAGCGGTTTTTCAACGTAGACGTCCTTGCCAGCCGCCACCGCATCCAGCAGCATCTGATGGTGCCAGTGCTCGGGCGTAGCGATGATGACGGCGTCAATGCTGTTGTCTTCCAGCAGTTGCTTGTAGTTGCGATAAGCACGGGCCGGATGAGAGAGTTCCGAGAGTCCCTTTTCCAGGTTCGGCTCGTAGACATCGCAAACGGCCGCGACCTGGACTCCCGGGTTCCTTTCAAAGACGCCGGCCAGGTACCGGCCGCGCCCTCCCGCGCCGATCAGGCCCACCCGCAACTGGTCTGACGGCGCCGCGGCGAGCGTGGCCGCGCTGCTCATGAGGAAGATTCGACGATCCACGGAAGCTCCTGCGAAGGATTCTACCGCAGCGGCCCGCCCGCTCGGACCAGCTTGGCGAACAGGTCGGCGAAGATCGCGTCCCGATCCACATGCGTAGCCACCCGGATGCGATGCCGGCCCGGATCCTGCTTCCATGTGATCTGGTCGGTGAGAATCGGGCTCGGCGTCATTTTCGAGGTGATCCACCGCGGGTTGATCAGCCACGCCACCGCCGAAATGTCCCAGATGACCTTGGACCACGGCTTGGAAAAGTCACGGTGATGTTCCCGGGCGTGTTCGATGAAGATCTCGTACAGGTAGTCGCCGATGTTGGACTTTCCCTTCACGAATCGTTCCATCTCGGCCGCGGTGGTGCGAAGCTGCTCGGAGACGTTCCGCGTGGGGATGTTCATCAACCGCACGCCGCTGTCGAACAGCACGCGCGAAGCCGGCAAATCCTGCTGCAAATTGAACTCGCGCGCGCTGGAGAAATAGTACGGCTGCCCGCCGAGCCAGACCACCGTAATCCGCTCCTTGATGCGCGGTTCCATGAGGATGGCCGAGGCAACGTTAGTCGGAGCCCCGGTAGTCATCACGTAAAGCATCTGCTCGGCCGCCAGCGCCTTTTCTATCAGGTCCCGGGCGGCCGGGCTTTCCACTGGCTTGCCGGCGTCCTTCATGAACTGCGCAGAACCTTTGAAAACCGCAGCCGCCTCCGGCTTACCGAGCCGGCCGAGAACGCGATGGATTTCTTCGTAGCTTTTCTTCATCCCGTCGCCGGCGCTCCGGGAGCGGTTGTTGAGGAACGGCGCCGCGTAGATCGCCTCCAGCGCGATCCGGTCCGGTGAGAGTACAGCGTAGGAAACGGCGAACTGGTCGTCGATCTCATTGAAGGTGTCGGTGTCGAGAACGGCGCGCACCTTCCCTTGCGGAAGCGGGATCCGTTCGATTGCCGCCGCTGCTGGTGACGCGCCAGCTATTCCCATTGCCATCAATGCCTCCCGGCGGGAAAGATGATTCCATGACATACCGTCCACAGCCTAACATACCCTGCCACGGACCGGCGATCCTCCCGGCGCCTGCTGACTCGTTGCGCCGGGGCAGCCGCGCGCAGTTGCCGAAACCGGTCCCCGGCGCGTATGCTGTCCTCTGCCGGCAGACGAAACAGGAGCGTGAACACCATGCCTCACCCGATTACCCAATTGCTTCCCCGGACCCCGATGACCCGCAAGCGCTTTCTCCAGACTATGGGCGCTGCCTCCGCTGCTCCGGCGCTGCTTTCCAGGCCGTCGAAGCGGAACCTGATCCTCATTCTGGTTGACGACCATCGTTTCGATATGATGAGCGGGCTGGGCCACCCCTGGCTCAAGACGCCCCACCTCGACCGGCTGATGCGTGGCGGCGCTGCCTTCCCCAATGCATTCGTGACTACGTCGCTCTGCTCGCCCAGCCGGGCGTCCATCCTCACCAGCCAGTACATGCACGCGCACCGGGTCCGGGACAACTTCACGCCGCTGGAGACGTCCATCCCGACGTTTCCCCAGTTGCTCCAGCGGGCGGGCTATCGCACCGGTTTCGTCGGCAAGTGGCACATGGGGGGCGCCAGCGACGAACGCCGCCCCGGCTTCGATCACTGGATCTCGTTTCGAGGACAAGGCGAATATTTCGATCCGCTCCTCAACGTCAACGGCGTGCGCCGGCGGGTGAAAGGCTATGTCACCGATATTCTGACCGCGGAAGCCCTCCGGTTCCTTCGCGGCCACCGGGGCCGGCCCTTCTGCCTTTACTTTTCTCACAAGGCGGTTCATCACGACTTTCAACCCGCGCCGCGCCACCGGGACCTGTACCGCACTGAAAAGGTCCCTCGCCCGGAATCCATGTTCTACCGCCAGGAGGTTTATGAACAGTGGCCGGAGTGGGTGCGCCGCCGGCGTTACTCCCGCCACGGCGTCGACGGCCTGCTGGGCCAGACGGCGACCTTCGACGAGTTCTACCGTGCCTATTGCCGTTGCCTGATGGCGGTAGACGAAAGTATCGGGCAGGTGATGGATTCCCTGGATGAGCTGGGCCTGCTCAACGACACGCTCGTTCTTTACCTGGGTGACAACGGCTACCTGTGGGGCGAGCACGGCCTCGTGGATAAGCGCGCCATGTATGAGCCTTCGATTCGCATTCCGCTGTTCGCCCACTGTCCGGACCTGTTCGACGGTGGACGGACGGTCGATCGAATGGCGCTCAACCTGGACATCGGGCCGACACTGCTTGACGCTGCGGGACTGGCGCCGCCGCCGAGCTTCCATGGCCGGTCCCTGCTCCCGCTTCTGCAAGACCGTTCCCTCGAGTGGCGGAACGAGTTCCTGTATGAGTACGAGTGGGAGCGCGATTACCCCTACACACCCACCATCACTGGCCTCCGGACCGAGCGCTATAGCTTCATGCAGTATTACGGACTGTGGGACATCGATGAACTCTACGACATCAGCCAGGACCCGGAACAGATGACGAACCTGCTCGGCAGCGTCCGCATCATCCGGCAGCGCGGCCGTCTGTTTCACCAGATCAAGGACGAGAAGCTCAGGGCGACCGTGCGCGGCTTGCAGCAGCGCATGGCAAGCATCCTGGCTGCGACCGGCGGCGACCCGCGGCTTTCCGGACTGGTTCAACAAGGCGATACGCTTTCCTGGTGAGCGGGTGCTGGTTGCCGCGTACCGGGCGCGCGATGCGATGATCGCTGCTGATCCTGTTGCGCGAGGGAAATGCGCCGCCGGCCGCAGGGCGGTCTCAAGGTGACGGTTTCCCGCTCGGCTTACAGACCGATCGGGGCGCCGGTGATAAGAAGTTCGATCGGGCCGTCCGGCGGCGGCCCGTTGCCACCACCTTCCCCCGGGGTAGGAGACTTTTCAACAAGCTCCGCGGTCTGGCGGGCCGCCTCCGGCACACCCAGGCCCTCGAGGTAATCCCGGACCGCCGCGAGCCTTTCGCCGGCCAGATTCACCGGCTCAGCCGCACCGGGCCTGGCGCCCGGCCTCGCCGCCTGAACCTCGCTGGCTTCGGTACCGGGATCCGCCGCCTCAACCTTGTTGGTCTCGGCAGTGGCATCGCCGGGGGCTTCGCCGTCGGCCTGCTCTGGAGACGCTCGCACCCGCGCGGAAAAGGCGAGCCCCGGGTGAGCCAGCAAAACCCCGGCGATTAAGGCCAGGGTCTCCCGCCCGCCAGGGCTGAGCTGCGCCTCATCAGCCGCGAACCACTCGGCGGGAATTTCGACGAGCAGGCCCTCGTCGGTGTCCCGGGTACGAAGGATTCGGCTGAGCTGGCCGTAGATCTCCACCCGCCGCTTGGCTTTTTCAAGTTCCTCCAGGCGGCGCCGCCGTTCCATGTCCTCCTGTTCCCGCCGGGCGCGCTCTTGCTCCCACCGAGCCCGCTCTTGGCCAAAGCTGGCCGTGCGTTCCTTCAATAATTGCATCGCCTGCCGGGCCTCTTCCCTGGCTTTGGCGGCCTCTTGCCGCGCTGCTGCCAGTTCGGCTTCCAGACGCTTGCGCGCGGCTGCTTCCCGCTCGGCCTCGGCGCGGGCCTGGCGAACCGCTTCCTCCCGCTCGCGGCGCCTGGCCTCTTCGGCGGCTCTCCGCTGTGCCTCGGCCTCGGCGGCAGCCCTGGCGGCCGCTTCCCGGCGGGCGGCCTCCTCGCGTTCCCTGGCCAGTCTTTCCTGCTCGCGGCGCCGCACCGCGATCTCGCGCGCATCTTCGGCTCTCTGGACAGCTTCCCGGGCAAGCATCGCCACCGGTTTCTTTCCGGCGTTTCTGGCCTGGTAAGCTTCGGCCTGGCGGAGACTTCGTTCCGCCTTCAAAAAGATATCCTCGGCGTAACGGTCCGCGCCCATCGAGCGGGCGATCTGGACCGCGTTGCGGGCCTCGTAGAGCTCCAGTGGGACCCGGGGATCGACCGTGAGAGCCAGCGGGTTGGCGAGCGGCTCATACTGGCCTCGCTTCAGCAGTTCATACTTGGCGTCGATCACCTCAATCTTACCCTTGGTCTCCGGCCGGACTTCGTTCTCCAGCACCACCAGGTCACTGGGCTGGCGCACGGCGAAGTACGGCTCGGCGGTCACCACCAGGCCGAAGACCTGCAATTCGGTGGTAACGTTCAGCTTGCTGCGCCCGTTCTTTACCAGGATTTCGCCGAGATTGGCTGCCCGGCCCTCCGGAGTGATGGCCCACAAGACGTAGGTGAGATACTCGGCGCCGAAGGTGATCGCCGGCTTCAGGTTCTTGAACTCGGCCTCAATTTCGATGTATCCCCGTTTGCTCTCAACCTTGGCCTCACCCCGGGCCCGCGGCATGAGCGGCGTTCCGCGAAAGTCGATGGTGGTGGCCCCGCTGCGGTGGCGGTAGTTGATGGCGACGGTAATCTTCTCGACCACGTCGATCCGGAAGACGGGCCGTTTCTCCAGTTCGTGGACCTTGGTTTCCGGCGTCTGTGCCCAAGCGCACCATGAGGCCGCAATCAGCAGCAATGCAGTGATGAGATGCCCTTTCATGGCGCGCCGCCGCTCCCTCACCCACGATTATAAGACCCGCACCTGCAGACCAGCGACCAGGGACCAGCGACCAGGGACCAGCGACCAGGGACCAGACCCTCAGTCCGCGCGGGTGACTTGCTACCGCCCCGCTCACTGACTCGCCGGAATGCCTTCTGCCGGGGGAGCCAGGCCAACGCCAGTGGCAGAAGGGTGCTGCCATGTTATAAAATGGTCGCTGATGGCGGGGAGCTCGCAGGCTCCCGGGTGTACCTCGAGACGAGTAGACTCCCACAGCGTGAAACAGAACTGAGGATTGCCATGTACGCAGTAGTTGAAACCGGAGGAAAACAATATCGCGTGTCGCCCGGGGACACAATCGAAGTGGAAACATTGGCCGGTGAGCCCGGCTCCGACGTCGAGCTGGACAAGGTCCTGGCCGTTTCCAGCGACTCCGGCGAGCTGCTGACCGGAGAGGACGTGGCGGCCGCTAGAGTCAAGGCTACTATCATTGCGCACCCTCGGGGCAAGAAAATAACGGTATTCAAGTTCAAGCGAAAGAAACAATACAAGCGCACCATCGGCCACCGGCAGAATCTCACCCGGCTGACGGTGAAGGAAATCCTCGTCTAGGAGCGGAACATGGCGCATAAAAAGGGTTTAGGCAGTTCGAAAAACGGGCGCGACTCCAACGCCCAGCGGCTCGGCATCAAGGCGTTTGGCGGCCAGTTCGTTCGCGGCGGCTCCATTCTGGTCCGCCAGCGGGGCACCCGTTACAAGCCAGGAGATAACGTCGGCCGGGGCAAGGACGACACGCTGTTTGCCAGGATTCCTGGCATCGTTGAGTTCCGCGACCGCGGCCGCCTGGGCAAGTTCATCAGTATCCGCCGCGGTCCGGAAGCCTGAAAGGTCCGGTTCCTTTGCGAATTCCCAGGCCGCCTGCCCTCGCACCAGGCGGCCGTTTTTGTTTCCGGTCGGCCGCCGGATGAGGGGCGGCGATGTTCATCGATGAAGTCAACATCCGCGTAAAGGCCGGCGATGGTGGCAACGGCTGCCTCGCGTTCCGGAGGGAAAAATACGTTCCCAAGGGAGGGCCGAGCGGAGGCGACGGCGGACGCGGGGGCGACGTGGTCCTGGTGGCCAGCCAGCACTACAACACGCTTCTGCACCTGCGCTTCAATCCCGAACACAGGGCTGAGCGCGGCCGCCATGGGGAAGGCTCCAACAAAACCGGGCGAAACGGGGCCGCGGCGGAGGTTCCGGTCCCGGTTGGCACCATCGTCTACGATAGCGAGACGGGAGAGCTGATCCACGATTTCACCCGGCCCGGCGAGAGGTTCGTGGTCGCGCTGGGCGGCCGCGGGGGCCGCGGGAACGCCCGGTTCGCCACCTCGACCCACCAGACACCGACCGAGCACGAACCCGGCTTCCCAGGCGAGGAAAGGCGCTTGCGCCTCGAGCTGAAACTGCTCGCCGACGCCGGCCTGGTCGGCTTTCCAAACGCCGGCAAGTCCACCCTCATCTCGCGGATTTCAGCCGCCCGCCCAAAGATCGCGGCCTATCCATTCACGACGCTGGAGCCGTGTCTCGGCGTTGTCCATCTCGAGGATGAACGAACCTTTGTGGTGGCCGACATCCCGGGCTTGATCGAGGGCGCGCATCAAGGGCATGGGCTTGGCACCCGCTTCCTGCGCCACATCGAGCGAACCAGGCTTCTCCTCCACCTGGTGGATGTCTCCGAGGCCGGCGGACGCGACCCGGCGAAAGACTTCGACGTGATCATGGCCGAGCTGGCCAGCTTTAGCCATGAGTTGGCGGCAAAGCCGATGCTGGTGGTAGCCACCAAGATGGATGCCGCCCAGGAGCCCAGCCGCGTCAACAGCCTCGCGGGACTCGCCGCCGCCCGTAAGCTGCCGTTTTTCAAGATCTCCGCTGTGACCGGCGAGGGCATCCGCGAGCTCACGCGGGCCATCGCGGCGCAAGTGCTCGCCTGAAACTTTAACCCCGCCGCAACTGCTCGGCGTGACGCTGGAGCTTTCGCATCGCCAGCGCGATGTCCTCCATATCCGATGTTTCACCCAGCAGGATGGGCTGGCTCAGCCACAGCGTCTGGCGGCAGACCTGATCGTTCACCGGGCAGTGGTTCCGTTCTCTCCACCGGCTGATTTCCTCCCGGGTGTAAATGGCGCGGAAAGTTCGCGAGTTCAGGGTGTTTTCCAGGAACGGATGCTTGTTGAGAGGCTGGTAGCCGGTCGAGACGGGAATCCCCTCGGCGCGCAATGCGGCGGCGAAGCGGTCGCTTGCCAGCCCGCCGAAAGCCCCCGGGGCGTAGCGCATCATGTACATGTGATAGGCGTTCCGCGTGCAGCCGGGGTACCGCTTCACCGGCGAGATGCCCGGTACGTCTTCGAGCAACCGGTCCAGCGTGGCGGCGTTGCGGTCGCGCCGGGCGGCGTTGTCGTCGATCCGCTTCATCTGCTCCAGCAACAGCGCCGCCTGGAATTCCGCCATGCGCAGGTTAAGACCATTCCGGCACTGCTTCGCATCGGCGGGCCCTTCCTGCGGCGTGCGGTAGTGGGAGTGGAATCCGTAAGCGTGGCGGTACAGCGCTTCGTCGTTGGTCATAACCGCACCGCCCTCGCCGCCGGGCAGGTTCTTGTATTTCTGGAAGCTGAAGCAACCGAGGGCCCCCAGCGTGGAAACCTTCCGGTGGCGCCATTCGGCCAGGTGCGCCTGGCAGGCGTCTTCAACGACGGGGATGTTGTGTTTCCTCGAAATCGCGCGGATCGTGTCCATGTCGGCCACGTTTCCACCGATGTGCACCGGCAGAATGCAGCGCGTTCGCGGCGTGATGGCGGCCTCGATCTTCCCCGCGTCGATCATCAGGGTCTCTGGATCGGTATCGACGAACACCGGAAGCGCGTACATCGCCAGGATCGCGTTGATGGTGGCGATAAACGTGTACGGAGTGACGAGCACTTCATCCTTCGGGCCCACCTCGAGCGCGCTGAGCGAGGCCATGAGCGCGCTGGTTCCGTTGGCCGTGGCCAGGCAATAACGCGCGCCCATCCGCCCGGCCCATGCTTTTTCAAAGTCGCGGACATAGTGACCCTGTTTCCGCCACCACTTGCACGCCCGCAGCACATCCAGCCAGCTCGCCTCGTCTTCCGGGCGCACCTGGGGCCAGGACGGGAATTTCTTCCTGCGGACGGGATCGCCCCCCAGCAGCGCCGGCCGGTCGGTAACGCTTCTGCCGGCGGCGGCCCGCAGGGCCATTGCTGAGCCTACACCCACGAATGACCGGCGCGGCAACTTTGCGCTCATCTGCTCTTGCACCTCCTTGTCCTGCCCATATTATGCACCCGCCGCCAGCCACCCGGAAGGGAATTTGTTACCTTGGATCTTCGGAGCAGCTTCTCATGATCATTGCTGACCTGAACAACATCAAGGGCCGGAGCTATCCGGCCCGGCGCACCACGCGGAATATCGCGGGCGGCGCTTCGCCCATCCAGTGCCAGAACTTCTGCATGGGGATGGTGACGCTTGCCCCGGGCGGCGGCCAGGTGCCCTGGCACAATCACGAGCAGGAAGAGGTTTACCTGATCCTGGAAGGCGCCGGCGAAATGTGCCTGGGCCAGGAGCGGCAAGCGCTGGCCGCCGGCCAGGCGGTCTATATTCCGCCGCGCGTGTTCCACCAGCTCACCAACACCGGCAGTGCCCCGATGCGGATGATCTATTGCTACGGCCCGGCGGGCGACGTGGCGCATTGGAAGCAGGAACTGGAGGGCACGCTGCCCCGGGCCGGCGTGGACGCGCCGCCGCTGCCCGCGGGCGCGCAACCGCAATTCACTGGGAAAGCAGAAGCCGGAACAGGCGCGACGGAAAGGAGTTAGCGGTGGCGGAAGCAACCGTACACAAGATCGGGATCATCATGAACGGCGTCACCGGGCGCATGGGGACCAACCAGCACCTGATGCGCTCGATTGTGGCCATCATCCGGCAGGGCGGAGTCCGGCTCACTGACCAGGAGGTGATCATGCCGGACCCGGTCCTGGTGGGCCGGAATCCGGCCAAGCTGGCCAGGCTCGCCGAAATGTCCGGGGTAAGCAAGATGACTACCAACCTCGATGAAGCTCTGGCCGATTCCCGCAACGTGATCTATTTCGACGCCCAGACGACGCTCCGCCGCTTCGATGCGGTCAAGAAGGCTATCGAGGCGGGCAAGCACGTCTATTGCGAGAAGCCGAGCGCCCACTCCGCCGCCGCGGCCTACGAGCTGTACCGGCTGGCGAAGAAAGCGGGCGTCAAGCATGGCGTGGTCCAGGACAAGCTGTGGCTCCCCGGGCTGCTGAAACTGAAAATGCTCCGGGAAACCGGCTTCTTCGGCCAGATCTTGTCGGTGCGCGGCGAATTCGGCTATTGGGTTTTCGCCGGTGATCCGGTTCCCGCCCAGCGGCCCTCCTGGAACTACCGCAAGGAAGACGGCGGCGGCATCATCACCGACATGCTCTGCCACTGGCGCTACGTACTGGACAATCTGTTCGGGGAAGTGAAAGCCGTCTCCTGCCTCGGCGCCACGCACATCAAGCAGCGCCGGGATGAAAACGGCAATCCCTACCAGTGCACCGCTGACGACGCCGCCTATGCCACCTTCGAGCTGGCGGGCGGCGTCATCGCCCACATCAATTCATCCTGGTGCGTGCGTGTCCGCCGCGATGACCTGCTCACCCTGCAGGTGGATGGTACGCGCGGCACGGCCGTCGCGGGCCTCCGGGATTGCTGGATCCAGCCTTACGGCGCCACGCCCCGCCCCGTCTGGAACCCGGACGTCGAAAGCCTCATCGACTATTTCGACGGCTGGCAGCGGGTGCCCAACCTCCAGGCGTACGACAACGCCTTCAAAGCCGAGTGGGAGCTTTTCCTGCGGCACGTAGTGAAGGACGAGCCGTTCCGCTGGAACCTGCTCGAGGGAGCCAAAGGCGTCCAATTGGCCGAAAAGGGCCTGGAGTCCTGGGCCAGGCGCGCTTGGGTCGAGGTGCCGCAGCTTGGTGGCTGATGTGCGGTCCGCACCTGCACGCTCATCCGGAATTCCAGCCTCGAACAAGCGCTATCTGACTGACACTACGCGGAAAAGGACGGAAAGGGGTTTCTCGTCTCTGGCTACAGACCGGGCAGGCGGAAGGCTTTGGCCTGGTGCGTGCTGAGTTCCCTCAACAGGTG